>JAYQOT010000071.1:0-2753 GCA_038144955.1 Burkholderiales bacterium | reverse complement strand
TTAAAAACCCCCCCCACCACCCCCCCCCAAAAAAAAACCCCCCCCCCCGGGGCCCCCCCCCCCGGCGCGCCCGCCCTGCATTCCCCGAATTTCAAATGAACCTGCATCGCGAACGCTTGCGACGGATCACGCCTTATGCGCTGGTCAGCTTCGCCGGCCTTTTCCTGCTGCGCACCGCGATGCAGATCGAATACCAGGAACGCGCGGGCACGCTTGGCCCCGACTTCTGGCCCAAACTGGTAATCGCGCTGCTGCTCATCGTCTGTGCAGCCGAAATCCTGCGCATCCTGTTCGCGGACAATCCGGATGCGGAAAACGGCATCCTGGAAAACATTGCCGGTAACGCGCAGAGCGATCCTGCTGACACGCTGGCCGAACCCGCGGCATCCCGTCCCGGACTGCTGATAGCCGGAATGGCGGCCACCCTGGCTTATGTCGCCCTGGTAGCCACCACCGGTTTCGTGATCACCACCGCCGTCTACCTGGCCGCCTTTCTCGCCATCGGCGGCTATCGCAAGCGCGGAACGATTGCTGCGCTGAGCATCGGCGGTTCGCTGCTGCTGATGTTCATTTTCATGAAGCTGGTCTATGTCTCGCTGCCCATCGGCAGCGGACCGTTCGCGGAAGTCACTATTTTCCTGATGAAAATCATGGGGATCCGCTGAATGGGCGAATCGCTCTCCTTGCTGCTGCACGGTTTCGCCCAGGTCATGCAGCCGGTGAATCTGCTGTTTCTGGTGATCGGCATCGTACTCGGCCTGCTGGTCGCGGTGCTGCCCGGGCTGACGCTGGTGATGGGTGTCGTGCTGGCACTGCCCTTCACCTACAGCATGGACGTCACTCCCGCAATCATCCTGCTCACCGCGATGTACGTCTCCGGCACCTACGCCGGCGCCTGGACCTCGATCCTGTTCCGGGTGCCCGGAGAACCGATCGACGTGCCGCTGCTGTGGGATGGCTACCCGATGGCACGCCGCGGCGAAGCCGCCCAGGCGCTGGGCTGGACGCTGATCGCTGCATTCTTCGGCGGCATGGTTGCGGCCGTGACCATGGTGCTGCTGTCGCAGCCGGTCGCGAAAATCGCACTGACGTTTTCCTCACCTGAATATTTCGCGATCATTTTCTTCGGCCTGGCGAGCGTGGTCTCGCTGGGCGGGGGCGCACTGGCCAACGCGCTGATCAGTCTCTGCGCCGGCCTGCTGCTGGCCACAGTAGGCGTCGATGACACCTACGGGGCGCACCGCTTCACCTACGGCGTGCCGATACTCGCTGACGGCATCGATTACCTGGTAGTCATGGTCGGCGCCTACGGACTCGGCGAAGTGTTCATGCGCCTGGAGCAGGGTTTCAAATCACCACAGTTGGACAAGATCGGCGACATCCGCACGCGGCTGCCACAGCTGAAGGAAGCAATGGCAATGAAGGGCACGTTCATCCGCGGCGGGCTGGCCGGGATATTCATCGGCATCGTGCCCGGCGCCGGCGCCACCGTCGCCTCGTTCCTGTCCTACGGCATCGAAGGCCAGTACGGTAAACGCCGGCACAAGATGGGCAGCGGCATTCCCGAAGGCATCGTCGCCCCGCAGACCGCGGCAACCGCATCGGTCGGCGGCGCCATGATCCCGCTGGTGACCATGGGCATCCCCGGCAGCGGCGCCACCGCGATCATACTCGGCGCATTCCTGCTGCACGGTCTGCAGCCCGGCCCGCAGGTGTTCCAGACTTCCGGCCACATCATCTACGCCATGTTTGCTTCGGTATTTGTCGGCATCACGGTGATGTGCGTGATCGGCTTCTTTGCGACCAAGTACATGATCAAGGTGCTCGACCTGCCGGAAGTCATCGTCTCGGCCTACGTGGTGATGTGCTGCCTGCTCGGCGCCTTTGCCGCGCGCAACAGCCTCACCGATGTCTGGCTGATGGTGACGTTCGGCATTATCGGATGGCTATTCGAGCGCTTCCGTTTTCCGATCACGCCGATGGTGCTGGGCGTGATCCTCGGCCCTCTTGCCGAGACCAACTTCATGACCACAATGATCAGCTTCGAAAACGACTGGACCATATTCTTCACCCGCCCGGTCGCAAGCGCAGTGATGTGCGTCGCTATAATCACGCTGATCTGGCCGCTGTTCCGCCACCTGCGGCAGCAGTCACGCAAAAAGTAGAAAGATCAATCATGCCCAATGTTGAAACAACGGTTGATTCCCCTGCTGTGAAAGCCGTCGCCGAACTGGTCGCCCGCGCGCGCCAGGCGCAGGCAGCGATCACCAAATATACGCAGGCGCAACTCGATGAACTCGCCGTTGCCGCCGGCTGGGCGATCATGGAGCCGTCACGCAACCGCACGCTGGCCGAAATCGCCGTCCGTGATACCGGGCTCGGCACCGTCGAAGACAAGATCAACAAGAATCACCGCAAGACACTGGGCCTGCTGCGCGATATCAAAGGTGCAAAATCGACCGGTGTGCTGGCCGAAATTCCGGAACTGGGTATCACCGAGATCGCGCGCCCGGTCGGCGTCGTCGCGGCAGTGGTGCCCTCGACCAACCCCGGCGCCACCCCGGCCAACAACATCATCAACGCGCTGAAATGCGGCAACGCAGTGATCCTGTCGCCGTCGCCGAAAGGTTTTTCAACCTCGGCCAAACTGATTGAATACATCCATGCCGAGTTCGAGCGCATCGGCGCGCCCAAGGATCTGGTGCAGACGCTGCCGCACCCGGTGACCAAGGAACTCAGCCAGCAACTGATGA
>JAYQOT010000070.1:6296-10278 GCA_038144955.1 Burkholderiales bacterium | reverse complement strand
GATGACCAGCAGAAGCCCATCGGCTACGGCGTCGACATCTGCCTGAAGATCGTCGACAAGGTCAAGGCCGAACTGAAGATGCCCAACCTGAAGGTGGAATTCGTACCGGTCACCTCGCAGACGCGCATCCCGATCCTGATGGGCGGCAACATCGACATCGAATGCGGATCGACCACCAATTCGGTGGAACGCCAGAAGCAGGTGGACTTCGCGCCGACCTATTTCGTCACCGGCACCAAGATCATCGTCAAGAAAAACTCCGGCATCAAGGGGTATGACGACCTGAAAGGCAAGACCGTCGTCTTTACCCAGGGCACCACCAACGAACGCGCAATGAAGGCCTACAACGACGAGAAAAAACTGGGCATCAATTTCCTGCCGTCGAAAGACCATGCCGAGTCATTCCTCGCCGTTCAAACCGACCGCGCAGCGGCATTCCCGATGGACGACATCCTGCTCTACGGCCTGAAAGCCGGCGCCAAGAACCCGGATGATTTCGTCGTAGTCGGCGAATTCCTGTCCGACGACCCCTACGCGATCATGATGCGCAGGGAAGATCCGGCCTTCAAGAAGCTGGTGACGGACGCGGTGAGCGCCATCTACAAGAGCGGCGAGATCAACAAGATCTACACCAAGTGGTTCCAGTCGAAGATCCCGCCCAAGGGCATCAACCTGAATTTCCCGATGTCCGACGGCCTCAAGGAAGCCATCAAAAACCCGAACAACACCGGCGTCGGCCCCTGCGGCAAAATGAAGTGCTGATCGCAGGATGAGTTGAACGAAAGCGGGGAGCCCAGGCTCCCCGCTTTTTTTTGTCTGCGCTTTCGGGCTACACTGCCACCATGGACTTCGGTTTTCTCGGGCCTTGGCTCCCCGCTTTTTTTTGTCTGCGCTTTCGGGCTACACTGCCACCATGGACTTCAGTTTCCTCGGTCAGCCGGCCTTCTCCGGGGGCGGCACCTATCTCGACTGGGTGATCACCGGCATCAAGTGGACGATGCTGGTCTCGCTGTGTGCCTGGGTCATCGCCTTCACCGTGGGATCGGTGCTCGGCGTCATGCGCACCACGAAGGTGATCTGGCTTAACGGTCCTGCCACCGCCTACGTCGAGCTATTCCGCAACATCCCGCTGCTGGTGCACATGTTCATCTGGTACTTCGTGATGCCCGAGCTGGTCCCGAAATCCCTGGGACTGTGGATGAAACAGGGCATGCCGATGCCAGAATTCTGGAGCGCCGTGTTTGCGCTCGGCTTCTACACCGCTTCCCGCGTCGCCGAGCAGGTGCGCTCCGGCATCCAGTCGATCCCGCGCGGCCAGACCAACGCGGCACTGGCCACCGGCCTGACGATGCCACAGGTCTATCGCCACGTGCTACTGCCGATGGGCTATCGCATCGTCATCCCGCCGCTGACCTCGGAATTCCTGACCATCTTCAAGAATTCCTCGGTCGCCCTGACCATCGGGGTGCTGGAACTGACCGCACAGGCGCGCACCATCTCCGAATACACTTTCCGCACCTTCGAAATATTCACGCTCGCCACCGTGGTTTACGTACTGATCACACTGGCAGTGGTGGTGCTGATGCAGTTCGTCGAGCGGAAGGTGCGGGTGCCCGGTTACATCGGGACCGGGAAATAACCATGTTCAGCAATTTCGATTACGACGTCATCCAGCGCGCTTTGCCCTACCTCTGGCAGGGCATGCTGACCACGCTGGGCCTGACGCTGCTGGCGATGATCGGCGGCATCTTCCTTGGCACCCTGCTCGCGCTGATGCGGCTCTCCAGCATCAAGGCGATCAGCGTGCCCGCCAGCGCCTACGTCAACCTGCTGCGGGCGACCCCGCTGATCCTGGTCATCTTCTGGTTCTATTTCCTGGTACCGATAGCCGTCAAGCACATCTCGGGCGACAGCTACGCCCAGGGCATAGGCCCGTTTTATTCGGCACTGATCGCGTTCACCCTGTTCGAGGCCGCCTACTACTGCGAAATCATCCGCGCCGGCATCCAGAGCGTTCCCGCCGGCCAGGTCAACGCCGCCTATGCACTGGGGCTCAACTACCGGCTGGCGACGATGCTGGTGGTGCTGCCGCAGGCATTCCGCAACATGGTGCCCATCCTGCT
This sequence comes from Burkholderiales bacterium, assembly GCA_038144955.1. Lineage (GTDB taxonomy): Bacteria > Pseudomonadota > Gammaproteobacteria > Burkholderiales > SG8-41. The sequence continues at coordinate 8,155 of JAYQOT010000070.1, read as the reverse complement.
CACGCAGGGCATCATCCTGTTCCAGGACACCTCGCTGGTCTACGTGGTCGGACTGACCGACTTCATGGGTGCCGCGAGCAAGGTCGCCCAGCGCGACGGCCGGCTGGTGGAAATGTACCTGTTCGCCGCGCTGATCTATTTCATCTTCTGCTTCACCGCATCGTTTTTCGTCAAACGGCTGCAGCTGCGCATCACGCCGCCGCGCTAGGAAGGCAATCCCATCATGGCCATGATCGAATTCAAGAACGTCAGCAAATGGTACGGCAGCTTCCAGGTGCTGAAGGACTGCACCACCAAGGTCGAAAAAGGCGAAGTCATCGTCGTCTGCGGGCCATCGGGCTCCGGAAAGTCGACGCTGATCAAGTGCGTCAACGCGCTGGAACCTTTCCAGCAGGGTGACCTGATCGTCAACGGCCAGTCGGTGGGCGCGAAGACCACCAATCTGCCCCAGCTGCGCGCCAAGATCGGCATGGTGTTCCAGAACTTCGAGCTGTTCCCCCACATGAGCGTGACCGACAACCTCAATCTCGCGCAGGTCAAGGTGCTGAAGCGCGGAGTGGAGGAAGCCAGCGAGAAGTCCCACGCCCTGCTCAAGCGCGTCGGCCTGATCGATCATGCACGCAAGTTTCCCGGTCAACTCTCCGGCGGCCAGCAGCAGCGCGTGGCCATCGCCCGCGCGCTGGCCATGGACCCCATCGCCATGCTGTTCGACGAACCGACCTCGGCGCTCGACCCGGAAATGATCAACGAGGTGCTCGACGTGATGGTCGAACTCGCCCAGGAAGGCATGACCATGATGTGCGTGACCCACGAAATGGGATTTGCACGCAAGGTCGCGCACCGGGTGATCTTCATGGACCAGGGCGAAATCGTCGAAGACGCCGGCAAGGAAGAATTCTTCGGCACCCCGCGCTCGGAACGGGCTCAGCAGTTCCTGTCAAAAATCCTGCACCATTAAGCAAAAGACTATGGCCTGTGCCGAGCTGCGCAGGTAGAATGCGCGCTTTTGATTTTTTGAGTGCGCATCAATCATGAGCTCCAGCAAGACCGCTACCCGAAAGTCCGCCAACCAGTACGACTGCAGCAAATGCCCCGGCTACTGCTGCAGCTACCCCCTGATCGAAGTCGGCAAGCGCGACATCCAGCGGCTTGCCAGACATTTCGACATCACCTACCAGCAGGCCGAAAAGCGCTATACCTTTTACGATAAATCGGAAAAGTCTCGCGCACTGCGCCAGCAGAAGGACGAGCATTTCGGCAACATCTGCAAACTGTTCGATACCAAGCTGCGCCGCTGCACCGTATACGAAGCACGGCCCGGTGTCTGTCGCGAATATCCGGACGGCAAGCGCTGCGGCTATTACGAATTCCTCCAGTTCGAGCGTGAACACCAGGACGACCCCACATTCGTGGCAGTGACCTGAAGTATCAATTAAAACAGATACTTATATATTTATTCGCCCGGTTAGGGCAAAAAAAATCCCGCGCCATGGCGCGGGATTTTTTTATTCCGCGGGTATCAGCAACCCGAGGTGCACTTGCCGCTGCCGTCGAACTCCAGGGTTCTGCCACTCAGCGGCACATGCACCGGAACCCCGACGCCCTTGATGAACGTCTCGGTGCGGGTACCGGGCAGCACCTGACCGCCCTTGATGGCGACTTCGTTGGCATGCGAGGCAATCACTGCATTCGGCTTGATCAATTCGTTGATCACATACACCGCCTCCTTGGGACCGGTGGTGAACGTGTCGCCGATATTCATGACCACCAGCCTGGCCTTGTAGTGACCGCGCACGACCTTGTCCTGCTCGGCAGTGATGCCGGTATCACCCGACAGGTAGACCACCAGGCCGTTGCTG
>JAYQOT010000070.1:0-5792 GCA_038144955.1 Burkholderiales bacterium | reverse complement strand
TGCGGGCAAAATTCGCCGTCATGACTGCCCAGCGGCGTAACCTTGACCCCCGCCGCCTGGACCACAGGCAGGAACATCATTGAAAAAAATGCCGCCAGCAGCAGATCGCGGCCGGTCTTGATGGTGATCTTCATGCATCCTCCTCCTTGGATTTGAACCCGAACCAGTGTTGCACAAACTCCTGCAGCTGTCAGCCGCCAGCGCTCAGCCGTGCCATCAGCCCGCGCAGGAAATTTTCGCATCGCACCACCTGCTCCAGCGTGACGAATTCGTCGGGCTTGTGCGCCTGGCGGATCGATCCGGGACCGCACACCACCGTAGGCACGCCGGATTCCTGAAACTGCGAGGCCTCGGTGCCGAACGACACCTTGGCGATGTCGCTGCTGCCGGAGAATTCCTGGGCGAGCGCGGTGATTTCAGCCTCGGCGCCGGTATCCAGCGCCGGGATTTCCGACATCTTGACGATGGTGAATCCGGTCCGCCCATCGACCGCATGCATTTCCGGTTCGATGACCTTGCGCACATGCGCCTCAAGTTCGCGCAGCAGCGCATTGGGATCGTCGCCCGGCAGGTTGCGGAACTCGAAATCAAACACGCAGTCCTGCGGCACGATGTTGAGTGCGGTGCCGCCATGGATCACGCCGGTGTGCACAGTGGTGTAGGCGATATCGAAACCGCGGTCGTACGGCCCGGAGTCGCGATGCCGCCGCGCCAGCTGCTTGAGGAAAGCCACGGCCTCGGCCGCCGCCTCCACCGCGTTGACGCCATACGGCGCGTAAGCCGAATGCGAAGCGAGGCCGCGCACCGTGCAGCGGTAGCTCTGCTTGCCCTTGTGCGCAATCACCGGACGCATCTCGGTGGGCTCGCCGACGACACAGGAACTGGGCTGTACGCCAGCCTGCACCATGTCCTTCAGCAGTTCGCGTACACCGAGGCAGCCTACCTCCTCGTCATAGCTGAATGCCAGGTGCAAAGGGGTGCGCAGTCCGCGTTGAACGAATTCAGGGGCGATGGCGAGCGCGCAGGCGATGAAGCCTTTCATGTCGGAGGTGCCGCGGCCATACAATTTGCCGTCGCGTTCGCTGACGACGAAGGGATCACTGGTCCAGTCCTGGCCATCGACCGGCACCACGTCGGTATGGCCTGACAGCGCCACGCCTGGAATGCCGCGGGGGCCCAGTGTCGCAAACAGATTGGCCTTGCGCTTGTCGCGGTCGAAGGTCAGCCGCACGTCCGCATCCAGCGGGCGCAGCAGCTCGCGCACGTAATCAATCAATTCGAGGTTGGAATCCCGGCTCACGGTCTGAAACGCGATCAATTCGCGGATCAGCCTCAGGGTCTCGGCGCCGGGGGCGTTATCCGGTTTCATCAAATCACCCACCGTTAAAGGGCCAGCATAGGCAGGCATGCCATCACTGTCAACGCGAAGCATGGGGTATCCTTGACACCGCCCATGAATAAAAAAAATTTCCTGATCTCCACGCTGCTGGTCGCAGTGCTGTACCCGCTGATGCCGGTCGCAGCCGCCGATTTGCGTATCGGCCTCTCCGGCGAAGTGACCTCGCTCGATCCGCACTATCTCGCCGCGCAGCCCAACCTGACGGTGGGCCGCCATGTCTTCGAGTCGCTGACCGATGTCGATCCACAGACAAAACTGATTCCCGGACTCGCCGAAAGCTGGCGCGCCATCGACGCCACCACCTGGGAATTCAAGCTGCGCCGCGGCGTGAAATTCCATGACGGCTCGAATTTCACCGCCGAGGACGCCGCATTTTCCCTGCAAAGACCGCTTTCGATCAAGGGCTCGCCCGGCGGCTTCGCCTCCTACGTGCGTGCCATCGAAACCGCCACCGTCGTCGATGCGCATACGCTGCGGATCAGAACAAAGTATCCGTACGGTGCGCTGCCCGAGGACATCAACTCGATCCTGATCGTTTCGAAAAAACATGCATTGAATGCGAATCCGGAAGATTTCGATTCCGGCCGCGCGCTGGTCGGCACCGGACCGTACAAGTTCGCGCGCTATCAGCGCGGCGATCGCCTCGAACTCACGCGCAATGATCTGTGGTGGAACCGGCGTCCGGCGTGGGATCGCGTCACGTTGCGCGTGATTCCTTCCGATCCGTCGCGCACTGCGGCGCTGCTCTCCGGCGAACTCGACGCGATCGAACACGTACCCTCGGCGGACATCAAAAAACTAAAACAAAACAACAAGTTGCGCGTCATGCAGACGACGTCCTGGCGGACCATACTGCTGCATCTCGACCAGCACCGCGCGCAGCCACCGGGTGTCAGCAGTGCTGATGGCAAGCCGTTCACGAAAAATCCGTTTACTGATATCCGTGTGCGCAAGGCACTGTCGATGGCGATCAACCGCGACGCGATCGCACAGCGCGTGATGGAAGGCCTTGCAGTGCCCGCCGCCAACATCGTCTCGCCCGGGGTGTTCGGCCACAACGCCGCACTCAAGGCCGAGACCTACGATCCCACCGGCGCCAGACGGCTGCTCGCCGAAGCCGGCTATCCGAACGGCTTCCGCGTCACCCTCGCCGGCCCCAACAACCGCTACATCAATGACGAACAGGTTTTGCAGACCGTCGCGCAGTTGCTGACCCGCGCCGGCATTTCCACCCGCGTCGAGGCCGCGCCGATGTCGGCCTACCTCGGGCGCGTGCGCAAGGAAGAAACCTCTTTCGCGCTGCTCGGCTGGGGCTCGTTCGCAGCCGATCTCGCACTGCGTTCGCTGGTCGCCACTCCAACCCCTGATAAAGGCTGGGGTGCGTGGAACTGGGGACGCTATTCCAATCCGAAAGTCGACGCGCTGATGACCCGGGCGCTGGCCAGCGTCGACCGCGACCAGCGCGAAGTGCTGGCCCGCGAGGCCAACACACTGGCAATGAACGACCTCGCCTTCATCCCGCTGCACCACCAGGTCGTCAGCTGGGCAATGCGCGCGAACCTTGATTACACGCCGCGCACGGATGAATTCACCTTTGCCCATCATTTTTCACCAAAATGATCTGAAGGCGCCATGCTGAGCTACGCATTGCGCCGTCTGGCCCAGGGCGTGCTGACCCTGGGGGTGATGTCGCTGCTGGTGTTCGCCGGCGTCTACGCCATCGGCAATCCGGTGGACATCCTGATCAATCCGCAGGCGGACCAGGCCGAAATCGCGCAGGCGGTGGCCCAGCTCGGACTCGACCGCCCGCTGTGGCAGCAGTATTGGACTTTCCTCAGCAGTGCGTTCAGCGGTGATTTCGGCATTTCGTTCGTGACCAGGGCGCCGGCCGTCGCGCTGATACTCGAGCGCCTGCCGGCGACGCTGGAGCTCGCACTCATGGCGATGCTCATCGCTGTAGTGCTCGGCATACCGCTCGGACTGCTCGCCGGACTGAAACCTCAATCCTGGGCCGGCCGCGCAATCATGGCGGGCTCCATCCTCGGCTTCTCGCTGCCCTCGTTCTGGGTCGGGCTGATGCTGATCATGGTGTTTTCCATACAGCTCGGCTGGCTGCCCACCACCGGCCGCGGCGCCACCGTGGACGTGTTCGGCATTCCGGTCAGCTTTCTCACCGCCGACGGCCTGCGCCACCTGCTGTTGCCGGCGGTCAATCTCGCGCTGTTCAAGCTGTCGCTGCTGATCCGCCTCACCCGCGCCGGCACCCGCGAAGCCATGCTGCAGGACTATGTGCGTTTCGCGCGCGCCAAGGGCGTTCCGGAATCCACCGTGGTGCGCGTGCACGTGCTGCGCAACATCCTGATCCCGGTGGTTACAGTAGCCGGGCTCGAACTGGGCTCGCTGATCGCCTTCGCCGTGGTCACCGAAACCATCTTCGCCTGGCCAGGCATGGGCAAGCTGCTGATCGACTCAATCAACGTGCTCGACCGGCCGGTGATCGTCGCCTACCTGCTGATCGTCGTGTTCCTGTTCATCGTCATCAATCTGCTGGTTGACCTGCTCTACGCCGCGCTCGATCCGCGCGTGCGCCTGGAAGCAACGCGATGAGCACGGCATCGTCCCCCGTCAGGGATTTGTTCAGCGGTTTTGCCGGCGACCGTATCGCATGGTTCGCGCTGTGGGTGCTGGCTGCATTGCTATTCGCGGCACTGGCCGCACCGTGGATCGCACCGCAGGATCCCTACGATCTCGCCCAACTCGATATCCTCGACAGCAAGCTGGCGCCGGGCGCGGCCAGTGCCTCCGGCGCCACCTACTGGCTGGGCACTGACGACCAGGGCCGCGACATGCTCTCCGCCATCCTCTACGGCCTGCGCATCAGCATCGGCGTGGGCATGCTCTCCACCGTGATCGCACTGGCACTGGGCATCATCATCGGCCTGGCCGCCGCACGCGCGGGCGGCTGGACCGAAACCCTGATCATGCGCATCGTCGATCTGCAACTGTCATTCCCGGCCATCCTGATCGCGCTGATCCTGCTGGCGCTCAGTGGACAGGGTATCGACAAGATCATCATTGCACTCGTCGTCGTGCAGTGGGCCTACTATGCGCGCACCGTTCGCGGCACGGCGCTGGTGGAATTGCGCAAGGAGTATGTCGAGGCCGCGGTGTGTGCGGGTTACGGCGCGGCGCGCATCCTCTTCCGCCACGTACTGCCCAACGTTCTGCCGTCCCTGTCCGTGATTGCCACGGTGCAGATCGCGCAGGCCATCGCACTCGAAGCCACATTGTCCTTCCTGGGCCTCGGGCTGCCGATCACTGAACCTTCGCTGGGGCTGCTGATCGCCAACGGCTACGTGCACCTGCTGTCGGGCAAGTACTGGATCAGTTTTTTCCCGGGGATTGCGCTGCTGGCAACGATTGTCGCGATCAACCTAGCCGGAGACCGCTTGCGCGACGTGCTGAATCCCAGGCTGCGCTAGATACCCATAAAAAACCGGGCATCAGCCCGGTTTTTTGAAGACACGAACTTTTACTGCTGCTGCAGACCCACCTGCGCAGCGACTTTCTTGTAACGCGCGGCATCGGCGCGCACGCGCTTGGTAAATTCCACCGAGCCGAGACCGCTCACTTCGGCGCCGCCCACCGTCGCATAACGTTTTTTCACGTCATCCTGCTTCAGCGCATTGACCGATGCGGTGTGAATTTTGCCGAGTACGTCCTTTGGCGTGCCCTTGGGCGCGAACAGGCCGACCCAGATCGAGGCATCGACGCCCTTCACGCCCGACTCTTCCATCGACGGAAAGTCCGGCGTCTGCGGCGAACGCTTGGCCATGGTGATGCCCAGCACCTTGACGCGATTGGCCTGCAGGTGCGGCAGCACGCCGGGCAGGCCGGCGACGGTGTAGCCGACTTCGTTTGCCGCCACTGCGGTCACCGCCGGTGCACCGCCCTTGTACGGCACATGCAGCGTCTTGATGCCCGCGGCCGAAGTAAACCATTCGGTCGCCATGTGATTGACCGAACCCGTGCCCGGCGAACCGAAACTGATGCTGCCGGGCTTGGCCTTGGCTGCGGCGATGAAATCCTTCAGCGAGTTGTACGGCGACTTCGCGTTCACCACCACCAGCATCGGCGCATCGCTGACCATGACGATGGGCACGAAATCGCGGTCGAAATCGTACGGCGTATTCTTGAACAACAGCGGAGTCACCGCGAATTCGCCGGTGTGGGCGGACAACAGCGTGTAGCCGTCGGGCGAGGCTTTCGCCGCGGTACCGGTGGCGATGAAGCCGCTGGCGCCGGGACGGTTGTCGACGACGAATATCCAGCCGGTCATTTCCGCCATCTTGTTGGTGAGAATGCGCGTCGAGGTATCAACCACGCCGCCCGG
>JAYQOT010000069.1:0-10284 GCA_038144955.1 Burkholderiales bacterium | reverse complement strand
AAAACCTTCCAGCAGCAATATGCGCTGGCGACAACCTGCCTCCCGCAGCCGCACTGCCGCATCGAATTCGAGTACCGCGAATCCGTCAGCACCACTCATTGCCGCGGCAGCACGCATCAGCCCGTGGCCATAGGCATTGGCCTTGATCACCGCGAACACTTTCGAATGCGGCGCCCGGGCACGCGCGATTTCAAGGTTGTGCGCCAGCGCACCGGCATCGATGGTTGCGGTGATGGGTCTAGGCATTGCCGCCGCTTTCCCGATAATGGCGCTCGAAGACTATCTCCAGTTCGGCGATGATTTCCGCTGCCGGCCGTCCGTGCAGCGCGTGCTGCGAAATCAGCTCCGAAGTCGGCCCCATCAGCCTGCGCCGGTCGAGCATCGGATAAACCCGTGTCAGACGCTTGATCGCCATGACTACCGATTCGTTTTCGGGCACCTGCTCCAATTGCGGCATCGGTGCAGGCGCAGCAGCAGCAACAGGTTCACGCCCCGCCAGAAATTCGGCATAAGCCATGAGTGAACGCCGGTTTTCGGCACTCAGGCTACGGTGCAGTTGAAGCAATTTCTTTTCGGTGTCGTTCGACATGGTCATTCTTGAACGGTACGCAGCGTGAACACCGGGGGCTTGCGTCGTTCCCGCATCAGGTCAAGTTCAGCCACCAGGGCCGCGATCGCCCGGTCGGAAGTCTCCCGCGATTGCACCCACAATTGCCGCGCCTGCTCCAGCACTGCACTGATGTCCTCGGGCAGCGGCCGGCCTTCTTCCATGATGATGTCCTCGATCATGCCCGGCGTCAGTTCAGGACGAAACAGCAGCCCATAAGCCTGCGCCTGCCGCCATGCAATCCACTCCCCGCCTTCATCGATCAGCAGCGGTTCCACACCATCCGGCAAACGCACCCGGCCGCTGGCGGCTACCAGCACTTTCCGTCCGTCGACGGCCCGTGCCAGCGGATTTTCTGCACCCGCATCTGTCGCCCGCGCTGTCGTCCAATAGGCGTATGGCGCTTCGCTTCCGCACGGCGTTCCGCCTGCAGCCAGCGCCAGCAGCAACGCGCCAAAACCGAATCCCACCGCCGGCCTGCCTGCCCTGGCAAATGCCCGCGCCAGGCGCAATTCCTCCTCGAACCAGGGCACATGTTCACGATCAGCGGGCGGATATGAACCACCCAGCAGCCACAGCGCGTCGAATTGCTGTGCGCTGACTGGCAGTGACTGGCCGGTAAAGGGGCGGAAATAGGTAAAGCCGATGCCGCGGTTTTCCAGTTGCTTCTCGACAGGACCGAGAAACTCCGAATAGCTGTGCTGAACAGCGATGAACCGTATCATTGCTCGGCGGCCAGTTCCTTCATGCGCTGCATTGCGAACTCGACAAACGTCGACAGCAGACGCGAGCGGAAACGGTCCTTGGGAGTTACCACCGACAACCCGCGGATCAGCGGCGGCTCCAGCGGAACCGCGACCAGTACGCCCAGCTTGAGTTCCTTGGCCACCGTCGCCCGCGACAGGATCGATACCCCCAGCCCGGTTTCGACCACGCCCTTGATGGCCTCCGGACTGCCCAGTTCCATCACGACGTTGATCCCCTCCGGGGAAATCTTGTTTTTCAGGAAATACTGGTCTGCGAATTCGCGGGTACCCGATCCTGATTCACGGCTGATGAAAGGCTCCTCGGCAACAACTGCAGCGGATACCCGCTTCGATTTGGCGAGCTTGTAGGACGGGCTGCAAATCATCACCAGCACGTCCTCGCAGCAAACCTCCGTCTGCACACCCGGGAGGTGTGACGGGGATTCGATCAGGCCGACATCCAGTGAATGTTCAGCGACGCGCGTTTCAATGGTTTCCGAATTGGCCACCGTCATGTGCGCACGCACATGGGGATACTTGGCCTTGAATTCCCCCAGGATCTGCGGCAGGTAGAATTCAGCAATCGTTGTGCTCGCACCGAGCAGCAGCGGCCCACTGATCGCTCCGGTCAATTCACCCACGCGGGTTTCAAGCTCTTCGGACAGCGTCAATATCCTGTCCGCGTAACTAAGCACCAGTTCGCCGGCCGGGGTCAGTGCGATCCGCCCGTGGCTGCGCTCGAACAGCCGCACGTTCAAATGTTCTTCCAGTTGCTTGATCTGGAATGTCACCGCAGGCTGGGTCATGTACAGCTGCTCCGCCGCCTTGGTGAACGACAATTGCCGGGCAACGGCATGAAAAACCTGTAAACGGCGATCGGCCATGAAAAAAACCGGTGATGGTCAGGGAACGCTGATACTACCTGTTAAGCGAGTTCCGAAAAAGCCGCGACGCAACAACAGCATGCTATTGTCATTGCCGGAGGAAGGATGCACCCATGAGCGGGGAATGGCAGAAATTCGACCTGGGCGGTGCCGGGTTGCAGGCGGCAAACCTGCGCCTGTCACGCCTGCTGCGAAAGCGGGCGGTGGCCTGGGGCCTGCTGCTGCTGTTTCCCTCCGGCGCGCATGGCTGGTACCTGCGCGAGCCGCTGACAGGCACGGCCTTCCCGGCGCTGGCGCTGGCGACTGCTGCCGGCTTCACCGGCGATTGGCCCTATCTTCTCTGGCCGGCGCTTGGCGGACTGACCTTGCTGCTGATGCGGGATATCCTGACCCTAGAGAACAGGATTGTCGCCTGCAACAAAAAGCTGCGTACCAGTGTCTACCTGTCACAGGGGGCCGCCGCGCCGTCGGGATTCCGTGGCCGCTTCAGTACATCGGACAATCGGGACAGCGAACAGCCCGCAAGCCGCATACCCACTTTTGCCGAGCAGGAAGCCCTGCTGAAGGAGATCGCGGCCCGCAAGAGGGAAAACAGGGGAAAATCGCAATAAACACGCGGCAACTGTGATATAAAGCCGCGTCTCATTGCAGGCTGTTGTTTTGCAAGGCGTAACACCGAGATCAACCGTGTGACTGCCGGGCCATTCCGGCACACAACCAGCACCAATCGAACACCGGACCCGGCGGCATCAAGACCATGCCATTAGGCTTCTACATCATCATGGCGGCGCAGTTTTTCTCGTCGCTGGCAGACAACGCACTGCTGGTAGCGGCAATTGCGCTGCTGGTCAGCATGCTGGCCCCCGAGTGGATGACACCGCTGCTGAAATTCTTTTTCACGGTTTCCTACGTGATATTCGCAGCCTTTGTCGGCGCGTTTGCAGACTCCATGCCCAAGGGCCGGGTGATGTTCGTTACCAATACCATCAAGATCGCGGGTTGCCTGCTGATGTTTTTCCATGATTGGTGGTCCATCCCCGGAATGCAGCCCTACGCCGCCATTCTGCTGGCCTATGCCGTGGTCGGACTCGGCGCCGCCGCCTACTCGCCGGCCAAGTACGGCATCCTTACCGAATACCTGCCGCATCACAAGCTGGTCGTCGCCAATGGCTGGATCGAAGGGCTGACCGTCAGCTCGATCATCCTCGGCACCCTGTTGGGTGGCGCACTGATCAGCTCCACCGTATCCGCCAGCCTGCTTTCCTTCGACTTGCCCATGCTGGACACCGGAGTGGACACACCTGCCGAAGCTGCCATTGCCATCATCATGGTGCTCTACGGGATTGCCGCCGTATTCAATCTCTACATCCCCGACACCGGCGTCGATCATCGCGCACCGAGCAAGAACCCCCTCTATCTGGTACGCGAATTCGCACATTGCGTGAAACTGCTGTGGACCGACAAGCTCGGACAGATTTCGCTGGCGACGACCACGCTGTTCTGGGGCGCCGGCGCGACACTGCAATTCATCGTGCTTAAATGGGCTGAAGTCGCCCTCGGCTACAACCTGTCCCAGGCCACCATACTCCAGGGTGTCTGCGCCGTCGGCATTGCTGCAGGTGCGGTCATCGCTGCAAAACTGGTGCCGCTCAACCGCGCCGTCAACGTGGTCCCCGTAGGCATTGCCATGGGCCTGATCGTCATCATCATGAACTTCGTGACCAACCTGCTCATCGCCATTCCGCTGCTGATACTGATCGGCGGCCTTGCCGGCTTCTTCGTGGTGCCGATGAACGCATTGCTCCAGCATCGCGGCCATATCCTGATGGGCGCCGGTCATTCGATCGCGGTGCAGAACTTCAACGAAAACCTGTCGATCCTGGTGATGCTGGGCCTTTATGCGCTGCTGATCTGGCTGAACCTGTCTATCTATATCGTCATCACGATGTTCGGCCTGTTCGTCACCCTGTCCATGATCCTGGTACGCAAACGTCACCTGCACAACGTCGCCAGCGGCCCGTTGCCGGTCATCCCCGCTGACGCGCACCATTGAACATGCACCGGGCAACAAAAAGGCCGCCCGCGGGCGGCCTTTTTCATTGAAGGAATACAGCTACACAGCTTCGTACTTGAAACGCTTCACCTTGGCCATGTTGGTGCCTTCGATGCGGATCAGGCTGGTCGGTCCGGTGCGTTTCGGCGAATGCAGGTCGCCCTCATTGTAAACATGGGCGATGCCTGGCGTCAGCTTGTAGGAACGCGTCACCTTGACCTTGCCCGGCTTGTCGGCGCTGGCCGGTTCCAGCAACTGGTAATCGCGCATCTCGGTCTCCCCGCGCGCCTGGCCGTAGATTGCCCAGGAATGTGCGTGATCATGCGGCCCGCTGGTCTTGGCGTCGGTATAGTCGTGCGCGAGTATGCAGAACCCGAACTCCGGATCCTCGTAAAGAATCTTGCGCTCTCCGACGCTGGGATCGACGTGCTTGTCGATAAACGATTTGTCCTTCAGCACTTCCTGCAGCAGTGCCGCCACCTTCTTGCGCCCGGCCGGCCCTGGTTCGGCCTTGATCAGGTCGTGGCAACGGGTGGCAAACTGTTCGAGCGTATGACTCATGTTGGACTCCTCTCAGATCAAAAATCCCTTATTGGATTGTGCAACAAGCCAGCCCCCGTGAAAAGCGCATCCCGCTACTCCGTGCGCCGGTAGAGTTGCAGATAGTTTTCACGTTTCATCGGCGGCAGGCGTGATACCTCAATCAAATCATCCAGATGTGCCGTGGCGCTGATCCCGGCCAGGCTGACGCCGAGGCCCGGAGTTGAACGGTTGAACTGCAGGGCTCTCTGTGCCTCGTTCCGGCAATCCGGAATCGCACCGCGCAGCAGTTCGATGTCCGTGGCGGCGAGTTTCCCTTTCGCCAGGCCATGGCTGCCGACCACAAACAGGCGCAGCTGGTAGGCAGCCTGCAAAGTCGAGGCAACATTGCCCTGACCGGTAGCCTGGTTGAAGCGGGTGAAACCTTCGTTCATCAAGGCATTGAACGGCAGCTGCACAACCCGAAAATGGTGCCCGTCGCTGCCGACGGTCCGCGCCGCATTCTCCGCCAGGCCGAGCAGCGAAGCCAGCGACTGGAACAGCGCATGATCGGTTTCGACGCGGAAACCGTCGAAAGTCGATATGCCGTAGCTGCGGATCTTGTTCTGCCGGACCGCCTGTTCGCACACCGCGAACACACTTTGCAGGCGCCGGTTCAGAACCTCTTTCCCCAGGCGCGGGATATGCACCTCGGGCTGATCGATCAGGAAAGCATCCAGCGTCTCCAGTCCGGTAGCCGCGCGCATTTGGTCAATCTGCTGCGCGATGTATCCGGGCGCCAGACAATGCACCCCGGTAAGATCCTCGTTTGTACCCAGCCCCTTGCGCGCGATCTGCCGTTCGAACCATGCATCAATGTCTGCGGGCGGGCCGTCGTCGAAACGCAGAAACCCACCCTTGCCGATCACATAAACCTGGTCGCGCCGGACCTCCTTCGCAAACGCCCGGCGCAAACCTTCACCCACGGCACGCATTGACCGGCCGTAGCGATAATGCGCAGCGGTATCGATGACATTGATCCCGTTGCGCAGTCCCCGCTCGATCGTCTCTGCACAAGCCGCATCAACTTCATCTGTTGCAGCACCGGGGAACGTGCCCAGCCCCAGCGAAGAAAGCTGCAGATGCTGATTGAGAAAATCACTGTAATGACCTTCACCGCAGCTGGTGCCGGTCGTGCGCACATACTCCGCGGTCGCGGCGCGCGTCGCAAACCCCGCAACCAGGGGAACAGTCTCAGGCACCGACGGGCGTCAGGCTGAACTCGACAACAGCCGTTTCGGCTTTCAGCCGTTCCGACAGCGCATGCATGTTTCCGGGATTGAGTGTTTTGATCCCCATGCGGTATTCAAAACTTTCACCGCCATCAGTCAGCTCATAGGTCATGTTGGCAATCGAAAACCCCACGGCCCTGACAATCGCCCGCAATTCCTCCTCAGCCATCAGGTTCGAACGCCTGAACTTGACATGGAACTGCGCGTAGAACTCGGTGGGCATCCGGCTCTCGATCCAGCGGAAGGATGACAGCGTACCCAATGTCGCGGCCACCGCCAGCAATGCAGGAATGTTGAACCCGATACCGAACAAGATACCGATCGCAGCCGTCACCCAGATCGAAGCGGCCGTGGTCAGTCCGCGCACCGACAGGCCTTCGCGCATGATCACGCCCGCACCGAGAAAACCGATGCCGGTCATGATGCCCTGCGCCATGCGCGTGGGATCGACCACCACCCGAGAACTGCCCTGAAACCACTGACTTTCGTAGACAGTAACCAGCATCAGCAAGGCGGATGCCAGGCACACCAGCGTGTGGGTTCGGAACCCCGCCGGACGGCCGTGATAGCTGCGCTCCAGGCCGATCAGCCCGCCCGCCACCAGTGCCGCGCCCAGCCTGAACATCATTTCCCACAATTCACCGTTCATCGCACAGATTCCCCCAGTCGCTCAGCGCCGCAACCGCAGATAAATCTCGGGCAGCTTGTTGGGCAGGCTGTTGATGTGATCGAGCACCAGGTAGTGGCCGGGCCCGAAGATCTGCGGCAGGTACTGGTTGGCCATGGTGTCGACGGTTATGCAGAACGGATGCACGCCCTTGGCCACCGCCTCCTTGACCGCCATCCGCGTATCCTCGTGCAGGTAGCGACGGTCGCCGCCATCATCGTAGTCCTCGGGCCGACCGTCGGAGAGCAGCAGCAGCAGGCGGCGCCGGCTTTCCACCCCCTCGAAACGCGCCGTGGCATGACGGATCGCCGCGCCCATGCGCGTGGCCAGCCGCCCCGACATGCCGCCGATCTGCGCGCGGATATCCTCCGAAAGCGTTTCGTTGAAGCCCTTGAGCGTGTAATAGCTGACATTGTCGCGGTATTTCGAGCAGAAACCGGCGATCGAATAGGCATCGCCGACTTCCTCCATGCTTTCGGCAAACAGCAGCACGCCGGCGCGCACGCGGTCGACCAGGCGACCACCGCCTTCCGGCAGGTGCTGCATGATCGAGGTCGACATATCGGCGAGCAATGTCACCGCCACCTCGCGCTGGCGGATTTCGCGACGCTTGTAGATGTTCGGGCGCGGAGAGCGGCCGGCGCGTTTCTCGGCAACGAAGGCGACTACAGCGTTGAGATCCATGTCGTCGCCATCGAGCTGCTGCGTCAGCGGCGCAGCGCGTGTCGGCTTCTGCGACTGGATGGCCTTCTTCAGCCGTTTCAGCGCGTTGGCATATTGCCGCATCAGCTTGTTGGTCTCGCTCATGTTGGATTCTGCGAGACGCTTCTCCTGCACCCAGCTCCAGTTGCGCTTGTATCGCGACTCGCGGTAATCCCACTCGGGGTACGGTATACCCTTGTCGCTGCTGCCCTGGTTGGGCGCTTCCTTGTCGCTCTGTCCGGAGGCGCGCGCCGACTGTCCTGACGAATCCCCGTAACTGGGCACTTCCTTCTTCTCGCCGTCCTCGCGCTCGTCGCCCGACTCGGCATTCTGCGGCTGCTCGGATTCCTCTTCCCCGTCTTCCTGCGGCTGACTCTGTTGGTCGGCCCCGGCCTGCGTCTGCTGATCGCTGTCGTCCTTTTCCTGCGGATGTGCCATCCGCGTCGCGTTCGGCGAACGCCCCGGCAGGTAGGCGGCATGAAAAGACTCGAGATCGGTAATCTCTGGCAGCGCGGTGCCGGAATAAATCTTCAGGGCAGTGCGCCAGGCGTCGGCGACCGTGGCGCCATCAGCGAACAACGGTGCAAAGCGCGGATCAGCCGTTTCGCCGGCAACATGTGAAAGCGCGCTCTCGAGGCTGGCCACGGCCAGATCGAAATACGGCTGGCTGTCGGGATGGCTGCGGATCAGACTGCGCGCGGCACGCAGCATGCGCCGCAGGTAGTTGGGCACGTCGCGCTGAACACGGAAATCGACGCGAAGATCTTCGCAAATATCAAAAATCAGCTGGAACCGCAGCGCATCATCACCAAAACGCATGAACAGCGCAGCCCAGGACACTGCCCCGCTCGCCGGAAAATCGATTTTCGATTCCGCGAACATCTCCTGCATCGCCTCGCGGTCGAACGTGCGATAGCGCATGTGCGCAGCGGTATGCAGGAGCGCGAGTATGGCCTCTTCACGGTCCGCCATCACCGCCGGAAAAAAAATGCTGCGACCGTCGGTTTCGATGAACGGCCGCCCCTGCTCGGGTGACCAGTTGCTTTCCTTGAGCTCGAACGCACCACCGAACCAGACATCGAGCAGCATCGCCAGCAGCCGGTTGCGGTCGGTCAACCGGTAACCCGGCAGGTGCTCCAGTAGCAGCGACAGGCTCTCTTCGGATTCGAGCCGGAAGTAGGCCTCTCCGCGCGCTCGCCCGGCCTGCATGATGTCGGCACCGCGGGATGCCCACGGCAAGATCGCCTGTGCACCGAGCAGGTTGCGCACGCGGATCGCCCCCGGCAGGTAGGTGGACAGCATCAGTTTCCGCGATTCGTACAGTTCATCGGCGGGAGCAGCCAGCTGCTCGATTGCGGTAATGCCGCCGTGGCGACCGGCAAGTTCCAGCACCGGCGTCATGAAGTACGCCGCGCCGCTCTCGATCTGGCGACCGCACCAGCCGAAACCGATGTCAGCCCAGCGCTGCTCGCCAGCATGACCAAGCGAACCGTAGGCTCGCGCGAGGTTGGCCATGAAGCCCTCCAGGGCACGCCACGATGCCCGCCACTGCATGAAGGCCAGGGCCTGTGCCGTCCACTGCAGCACCGTCTCCGAAACCTGCTCTGCTTCCAGGCTGCCGCGAATAAAGGCCTTGCCGGCTTCGCGTTCGAATGAAAACAGCGCTGCGCAGGCCGCCAGCCATTGCAACGCAGTCTCTTCGCCATGCCGGATGATCACCGGCAGCACCGCCTCGACCTCGCGGTGCGCGACGACGCTCTGATCTTTCAGATCAGCAAGTGCCTTGTCGATGGCAGGAGTGTTTTTCATTCAAAAACGTGAAATTGATAAAAGACCACTGGCTCCTGAAGCGTAGCGAGCAGGCTGATGAGCAAGGAGCAGCGCAGTCAAATGACGAGACATAACCCGCAGTTAGGCGAGTTATTTGACGAGCACGCGACGCAGCTCATCAGACGCGCAGTAGCTTCAGGCAAAGTGCGCGTTGACGATCTCCATCAACGCATCCGACAGCTCAATGTCATCGGTGATCGGATTGACCATCGCCACCTGGCATGCCGCCACCGGATCAAGTCCGGCGCCCATCATGCTTGCCGCGTAAACCAGCGCACGCGTCGAGGTTGACTCCTCGAGCCCGTGATCCTTGAGCAACCGTGCCTTGCGGCCAATCGCCACCAGCTGCTCGGCGATCTCCGGCTTGGTACCCGGGACTTCCCTTACCAGGATCTTCCGCTCTACTTCCTCGGCGGGAAAATCGAAATTGATCGCGATGAAGCGCTGCTTGGTCGAGGGCTTCAGATCCTTCAGCACAGTCTGGTAGCCGGGGTTGTAGGAAATCACCAGCATGAAATCCTCATGCGCGTCGATTTCCTGGCCTTTTTTCTCGATGGTCAGCTTGCGCCGGTGGTCGGTCAGCGAGTGGATCACCACGGTCGAATCGGTGCGCGCCTCGACGATCTCGTCGAGGTAGCAGATCGCGCCGGCTTTAACCGCGCGCGTCAGCGGACCGTCGTTCCACACGGTTTCCGAGCCCTCGAGCAGGAAGCGGCCAACGAGATCGGAGCTGGTCAGATCCTCGTGGCACGACACCGTCACCAGCGGGCGCTTGAGCTGGAACGCCATGAACTCGAGAAAGCGTGTCTTGCCGCAGCCGGTGGGCCCTTTGAGCATCACCGGCAGGCGGCGCTTGTAGGCCGCTTCGAATATCGCTATTTCATCGCCTTGCGGTTCGTAATACGGCGCCTTGTCGCCGACCTGCGGCATCTGGACGATATCGTGTTCGACGCCGCGTACGCGGCTGGTTGCAGTCTTCATCAA
>JAYQOT010000068.1:0-10305 GCA_038144955.1 Burkholderiales bacterium | reverse complement strand
GGTCCTTCTTGCTGCCGGAGACGCGTACTACGTCGCCCTGAATGCTGCCCTGGATTTTCATCTTGCTGTCCTTGATCACCTTGACGATTTTTTTTGCAAGATCCTGCTCGATACCTTCGCGCACGGTGACCGGCTGCTTCATCTTGTTGCCGCTGATGGGTGAAGGATCACCGAGCTTGAGACAGCGGGTGTCGACTCCGCGCTTGGCGAGCTTGGCAGTCAGCACGTCGCGCACCTGGCCGAGCTTGAAATCGTCGTCGGCAAAGATGGTGAGGGTTTTTTCCTTGTCGTTGATCTCAACGCGGGCGTCGGAGCCCTTGAAATCGAAACGCGTGGAAACTTCCTTGTTGGTCTGGTCGACGGCATTGCGTACTTCGACCTGATTGACTTCGGAAACGATGTCGAACGAGGGCATGTTTCCTCCTTTCCGGTAAAGCCTGCGCGAATTATACGCGCCATGGCGCGCCGCAATTGGTGCGGCGCGTCATCGGACGAATCAGCCGAAATGGCAGACGTAGTGCAGCGGTTCGGCGGGTTCGATGTCGAAGCTCGATTTGCCGGGGACGTCGAAACTTTCGCCGGCAGAAACTTTTTTCCACTCAGCGCCGGCGAGCCGGTAGCGGCCGCTGCCGGCGATGATTTCCATGCGTTCAGGTGCATCAGTGCTGAAAGTCAGTTTTGTCGGCAGGATGACGCCGACTGACTTGCGCACGCCACCGGCGAGGATCACGGTGTGGCTGATGCATTTGCCTTCGAAGTAGATGTTGGCTTTCTTGACGACCGAGACATTGTCGAATTGCGACATGGCGCGCTTCCTTATTTGCGGCGCTTGCGCACGTTGGCTGCAATGCGCATGCGCAGTGCGTTGAGGCGGATGAAGCCGGCGGCGTCGGCCTGGTCATAGGCGCCCTTGTCGTCTTCGAAGGTGGAGATCGCGGGATCGAACAGCGAGTCGGTTTTCGAGGTGCGGCCGGCGGTGGTCACAGTGCCCTTGTAGAGTTTCATGCGCACCGTGCCGTTGACCGTTTTCTGCGACGCGTCGATCAGTCCCTGCAGCAGTTCGCGCTCGGGGCTGAACCAGTAGCCGTTGTAGATCAGCCGCGCATAACGCGGCATCAGGTCGTCCTTCAGCGCCAGCACTTCGCGGTCCATGGTGATCGATTCCATCGCGCGGTGCGCTTTCAGCATGATGGTGCCGCCCGGGGTTTCGTAGCAGCCGCGGGATTTCATGCCGACATAGCGGTTCTCGACGAGGTCGAGGCGGCCGATGCCGTGCTTGCCGCCCAGCTGGTTGAGCTTTGTAAGTACCTGCGCCGGCGACATCTTTTTGCCGTTGATGGCGACGATGTCGCCCTTTGCGTAGGTCAGCTCCACGTACTCGGGCTTGTTCGGCGCCTTCTCCGGCGACACGGTAATGCGCCACATCGAGTCTTCGGGCTCGAACGACGGATCTTCGAGGATCCCGCCTTCGTAGGAGATGTGCAGCAGGTTGGCGTCCATCGAGTACGGTGCGCCGCCCTTGCGTTTCTTGTAGTCGACGGGGATGCCGTGCTTGTCGGCGTAGGCGAGCAGCTTCTCGCGTGACAGCAGGTCCCACTCGCGCCACGGCGCGATGATCTTGACGTTGGGCATCAGCGCGTAGGCGCCGAGTTCGAAGCGCACCTGGTCGTTGCCCTTGCCGGTGGCGCCGTGCGACACCGCGTCGGCGCCGGTTTTCCTGGCGATCTCGATCATGCGTTTGGCGATCAGCGGCCGCGCAATCGAGGTGCCGAGCAGGTATTCGCCTTCGTAGACGGTGTTGGCGCGGAACATCGGGAACACGAAGTCGCGCACGAATTCCTCGCGCAGATCCTCGATGAAGATCTGCTTTACGCCGAACATCTTCGCTTTCTTGCGTGCCGGGGCGACTTCCTCGCCCTGGCCGATGTCGGCGGTGAAGGTGATGACTTCGCAGTCGTAGACGTCCTGCAGCCACTTGAGGATGACCGAAGTGTCGAGGCCGCCCGAATAGGCAAGCACTACCTTTTTGATTTTATTCAGCTTTTTCATGTTCGTTGGATAGGGTAAATCGGGTGATCGGGTGATCGGGTGCCGCGGTGCGGCGCACGGGCGGCAATTTTAACGCGGCAGGGGGTATTTCAGGACTTTACGTGACCGAGCAGCAGGAATTCCATCAGCGCTTTCTGCGCATGCAGGCGATTCTCCGCCTCGTCCCACACCACGCTCTGCGGGCCGTCGATGACGTCGGCGGTGACTTCCTCGCCGCGATGTGCGGGCAGGCAGTGCATGAACAGAGCGTCTTTTTTTGCTCCTGCCATCATGTCGGCGTCGATACACCAGTCTTCGAAGGCGCGGCGGCGTTCCTCGTTTTCTTCTTCAAAACCCATGCTGGTCCAGACGTCGGTGGTGACCAGGTCGGCGCCGCGCACGGCAGCCATCGGGTCCTTGAATTCCTCGTAATGGTCGGTGCCATAGAGCCCGGCGCGCTCGGGTTCAACTTCGTAGCCGGGTGGTGTGGACACATGGACGTTGAAGCCCAGCACTTCCGCGGCCTGCAACCAGGTGTTGCAGACATTGTTCGAGTCGCCGATCCACGCCACGGTCTTGCCCTTGATCGCGCCACGATGCTCGATGAAGGTGAAGATGTCGGCGAGGATCTGGCAGGGGTGGTATTCGTTGGTGAGCCCGTTGATTACCGGCACCCGCGAATGCGACGCGAAGCGCTCGATGATCTGCTGCTCGAAGGTGCGGATCATCACGATGTCGACCATGCGCGTGATCACGCGCGCCATGTCTTCGATCGGTTCGCCGCGGCTGATCTGGGTGTCGGTGGAGGTGAGGTTGATCACCGAGCCGCCCATCTGCAGCATGCCGGCCTCGAAGGAAACACGGGTGCGCGTCGACTGTTTCTCGAAAATCATCGCCAGCGTGCGGTCGTGCAGCGGCAGGTAGGGTTCGTAGCGCTTGAAGCGTTCCTTGATCCAGCGCGCGCGTTCGAACACCTGGGCGTATTCCTCGGCGGTCAGGTCTTTGAACTGCAGGTAATGGCGCAGGGAGGACATGGTGTTTGTTCGGGGCTGATCAGGCCGCAGCCGGCGCGGACTTCATCAGGAACGAGCGGATCATCGGCGCAAGGCCGCTGACGAGCTGGTCGGCCTCGACGCGCGAGATGACCAGCGGCGGCACCAGCCGAACCACGTTGTCGGCGGTGACGTTGATCAGCAGTCCGGCTTCAAGCGCGGTTTTCACCAGGTCGCCGCAGGGGCGGTCGAGCTCGATTCCGATCATCAGGCCCTGGCCGCGGATTTCCCTGACTCCCGGCGTCTCGGCGAGCGCGCGTTGCAGGCTGGCGCGGATGTGTGCACCCATATCGGTCGCGTTCTGACACAGGTTTTCGGATTCGATGATATCCAGTGTGGCAAGGCCGGCAGCGCAGGCGAGCGGATTGCCGCCGAAGGTCGAGCCATGACTGCCCGGCTGAAACAGCGCAGCAGCATCGCCGCGGGCGACGCAGGCGCCTACCGGGACGCCGCCGCCGAGTCCCTTGGCGAGCGTAATCACGTCCGGCATCACCCCGTAGTGCTGGAACGCGAACATCTTGCCGGTGCGGCCCATGCCGGTCTGCACTTCGTCGAGCATCAGCAGCCAGCCGTTGGCGTCGCAAATCTCGCGCAGTCCCTGGAGATAATTGTTGCTGCAAACGCTGACGCCGCCTTCGCCCTGGACCAGTTCGGCAAGCACTGCCACCACGTTGCGGTTGGAACTCGCAACGCGCTGCACGGCTTCGAGGTCGTTGAAGGGCACGCGCACGAATCCACTGACCAGTGGCTCGAACCCGGCCTGCACCTTGCGGCTGCCGGTGGCGGACAACGTGGCCATGGTGCGACCGTGAAAGGATTTTTCGAGCACAACCACGGCAGGGTTTTCGATGCCCTTCTTGTGGCCGTAGTAGCGTGCGAGCTTGATTGCCGCTTCGTTGGCTTCAGCACCGGAATTGCAGAAAAACACCTTTTCCATGCCGGAGGTTTCAGCCAGGCGGTCGGCAAGTTTCTCCTGGGCCGCGATCTGGTAGATGTTGGAAGTGTGAATCAGCTTGCCGATCTGGTCGCGCAGGGCCGATACCAGCTTCGGGTGGCTGTGACCAACTGCGTTCACCGCGACTCCGGCAAGCGCGTCAAGATAGCGCTTTCCCGCGGCGTCCCACAGCCACACACCTTCCCCGCGCTCGAACGTGACCGGCAGCCGGCTGTAGGTGTTCATCAGGTGGGACATGGTTAGCAATTCTCCACAAAAACATACGGCGGCCTTGAGCCGCCGACCGGGTTATTCTCATCCACCCCGGCTTTGCTTGGCAAGTGAAATTTCCGCGACATTTCAGAGCGGAAACGGGGGTGGTTCTGCTAGACTTCCGCGCGTTAAAACAGGGGTTGCATCATGTTCGACGATTGGCCTGAAATCGTCATCCAGGGAATTACCGAAACCCGGGAAACATTCCGTCCCAGCGACTGGCCCGAACGCCTGAGCGGCATGCTTGCCGTATTCGATGAGGGCTATCTGTCCTACTCGCCGTTCCTGAAACCGATCTTCGCCGGTGGCCTGCACTGCGTGGCAGTGGATCGGGCGTTGGAGAACCACAACCCGGCTGCGTTTGAATTCCTGCTGCAGTTTGTCCGGGACAACCGGCTGAAAATGCGTCCGGGCCGCAAGGCCAAGCGACCGGAAGACATTGCCGCGGAGGCCGCGGCTGCTGCGGCTTCCGGTGACGCCAAGCGCGAAACCGGAAGCTGAAACGCCAGCTTACGCCATTGCCTTGATGGCGGCTGACAGGCGGCTCTTGTGCCGGGCGGCGGTGTTCTTGTTCATGATGTCCTTGTCAGCGATCGAATCGATGGTGCTCACCGATTTCTGGAACACTGCCTTGGCGGCTGCCTTGTCGCCGGCGGCGATGGCTTTGCGGACATCTTTGATGGCGCTGCGCACGGCAGTGCGTTGCGCGGCATTATGCGCGCGGCGTTTGACGGCCTGGCGTGCGGCTTTCTTGGCGGAAGCAATATTGGCCATGTAATGTAAACTCCGGATTTCGTTCGGAAAAAGGGCGCAATCATAATGAAAACAGGCCTTTTCCGCAAGCCGCGGGGCGATTTTCCCGTAGTGGCGAATTCTTGAATAAATGAATTTAATCAAAGCGTTAGCGACAATCAGCAGTATGACGCTGATTTCCCGCGTGCTCGGTTTCGTGCGCGACGCGGTCATTGCACGGATTTTCGGCGCCGGTCTGATGACCGACGCGTTTTTCGTTGCCTTCAAGATTCCCAATCTGTTGCGCAGGCTGTTTGCCGAAGGCGCGTTCTCGCAGGCCTTCGTGCCGATACTCGCCGAGTACAAGAACCGGCGCGGCGAGGAGGCGACTCGATCGCTGGTCGATCATGTGGCGGCTTTACTGACACTGGCACTGGTGGTGGTCACTGCGGCGGGGGTGCTGGTCGCGCCGCTGATCGTGACCATCAGCGCACCGGGTTTCACCGCGACTCCCGAGAAATTTGCGCTGACCGTCGACCTGCTGCGGATCGTCTTCCCGTACATCCTGTTCATTGCACTGACGTCGCTCGCCGGCGGGATCCTCAACACCTGGAGCCGCTTCGCGGTGCCGGCCTTCACCCCGGTGCTGCTCAACCTGTCTTTCATCGGCTTCGCGTTGTTCGCGGCGCCATGGTTCGATCCGCCGGTGAAGGCGCTGGCGTGGGCTGTATTTGCCGGCGGCCTGCTGCAGCTTGCGTTTCAACTGCCTTTCCTCGCGCGCATTGGCATGCTGCCGCGCTTTCGTCTGAACCTTGGCGACGAGGGCGTACGGCGCGTGCTGAAACAGATGGCGCCAGCGGTATTCGGCGTTTCAGTCGGCCAGGTGAGTCTGCTGATCAACAATATCTTTGCTTCGTTTCTGGTGACCGGGAGCGTGACCTGGTTGTATTTTGCCGACCGCCTGATGGAATTCCCTGCTGGCATGCTCGGCGTGGCGCTGGGCACGGTGCTGCTGCCCAGTCTGGCCAAACACCACGCGACGCAGTCGGCGCAGCGTTACTCGGAACTGGTCGACTGGGGATTGCGGCTGACACTATTGCTGGCAGTGCCCGCCGCTGTGGCGCTGGCACTGCTTGCCGTGCCGCTGATCACCACGCTGTTTCATTACGGTGCGTTCACCGCGACTGACGTCATCAACACACGCAGTGCCGTGATCGCCTATGCGGTGGGACTGGTGGCGCTGATCGCGGTGAAGGTGCTGGCGCCGGGGTTTTACGCAAAACAGGACATTCGCACGCCGGTGAGGATCGCGGTGATCACGCTGGTGGCGACCCAGCTGATGAATCTGCTGTTCATCTGGGAACTGCGACATGCAGGGCTCGCGCTGGCGATCAGCCTCGGGGCCTGCCTCAATGCCGGACTGCTGTTGCGCGGGTTGCGCCGCCGCGCGATTTACACTCCGCAGCCGGGATGGGGCGGATTCCTGCTCAAGCTGGCGCTGGCGGTTTATGTAATGGCTGCAGTGCTGTGGCTGCTGACTGGAACTGCGACCAGCTGGCTGGTGGCGGGTGCACTGGAACGGGTTGGGCGGCTGACGCTGCTGGTGGTTGCAGGTGGCGGCGCCTACTTTGCCTGCCTGTGGCTGCTGGGTTTCAGAGTGGCGGATTTTTCCCGGCGCGATTAGTCCCTGTAAGGGATATGGTTGTCCGGCGACTCAAAGTTTGTTATTGATTCGATATCCCCGGCTCCGGGGATATTGCCCGGATATTGAGGTGAGCAACCATGTTTCTTCTTGAACGCCTGACTTCGCGCAGTTCGCGATCGCTGGCCCGCAGTATCGGCTGGGGGAGCGCGGTGGACGCCAGCGGAGCCTGTCGGTGGCGGCACCCGGCGACGGGTGCCGTGCGGCACGGTTTTGTTTTTCGCGGCGCGCATTTTTCTCTCCCCGGCATTCCGCTTTTCCAGAAACTCCAGATTGGTCAACGACATCCCGCTCCACGGGGTGTCTTTTTTTTGCCTGGTCTACGCCTTTGGCATAACGGGGCTTTTTTGAAGGAGATGAAAATGAAGCGCATCCTGTTGTTGATGGTTGGAATATTGTTCGCGGCGACCGCCGGTGCCGCTCAAACCCTGAAAGTTTCGGCGATACCCGACGAGGCGCCGACCGAGCTGCAGCGCAAGTTCGTGCCGCTGGGGAAATACCTCGAAAAAGCGACCGGCATGAAGGTTGAATTCACGCCGGTGACCGACTATGCGGCGACGGTGGAAGGGCTGGCAGCCGGAAAGATCGACATGGTCTGGTACGGCGGGTTTACCTTCGTCCAGGCACATATCCGCACCAAGGGCACGGCGATTCCGCTGGTGCAGCGCGAGGAGGACGAGAAGTTCAAATCGGTATTCATTACCCGCGCCGGCAGCGGCATCAGCAAGCTGGCCGACCTGAAAGGCAAGAATTTCGCCTTCGGTTCGGTGTCATCGACTTCCGGACACCTTATGCCGAGGTCGTTCATGCTGAAGGAAGGGCTTAATCCGGACAAGGACATGCGTATCGCGTTTTCCGGTGCGCATGATGCCACCGCACTACAGGTCGCGGGCGGCAAGGTTGAGGCGGGCGCGCTTAATATTTCCGTCTGGGAAAAGCTGGTGGCCGAGAAGCGTATTGACCCCAAACAAGTCAGCGTGTTCTACACGACGCCTCCATACTACGATTACAACTGGACCGTCCGCGGCGATCTTGACAAGGCAGTTGTCGAAAAAATCCGCAAGGCATTCCTTGCGCTCGACGCGAAGAATCCAGAGCATGCTGAAATCCTCAAGCTGCAACGCGCAACCCGTTTCGTGCCAACCAAGGTCGAGAACTACAAGAGCATTGAGCAGGCGGCGCGCTCGGCCGGATTGCTCAAGTAATCCGGTGGCTGAAGTCGCGAAAACGGCTCCACGGGGCACCGCACTCTCCGGGGTGCGGGTGTCCTACGCCGCCGGAGCACCCGCGCTCAACGATGTTTCACTGAACCTGGCGCCCGGCGAACAGGTCGCGATCATCGGTCCTTCAGGCGCGGGCAAGAGTACGTTGCTGGCGACTTTGGCCTGCGCATTGCGTCCTGAGGCAGGGTCGATACAGGTGCTGGGTGTCGATCCCTGGAAACTGTCCGCCGCTGAATTGCATGATTTGCGTCAACGTCTTTTTCTCGCGCCGCAACTGCCGCCGCTGCCGCCGCGGCAGCGCGTGGTCCACGCGGTGCTGGCGGGAAGGCTGCCGCAGTGGAGTACCTGGCAGGCACTGCGTTCGCTGATCTATCCCGCAGAAGCGGAAATCGCGCGTGCAGCACTGGCGCGTTTTCGCCTCGAAGACAAGCTGTTCCTGCGCTGCGACAAGCTTTCGGGTGGAGAGCGCCAGCGCGTGGCGCTGGCGCGCCTGCTCGCCTCAGCCGCCGAACTGCTGCTGCTCGATGAGCCGGTATCGTCGCTCGATCCCGCGCTGGCCCTGAATGCGCTTGAAGTCCTGCAGGGTGAAGCGGGCGCAAGGGGGGCGACGCTGGTGGTGAGTCTGCATGCAGTGGACCTTGCCCTGGCGAAATTTCCACGCATGGTCGGTGTCAAGGCGGGTCGCGTGGTGTTCGACTTGCCGCGGATGCAGGTGACCGACGAACTGCTTGCGGACCTCTACGGTGCGGAGCTCAACGCATCAGTGCAGGCGCTGCCCGACGAACCTGCAGCGGTGCTCAAGCTCAGCCGATGCACCTGAAGGTTGCACATGATCTGCGCGATCCGGCCTGGCGCGGCAGGGTTACCGCTGCGATCGTGTTTCTTGCGCTGCTGCTTCCCGCCGGATACCTGACCGAGTTCAATCCGGCAACGTTGTGGGGCGAGGCCAGCCTGCGTGCGCTGAAACAGTTCCTCGGCAGTTTTTTTCCGCCGGCGACGTCGCCGGAATTCCTCAAGCTGGTAGCCGAGGCGGCATGGAAAACCGTGGCGATAGCCACGGTGGGCACCGCCATCGCCATCGCAATTGCGCTGCCCACTGCGCTGGCGGCGACGCGCATCCTGTCGATTTCGCGCATCGCTACCGGACGCATGGCTGCGCTGCCGGCGCTGGTGCGCACCGCGATTCGCTGGCTGCTGATTTTTCTGCGCAGCATTCCGGAAATCGTGTGGGCGATGATCTTTGTGCGCGCGGTGGGACTGGGTGACACGGCCGGGGTGATGGCGATCGGCATCACCTACGGTGGCATGCTCGGCAAGGTCTATATCGAGATTCTCGAGTCGGCCGACAACCAGTCGACGACGGTGCTACTGCAGAATGGCGCCGGACGCCTGCAGGCGTTCTGGTATGCGGCGTTGCCGGTCAGCCTGCCGGAAATGATGTCCTACACCATCTACCGCTGGGAATGCGCGATACGCGCGTCGGTGGTGATGGGTTTTGTCGGTGCTGGTGGCCTCGGCCAGCAGATGGAGCTGTCGATGAAAATGCTCGCCGGCGCGGAAGTGCTGACCATGCTGCTGGTGTTCGTCGCACTGGTGTGGATGGCGGATCTGCTCAGTGCCTTGCTGCGCAGGGTGTTCGCATGAAACTGGCCTGGGGGGCATTGAGCGGGCTGGCACTGGCACTGGCGTTCCTGGCGCTGTGCGTGTTCAGCCTCTCCGGTGACTGGGCGAGCTTCTTTTCGTGGACCGCAGCCATGAAAATGGGCGAGTTTGCCGTTGGTTTTCTCAGTCCGGCGACTGACTCTGCGTTCCTGAGCAAGCTTGCCTACGCCACCTTCGAAACCCTGGCGATTTCCTGGTTGGGCACGCTGATCGCGTGCGTGTTCGGCCTGCTGGCGGCGCTGCCGGCTTCGGGGCGCTGGGGACGTGCACCGCGTGCGGCGGCACGGCTGCTGCTCAACGTGCTGCGCGCGATTCCCGAACTGGTGTGGGCGGTGATGGTGGTCATCGCAGTGGGGCTGGGCCCTTTCGCCGGTACGCTAGCGCTGGGTGTTCACACCACCGGTGTGCTGGGCAGGTTGTTTGCCGAATCACTGGAAAACGTGCCGCCCGATCCCTATGCCAGCCTGCGCCGCCACGGCGTCGGTGCGGTGGCGGCGTTCTGGTATGCGACTTTTTCCCAAGTGACCCCGCAACTGATGAGCTATTCGATGTACCGCTGGGAAATCAACGTGCGTGCCGCGGCCATCCTCGGCGCGGTCGGCGCAGGCGGGCTCGGCCAGATGCTGCATTTCCATCTCAGCCTGTTCCAGATGTCCGAGGCTGCCAGCGTGCTGATTGCGATGATTGTGCTGGTGTCCG
>JAYQOT010000067.1:0-10770 GCA_038144955.1 Burkholderiales bacterium | reverse complement strand
GTTCTGCACCGATGACAGCGGTCGAGGAAACGACGTAACCGATGACGCTGGCGGCGAAGGGGTTGCCCCATAGCATCAATCCGGCTTTAGCACCGGCCTGTGCCACGCCACGGACGATTGCGCCGGCGATAGGCCAAAGCAGCGCGCGTCCGGCAAAACGTTTTCCCGAGGTACCAGGGTGCCACGACAGCAATGCCACGCCGATCGCGACGCCGCAGCCTGCCAGTGCCGCCTGCGGCGGCACGCTTTCACCGAGTAATAGCGCCGCAGCGAGCATCGCGAACAGCGGAGCGGTGCCGGAGATGGCGCTGGTCACGGTGGGACCCAGTTCTTCATTGGATCGGAACGTGAGCAGGGTGACGAGGGCGGGATAGAACAAACCGACGGCGGCGAAAATCAGTGCCGCAGCCAGACTGAACAGGGTGAGTTCGACCGTGAACGGCGCAATGAGAATGAACAGCATGGTGGCCGTCGGGATGCTGATTGCGGCGCCGGTGCGAGGATCGAGGTGGCGCAATCCGATGCGCGCGGTAATCATGCCAAGACCGAAGCACAAGGCGCTGGCCATGGCGAGCAGCAGGGCGTTCATCTATAAGTATATGTTTTAATTTATTTTTTCAGCGACTTGAGGATGTGCCGCCAGGCGCGAAGTTTTGCTACGTAGCCAAGCGCGGCATGTGCCGGGCTGGTCGAGGGCAAGCGCTGCAACTTCAGGCGGCCGGGCTCGAGCCCGGGCTGTACATGCTTGAGGAAGCAGCGTTCCGCGGTTGCGCCGTTGCAATACACGTGGCTGATGCGCGGGTGGCGCGCGAGGAAAGTGACAAGGTCGTTGGTGATGATGGTGCTTTCATCGATGGCGGTATCGAGGCTGCCCTCGCGTACGCAGGCTGCGAGTATGTCCCACAGCGCAATTCCAGACTGACGCAGCCGGCTCAGGCGTGCGCTGTAGGCCAGTTCGCGCGATGCGCCGACGAGATCGCCCATGATTTGCCAGAAGGCATTGCGCGGATGCGCGTAATATTCGCCGGCACGCAGCGATTCAACTCCCGGCATGCTGCCGAGGATCAGTGCACGTGCATCGGTGCCTGCAACCGGCGGGAAACTGCGGATCAGTTTCATTCTGCGGCGGGGCGCAACTCGGGGGCGCGCTGCAGGTGCTCCTGGAGGATCATCTCGCCGTCTTTCATGTACTGCTCGACCGCCGGATAGTCGATGTCGTAGGACGGATGCATGGAACCCGGCCACGCACCGCCCGGTACAACGGCTGCTGCTGCGACCATGAACCCGGGCACCAGCGTCAGTTCCGGCTGCTCGCGCAGGCGATCGGTGGATACCAGTTTTTCAGCGGTGACCAGCACGCGCTTTGCTGCCCGGGTCAGGGGATGATCCCAGAATGGTGAACCGTAAACCCGCGCGTTGCCTTCGCTGTCGATCTCGGCGGCGTGGATGACCGCGATATTGGGGCTCACTGCGGGAATGACATAGACCTTTTTGCCCGAGCCATAGGGATCGGTGATGGTCTGCCAGCGGTTGATGTCGGCGATTTCGCTGCCATGGACGCCGGCGACCGGCTGGAACGGAATTCCGTAGGAGGCTGCACGCAGCCCCGCGACCAGGGTCATTCAGGCATGTTCTTCGAGATGGGCTTCCTTGCGTTCGATCGCCTTGCGGTACCAGCGCGCGAGGCCGAAGTTGCCCTCCATGGCGACGATGCCGGCTCGCACCTTCGCCACTGCACCGGCGCGGCATAACAGGTCCAGGTCGTAGCCCGGCGAAGGTTTGATGATTTCCAGATTGCGGCGCTTCTGGCGTACCAGCTCACGCACCAGCGCGAAAGGACCGCGGTGCAGGAAAACGCCGCCGAGTCCGAGCGCAGCGCCGTCGGGGACGAGTCGGGCGAGTTCGCCGAGGCTGACGATTTTCGACGGCGTAGCTGCCATGGTCTGCTCCATGTCGTGGTTTTCGCGGATTTTACACGTGACCAGCATTCGGACTGGGGCGCGGATGGCGCCCTGCGGTGAGATAATCGGACTCTCAATGAAAGAAAGATGGAACTCGCATGAAAGAATTTGTCGGCGCCGAATACTGGGCGAAAAAAGAGGCGGTCAAACTTTATGTCTACCGCAAGCGTATTGCCGGCGCCGTGGCCGGAGCACCGGTGCTGTTCCTGGTGCACGGTTCGTCGGCGTCCGGCCGTTCCAGCTTCGATCTCTGCGTTCCGGGGCGCAATGATTATTCATTGATGGATCATTTCGCAGGGCTGGGCTATGACGTCTGGACCATGGATCACGAGGGTTATGGCCGCTCCGATCGCACCGACAGCAATTCCAACATTGCATCGGGGGCGCTGGATCTGGCCGCGGCGATGGCGATCGTCGAAAAGGAAACCGGTCAGAAACAGGTGTTCATGTATGGGGGCTCATCGGGCGCGCTGCGTGCCGCGCTCTATGCCCAGCAAAACCCGGGCCGTGTCAATCGCTTGATGGTGTCGGCGCTGGTCTATACCGGTGCCGGTTCGCCGACGCTCGCCAAGCGTCGCGAGAAGGTCGAGGAGTATCGTGCCAGCCCGCGGCGCAAGGTTGACCGCGCGTTCATCCACAGCATGTTCACCCGCGACAAGCCCGGCACCTCGGAGATGATCGCGGCCGATGCCCTCGCGGATGCCGAACTGCCGCTGGGCGATTCGGTGCCGACCGGAACCTATCTCGACATGTGTGCCAACCTGCCGGTCATCGACCCGGTAAAGATCGACTGCCCGGTTTGCATCATCCGCGGCGAATTCGACGGCATCGCCGCCGAGCCCGACCTGCTGGATTTTTTCGGCAAGCTGCCGAGCAAGGACAAGCAGTTCGTGTTCATATCCGGACTGGCTCACGCGGCAACGCTGGGCATCAACCGTCACAAGTTCTGGCATGCCATGGAGTCCTTCATGAGCATGCCTGCCAATCGCGCGCTCAAGACCTGAGCCGAATAACAACACAGGGGAGATTCAGTGAACAAGATATTCAGTTCGGTGACTGCGGTCGCCATGCTGTTATGCGCAGGTACGTTGCCGGCGCAGGATTATCCGACCAAGCCGGTGCGACTGATCGTGTCGGTACCGCCGGGCGGGCCGGCGGACACGCTGGCGCGGCTGATCGGACCGCACATGACCAAATATCTCGGGCAGACCGTGGTGATCGACAACCGCGGCGGCGCCAACGGCATCATTGCCTACGACATGGGTGCGCGTGCGCCTGCTGACGGCTACACGCTGCTCCAGGTTGCTGCCGGCGTGGTGATCAATCCCAGTCTCTACAAAAACGTGCCCTATGATCCGATCAAGGATTTCGCGCCAATATCGCTGGGCGTGACGGTGCCCAACATCCTGATCGTGCATCCGTCGGTGGCGGCGAAATCAGTGCAGGAGCTGCTCGGCGTGATCAAGGCCAAACAGGGTTCCTTCGCCTTTGCCTCGGCAGGTAACGGCACGTCCGGACATCTCGCGCTGGAACTGTTCCGGCTGTCGTCGAAGACCCAGTTCGTACACGTGCCCTATAAAGGCGGTGGCCCGGCCCTCGCGGAAACCATGGCGGGACAGGTGCAGGCACTGTTCAGCATCGCGCTGGCGGCAACTCCGCAGATCAAGGCCGGCAAGGTGCGTGCACTGGCGATCTCCAGTGCCCAGCGTTCACCGGTAGCGCCGGAACTGCCGACCATCGCCGAGTCCGGATTTCCCGGCTTCGAGGTGATCGGCTGGTTCGGCTGGCTGGCACCAGCGCAGACTCCTGCGGCCGTGATTGGCAAGCTCAACAAGGGATTCGTGCAGACGCTGGAATTGCCTGAAGTCAAAGAGCGGCTGCACAGCATGAGCACGGTGCCGGCCGGCGGGTCGGCGCAGGCTTTCGGCAAATTCATGCGCAGCGAGCGCGACAAGTGGGCCGGGGTCATCAAGGCGGCACACATCAGCATTCAGTAACTCACAAGTTTAAAGACGGGGAACAACATGGCTTCCAGCGTATTTGATGATGCATTGATCCAGCACCTGTGGAGTACCGATGAGCTGCGCGCGATCTTCAATGATCACAATCGCGTGCAGAAATGGTTCGATTTCGAGGCCGCGCTGGCGCTGGAGCAGGCCGCGCTGGGCATCATCCCAAAGGCAGCGGCCGAGGAAATCGCCGCCAACGCCAGGATTTCGAAAATCGACATTGCCGCGGTGTCCGCGGAAATCCGCCGCATCAAGCATCCGCTGGTGCCCGCGGTGAAGGCGGTGCAGAACTTGTGCAAGCCCGAACATGGCGAGTACATCCATTTCGGGCCGACCACACAGGACGTGCTCGATACCGCGACCATGCTGCAGATCAGGGATGCACACGCGATTTACCTGCGCGACATGAAGGCGATCGGCAATGCGCTGGTGAAATTGTGCGAACAGCACCGCGCGACGCCGATGGTCGGCCGCTCGCATGGCGTGCAGGCGCTGCCGATCACTTTCGGTCACAAGGCCGCGATCTGGCTGTCGGAAATGGGCCGTAATTACGAGCGCCTGCGCCAGCTCGAGCCGCGCATGTTCGTCGGCGGCATGGTCGGCGCGGTGGGTACCCAGGCGTCGTTCGGTCCGAAGGCGAAGGTGCTGGAGCAGGGTGTGATGAAGCGGCTCGGATTGGGCGTTGCCGACATCAACTGGCAGCCGGCACGCGACCGCTTTGCCGAGTACGTCAACGTGCTCGGGTTGATCAGCGCAACGCTGGGCAAGATCGCCAACGAAATCATCACGCTGGAGCATACCGAGATCGGCGAACTGTATGAACCGTTCAGCGCCGGCAAGGTCGGCTCATCGACGATGCCGCACAAGCGCAATCCGTCGACTTGCGAGGCTGTGGTCGGTGTCAGCCGCGCCCTGCGCTACAACGTGGCGTTCATGCTCGAGTCAATGCTGATCGAGCACGAGCGCGACGGATCATCCTGGCGCGGCGAATGGAAAGCGCTTCCGGAGTCATGCCTGATGGCGGGCGGCATGCTGGCGATGATGAAATACGTGCTGTCGGGCTTGCACGTCGATGCGGGGCGCATGCGCACGAACCTCGACAGCCTTGGCGGTTTCCTGTTGTCGGAGCGGGTGATGTTCGAACTGTCGGAAAAAGTCGGCAAGCAGACCGCGCATGACCTGGTCTACGAAGCGTCGATGCACGGCATCGAGAACAACATTTCGTTCGAAGATGCGCTGTTGCAGAATCCGCAGGTGAAAAAAGCGCTGACGTTGCAGGAACTGAAAGCGGTGCTCGATCCCACGACCTACGTCGGCCGCGCACCGGAGATCGTCGACGAGGTACTGAAGGAGCAGCGTGGGGCAGGATGGCTGAGCTGAAAAATCAATAAAAACATATAGTTAACTAAGTAATGAAAATCACCATCCTCGACGATTACCAGGATGTCGTGCGCAGTCTCGACTGCTACGGCAAGCTGCAGGGCCACGAGGTGACGATCTGGAACGATCACACCAAGGATGTGGATCAGCTCGCCGAGCGCCTCAAGGATACCGAAGCGCTGGTGCTGATCCGCGAGCGCACGCCGATCCGCGCGCCGCTGATCGAACGCCTGCCGAAACTGAAACTGATCAGCCATCACAGCGTGTATCCGCACATCGATCTCGACGCGTGCACCAGGCATGGGGTGCTGTTGTGCACCAGCCTGCATCCGGGGCAGCCGTCGTATGCGACGGCGGAACTGACCTGGGGGCTGATCATTGCCGCAATGCGCCACATCCCTCGGGAGGTGGCGGCACTGAAGGCGGGGCGCTGGCAATCCACCGTCGGCACCGGTCTGCGCGGCAAGACGCTGGGCATTTTCGGTTACGGCCGCATCGGCGCCGTGGTCGCCGGTTACGGCAAGGCTTTCGGCATGAAGGTGCTGGCCTGGGGACGCGAAGCCTCGCTGGCGCGGGCGCGCGCCGACGGCTATGCTGCGGCAGGCAGCAAGGCGGCGTTTTTCGAGGACAGCGACGTGATTTCGCTGCACCTGCGGCTGATCGACGCCACGCGCGGCATCGTCACCGCCGAAGATCTGGCGCGGATGAAGCCGACGGCGCTGATGGTCAACACCAGCCGTGCCGGCCTGATCGCACCGGGTGCTCTGGAACAGGGACTGAAACTCGGACGCCCCGGCATGGCAGCGGTGGATGTGTTCGAGGACGAACCGGTGCTGAATGCAAACCATCCGCTGCTGAAACTCGACAACGCCCTGTGCACGCCGCACATCGGCTATGTCGAGCGCGCGGGTTACGAGCGGATTTTCAGCAACATATTCGACCAGATCATCGCGTACGCTGCCGGCAAGCCGGTGAACGCGGTGAATCCGGAGGTACTGGCAACATCCCGCGCCTGAAACGGCCGGTCCGGACCGCGGTCTGCAGCAATTAACTTGCAGGAGGAAGAGGGCATGAATACGCGAATGTTGGCGGTTGCGTTTGTTGCGATGTCGGGGTTCATGGGTGGACTGACGGTTCATCCGGTCCAGGCGCAGGATGCATCGGCTTATCCCGCCCGCCCGGTGCGCTGGGTTGTGCCATTTGCTCCGGGTGCTTCCAATGACATCACGGCGCGCTTGTTTGCACAGAAACTCAGCGAATCCACGGGGCAGCAGTTTGTCGTGGATAACCGGCCCGGTGCAGGCGGCTCCATCGGCGGCAAGCTGGTGGCGGAAGCCACCCCTGATGGCCACACGTTGCTGCATGCCAATCCCGGCCCCAGCATCAATAACGTGATGTTGCGCAAGAAGCCGCCGTATCGCATGTCCGATTTCGATCCGGTGATGTTCATCGGTTACTCGCCGCTGATCATCGTGGCCTCACCCTCATTCGCACCGAACAACGCGCGTGAACTGCTGGCTTACGCAAAGGCCAATCCCGGCAAACTGACCTGGGCCTCGTCAGGTAATGGCAGCAGCCTGCATATCGCCCAGGCGCTGTTTGCGGCAGCGACCGGGGCGCAGTTCTCGCATATTCCCTACAAAGGCACGGCGCCTGCATTCAATGATGTCATCAGCGGACGCGTGAACGTGGTCCATACCACCGTGGTGAGCGGCAATGCGCATATCAAGGCCGGGCGGCTGAAGATACTGGCCGTTGCGTCCCCGCAGCGCCAGAGCGTGATTCCCGATGTGCCGACGCTGGCTGAAGAAGGCATCAAGGACGCCGAGGCTACCGTATGGTTCGGGGTACAGGTCCCGGTCAAAACGCCGCGCACGATTATCACGAAACTCAACAGGGAACTGAACCGGGCGCTGAATCTGCCCGAGGTCAAAGGTCGCCTCGATCAGCTGGGGCTGGTTTCAGTCGGCGGTACCCCGGAGGATTTCGTGAGGTTCATGGACAGCGAACGCCGGCGTCTGGCCATGCTGCTCAAGACCGGGCGCCTGGAAATGCTTGATTGATCATCTGCTTGGCATCAGCGACGTGCATAAAAAAGATGCAAAGCGTAAGCGGCAAGTAAGAACCGGCCCCTAGACTGCGCCGCTTTCTTTTGGTTCGCGCAATGGGTTATTGAGTCGTGCAATAGCCCCGCTGTATAGTGAAAAATACCATTGTGCGACGCACAATTTTGGAGAGGAAAAAGCTTTTTTTGGTACGGCGCTTCGTGTAAAGTCCGGTTCCGTACTATAAACACAATAACTCAGGGGTTACTCCGGGTTTGATGCCGTAGTCGGATCAACGGCATGTCACTACCGGAATATTTTCCGGTATCCAGTTTCAAGCAATCAGGAGGGTATTCATTTTGAAGATTACGAGTCAGGAAGATTTCTGGGCCGGTGTGATGTTCATCGCGTTCGGTGCCACTGCGATTTTCATTTCGCAGGATTATCCGTTTGGTACGACCAGCCGCATGGGGCCGGGATATTTTCCGACCTGGCTGGGCATCATCATGGTGGTGCTCGGTGTCATGGTCTCCGCGACCGGTTTCAAGGTGAAAGGCGAGGGCGTGGGCAAATTCGCCTGGAAGGCAATGTTCCTGCTCAGTCTGGCCTTCGTATTCTTCGGCTGGGCGATCGACCACGTCGGCTTTGTGCCTGCGCTGTTCGTGATGATTGTAATGTCGGCTGCGGCAGGCAAAGACTTCCGCCTGAAAGAAGTGCTGCTCATGAGCGTCGCGCTGATCATCGGCAGCTGGGCATTGTTCATCCAGGGCCTTGAACTGCCCTTCCCGCTGTTCTGGTGGAGATAAAAAAATGGATCTGGCACAACTATTCCCCAATCTGGCGCTGGGCTTCCAGACGGCCGTTTCGCTGCAGAACCTGACCTACTGTTTTATCGGCGTGTTCGTCGGTACGCTGGTGGGCGTGCTGCCCGGCATCGGCCCCCTGGCTGCGATCGCCATGCTGCTGCCCGCCACGTTCAATCTGCCGCCGGTGGGTGCGCTGATCATGCTGGCCGGGATTTATTACGGAACGCAATACGGAGGTTCCACAACCTCAATCCTGGTGAACCTGCCCGGCGAATCGGCGTCCGTGGTGACCTGTATCGATGGCTACCAGATGGCGAAGAACGGCCGTGCCGGTCCGGCGCTGGCGATTGCCGCGGTCGGATCGTTTTTTGCCGGTTCGGTCTGCACGCTGCTGATTGCGCTGGCGGGTCCTCCGCTGGCCGAGATCGCGCTGAAATTCGGCGCACCTGAATATTTCTCGCTGATGACCATGGGCCTGATCGCATCTGCGGTGCTGGCCAGCGGCTCGATGCTCAAGGCCATTGCGATGATTTTCCTTGGCCTGCTGTTTGGCATCGTCGGTACCGACGTGAATTCGGGCATGTCCCGCTTTACCTTCGGTGCTTCCGGCCTTGCTGACGGTCTGAGTTTCGTGGTGGTGGCAATGGGCCTGTTCGGCTTCGGCGAGATCCTGTCGAATCTGGAAAAGGGGCAGGATGCCGCCGGCCGTGACCTGCTGACCAACAAGATCGAGCACCTGTATCCGACCTGGCACGACATCAAGGTCTCGACCGGTTCGATCATGCGCGGCACTGCGATCGGCGCTTTCTTCGGCACGTTGCCTGGTGCAGGCCCGACCATCAGCGCGTTCTCTTCTTACGCGCTGGAAAAGAAGATGGCCAAAAATCCGCAGGATTTCGGCAAGGGCGCCATCCAGGGCGTAGCCGGTCCGGAATCAGCCAACAACGCAGCGGCCCAATGCGCGTTCATCCCGACGCTGACGCTGGGCATTCCCGGCAGCGGCACGATGGCGCTGATGCTGGGCGCGCTGACCATCCAGGGCATTGCGCCCGGTCCGCAGGTGATGACCCAGCGTCCGGAACTGTTCTGGGGCCTGATCGCGAGCATGTGGATCGGCAATGCCATGCTGGTGGTGCTGAACCTGCCGCTGATCGGCCTGTGGGTGAAACTGCTGACGGTGCCTTACCGCATGCTGTTCCCGGCCATCGTCGTGTTCATGGCGATCGGCGTCTACAGCGTCAACAACCTGGATCTGGACATTTACATGACGGTGTTCTTCGGTCTGCTCGGTTACACGTTCCAGAAACTGAAGTGCGAGCCTGCACCGTTGATTCTCGCGTTCGTGCTGGGGCCGTTGATGGAGGAGAACCTGCGACGGGCGCTGCTGATATCACGCGGCGATCCGACCGTGTTCTTCACCCGCCCGATCAGCGCGACGTTCCTGATCCTGACGATTCTGCTGCTGATCGTGATGATCCTGCCGAACATCCGCAAGAAGCGGGATCTGGCATACCAGGAACCGCCGGGAGGCTGATTTGCATTCAAGCCGTCATCGCAACGGCAAGGTATCAACTGACACGCGGCCTTGAGCCGCGTGTTTTTTTTGGGAGGCAATTATGCGTGCAAGTCTGAGCAGTGCGCTGTTGGCGGGTGTTGCGTTGTGTGTGGCGGCGGGGGTATTCCCGGCGGTGGCGCAGAATTACCCGGTGAAGCCGATCCGGCTGGTCGTGGCTTTCCCACCGGGAGGTTCCACCGACATCATTGCGCGTCTGGTCGGGCAGAAGCTGGGCGAGCGGCTGGGGCAGCAGGTGATTGTCGACAATCGCGGTGGCGCCGGCGGAACCCTGGGCACCGAGATCGCTGCGAAAGCCACCCCTGACGGCCATACGCTGACGATGGGCACCACCAGCACCCACGTGATCGCGCCGGCGGCATACGCCAAGGTCAATTACGACCCGATCAGGGATTTCGAGCCGCTGACGCTGGTCGCTTCGACGCCGTACCTGCTGGTGCTGCATCCCGGAGTGAAGGCAAACAATCTGAAGGAATTCATTGCGCTGGCCAAGGCCCAGCCGGGCAAGCTTAACTTCGCTTCAGCCGGCACCGGATCGACCACTCAACTGGCAATGGAAATGCTCAATCGCGCGGCGGGTATCGACATCATGCATATCCCGTACAACGGCAACGGCCCGGCAGGAACCGCGGTGCTCGGCGGCCAGGTGCAGGCGCTGTTCGGCAGCATGCCGGCAGTGCTGCCGCATGCCCAGTCCGGACGCGTGCGTCCGATCGCCGTTGGCACTGCGAAGCGTTCCTCGGCATTGCCCAACGTTCCCACCGTTGCTGAATCGGGATTTCCGGGATTTGAAGTGTCGCTGTGGCTGGGATTCTTCGCGCCGAAAGGTACGCCCAAGCCGGTACTCGCGCGTCTGCAGAAAGAGCTGACCACGATTGCGACCTCACCGGAGATGGGTGCGCAGTTCGAGAAGAACGGCGCCAGCGCGGTGACCAACACGCCGGCAGAAATGAACAAGCTGATGAAGGCCGAACTGGAGAAGTACGGCAAGGTCAT
>JAYQOT010000066.1:0-10772 GCA_038144955.1 Burkholderiales bacterium | reverse complement strand
CATGCCTCTGCGGATCATCCGGTGACGATGAATTTTCCGGAAGGGGAATACCTGAAGGGGTTGCTGTTACGCGTCAGTGCTTGACCGGGGGTACGTTGTCGATCCCGCCTTCATGCCAGGGATGGCATTTGGAAAGACGCCGCAGTGTCAGCCAGCCGCCTTTGAGCGCACCGTGGGTATCAATGGCTTCGCGCGCATAGGCGGAACAGGTTGGCAGGAAACGGCACTGCGTGCCGAATAACGGCGACAACAGCATTCGATAGGCATCGATTAGAAGTATTAGCAGGGTTTTCATGACGGTTTCGAGTATAGCGCGGCGGGTGCGCTACCCTTGGAAGTAAGGCAGGGCACCCGTGCGCACCGCGTCATTTGTCGCGAGGCTGCGCCGGGTTGATAATCCGGTTCCGCAGAACATTCATCAGATGATGGCACAGGGTTCCACAAACCCAGGTTTTCCTAACGACACGCCGGGTTGGCTACGCAAATTGCGTAACAACCACCCGACGCTATTGCTGCTGTTTGTGCTGGTCAGTTTCGCATTGCATGTTCTTGCTGTATCTCTGTTGCCAGAGCTTAGGCGCGCTGCGCCCACCGTTTTGCCGCCGGTTCTCGACGTCGTGGTGGCGTTGCAAACCCCGGAGGTCGAGTCGCCGGCCTTGCCGAAACCGCAAAGTGCGAAACCGGAATCAGGTCAACAGCGTCCGCAGAAGCCATCTTCACCCAAGGCGGTTGCCCTGTTCCCCCAAACTCCGTTATCCCCTGAGTCAGCGCAGCCAGCGATCGCCGAGCCGCCGGTCGAAACCGTCGTGCCGCCGGTTCCAGCCAAACCTGTCGTGCCGGCAGCGCGGCCCAATCCGCCGGTATCACCGCCGGTATTCAACGCTGCTTATTTACAAAATCCGCCCCCGCGTTATCCGCTGGCCGCGCGGCGCAACGGCGATCAGGGTACAGTGATGCTGCGTGTGCTGGTCAGCGCCGAGGGCTTCCCGGTGAAGATCGAGGTGGATCAATCCAGCGGTTCGACGTCGCTGGACGGTGCCGCTGCCGAAGCAGTGCGCAGTTGGCGCTTTGTGCCTGCACGAAGGGGCGATCGCAGTGTCGAAGACTGGGTGCGGGTGCCGGTTGTGTTCAAACTGGAAGGCGCTGCCTGAACGAAAGGGATGCAAGTTTCAGGGCGGCGGTCTGTATAAATAATTGTTTTTAAAGGAAAATTAAATGTTTTTCGTGTTCAGGAAGCCGGGCACCGGTGCTGCGCTGTTGTTCTTTTTGTGCGTGACCCCGGTCCATGCGCAGTCGGTTACTGTCAATGAAGCATGGATACGCGGCACGGTACCGGGCCAGAGCGCCACCGGCGCGTTCATGGAGTTGACGGGCAAGTCATCCGCGCGCCTGGTCGCTGCAGAAAGTCCTGCTGCCAAATCCGTGGAGGTGCACAACATGACCATGGAAGGCGGGGTGATGAAAATGTTTCCTGTTGAGGGCGTCGATGTGCCCGCAGGAAAAACCGTCAAACTGGCCCCGGGCGGCTATCACATCATGATGATGGGTTTGCAAAAATCGTTGAATGCCGGTGAAAAGGTGCCGCTGAAACTGACTTTCGAGCTGGCGGATAAAAAACGTGAAACCGTCAGCCTGTCGGTCGAAGTGCGGGATGTCCGCGGCAAGCCGGCGGCACATCATCACGCGCACTGAAACCGTTAGCGCTTAATCACCACGGGTTTGACGCCCAGTGCCTGGGCTGCACGCTCGGCGGCATCACGCGCCGCAACCTCACTGCCGTAGGGGCCTGCCTGGACCCGGTAGATACCGTCACTGAAATGCACGCGTAGAGATCCCGACAGCCATTCAGCCTGGGCTTGCAGGCGGGTCATATAGCTTTCAGCGTTGGTCTGAACCCCGAATGCGCCGAACTGGACGTAGCTGCCCGCAGCCGTCGTGGCAACCGGTCCGGTGGGCGCGGGAATCGGGGGCGCTGCTACGGGCGGCAACGGAATTGCTGCGACTGGTGTTTCCACTGGAGGAGGAGCAGGAGGGGCCGGTGGCGGGGGTGCGGTGACTGCAACCGGCGGCGGCACGGCATCGGAGTCGGTTCCGGGAATGATGCTCACCACTTCGACCATGCCGCTGCCGGCGTTGATGATGCCGAGCTTCCAGGCGGCACTGTACGACAGGTCGATCAGGCGGTTGTCGATGAACGGGCCGCGGTCGTTGACGCGCACCACCACTGATCGGCCGTTGCTGATGTTGGTGACACGCGCATAGCTCGGTATCGGCAATATCGTGTGCGCGGCGCTCATCGCGTACATGTCGTATTTTTCGCCGTTGGAGGTCGATTTGCCGTGATAGCGGCGACCGTACCAACTGGCGATGCCGCGCGCCTTGTATGGAACCAGTTCAGTCATCGGTGTGTAGTCCCGGCCCATCACCGTGTAAGGCCGCAACGTGCCACGGCTCAGGGGTTCGACTTTCGGGACGGCATCGGGAATGGATGCGATGTCGCTCGGGGCGTTGGCGCCGGGGCCGTCATCGAGGTAATACCCGCCGCCCGAAGACGGTGCGCGCTCGATATCGCCGCGCTTTGTAGTGCCGCAGCCGGCTAGAACAAGAGATATCGCAGCAAAAACAATGAAAATCGCGCGTTTCACGTCTGCACCAGTTTCTTGTGGGTGTTGATGCTCATCAGTATCCCAAAACCGAGACAGATCGAAACCAGCGAAGTTCCGCCATAACTGATCAGGGGCAGCGGCACACCCACTACCGGCAATATGCCCGAGACCATGCCCATGTTGACGAAGGCATAAGTAAAGAAAGTCAGCGTGATCGCGCCCGCCAGCAGCCGGCTGAACAGCGTAGGTGCATTGGCGGTGATGACCATGGCCCGGGCAATCAGGAACAGGAACAGCACCAGCAGTACCGCATTGCCGAGCAGTCCGAATTCCTCGGCATAAACGGCAAAAATGAAATCCGTGGTGCGCTCCGGTATGAAATCAAGATGGGTCTGCGTGCCGTGCATCCAGCCCTTGCCGAGCAAACCGCCGGAGCCCACCGCGATGATCGACTGTATCGTGTGGTAACCGGTGCCGAGCGGGTCTTCGGTCGGATCCAGCAGTGTCAGAATGCGCTGGCGCTGGTAGTCATGGAGTACCGACCACAGGAAGGGCAGGCTGCCGAGACCGGCAACCGCCAGTGCGATGATGATGCGCCAGGGCAGTCCGGCGAGGAAGATCACATAGCAGCCGCTGGCGGTGATCAGCAGTGCAGTGCCGAGATCGGGCTGGCGCGCGATCAGCCCCACCGGAATTGCCAGCAACAGGGCTGCGGTGAAATAGTTGCGCAATTTCAGAGAAGCTTCGTTGCGGTTGAAATACCAGGCGAGCATCAGCGGCAGCGCAATTTTCATCAACTCCGATGGTTGAATGCGGGTGACGCCGATGTGCAGCCAGCGCCGTGCACCGTTGACGACGTCACCGAACAGCGCAACTCCGAGCAGCAGTGAGCACCCCACCACGAACAGCGGCAGGGCAAGGCGCATCAGGTAGTGCGGCGGTATGTTGGCGAAGACCCACATCACGCCCAGCGCGACCAGCATGTTGGCCAGCTGGCTTCCGGCACGCGAAAAATTCCCGTTTGCCGCGCTGAGCAATACCAGCAAACCTACGAACATCAGCAGCAGCACCGCAGACAGCAGCATGCCGTCGATGTGCCGGGTCAGGAATTTCGAAAAACGTGTCACCACCGGGTGCACGGCATCAGCCTCCGGTCGCCGGCTTGGCAGGAGCTTTGCCCAGCAGGTAATAGTCAAAAACCTTGCGCGCGATCGGCGCCGCGGCGACGGCGCCGAACCCTGAGTTTTCGGCGATTACCGCCAGGGCAATCCGCGGCTGATCGGCCGGTGCATAGGCAACGAACAATGCGTGGTCTCTGTGTTCCGCAGCGACCTTGCTTTCCACGTATTTTTCACCCTGCTTGATGGCGATGACCTGAGCGGTCCCGGTCTTGCCGGCGCTGACATACGGCGCGCCATTGAACGCCAGCGCGGAGGTGCCTTCCTTGTTGACCCCGATCAGTGCCTGCTTGATGACGTCGATATGTTCCTGCTTTACGCCTATGTCCCTCAGCGGCGCAGGTTCGATCAGCTGTTTTTCCTTGGTGCGTATGTTCTCGACGTGATTGACGATATGTGGCCTGAACATCGTGCCGTTGTTGGCAAGCGTGGCAATCGCCGAGGCCAGCTGCAGCGGGGTGTAGCTGTTATAACCCTGGCCGATGCCTACGCTGATGGTTTCGCCGGCGTACCATTTCTGCTTGAAGCGGCGCATTTTCCACTCGGTGGAAGGCAAAACCCCTGCGGACTCACCACCGATGTCGATCCCGGTACGGGAGCCGAGGCCGAACAGTTCCATGAAACGGGCAATCGGATCGATGCCGAGATCATTGGCAAGAATGTAGTAATAGGTGTCGCAGGACTGGACGATCGACTTGTACATGTCGACCATGCCGTGCCCGCCCTCCTTGTCATCACGAAAGCGGTGGCCACCGAAAATGAAATGCCCCGGATCGCTGATGGCCTGTTGCGGCGTACGCTTGCCGTAGAACAGCGCTGCCAACGCCATGAAAGGCTTGAAGGTTGAGCCCGGGGGATAGGTGCCAGCCGCCGCGCGGTTGAGCAGGGGTTTGTCGGGCGAACCGTTCAGTTCCGCCCAACTCTGGGGGTCGATACCATCTACAAACAGGTTGGGGTCGAAGCCGGGTTTGCTGACGAAAGCCAGCACTCCCCCGGTTGTCGGGTCAATTGCCACCAGCGCGCCCCGACGATCACCAAACGCATTGTAGGCGACCTCCTGCAGTCCGGCATCGAGATTGAGCACCAGGTTGTTGCCGGACGCAGGAGGTGTTCTCGATAGCGTGCGCACTGCCCGTC
Source organism: Burkholderiales bacterium (assembly GCA_038144955.1). Taxonomy (GTDB): domain Bacteria; phylum Pseudomonadota; class Gammaproteobacteria; order Burkholderiales; family SG8-41. The sequence continues at coordinate 5,851 of JAYQOT010000066.1, read as the reverse complement.
CGCCCGAATCGACCTCGACCTCCTCGACGCCGGTGGTGCCATGCAGAAATTTTTCATAGCGCTGCTCGAGCCCGGTCTTGCCGATGTAATCGCTGCCGCGGTAATTGGCGAGTCGGCCGTCCTCATCAAGCTGCTCGATTTCCCGCTGGTTGATGCGACCGATGTGTCCGACAACGTGCGAGAAAATTTCCCCCTGGGGGTACTGGCGGAATAGGCGCGCCTTGGCTTCCACCCCGGGAAAACGGTAACGGTGAACCGCGAAGCGGGCGATTTCCTCGTCGCTGAGCCGGGTGCGGATCGGCAGACTTTCGAAACGCTTGCTTTCATCAAGCAGCTTGCGGAACCGGCGCCGGTCGCGTGGCGTGATGTCGACGATGGTCGCCAGTTCGTCGATGGTGGAATCGAGGCTGGATATCTTGCTGGGAGTGATTTCCAGCGTATAGGCCGCATAATTGTGCGCGAGCATGACGCCATTGCGATCAACGATGATGCCGCGATGGGGTGCTATGGGCAGCACTGAAATGCGGTTGGCTTCTGCCAGCGTGGAGTAGTGGCCGTGCTGGTAAAGCTGCAGGTAAAGGAATCGCAGGAACAACAGGGCGAACAGGGTCAATACGAAAATCCCGAGCAGCCCCAAACGCTGGCGGAAGCGGTCAAGTTCGCGCTCGGAGTCGCGGATTTCGATGCCCGGATTGATCGAAAGGTCAGACACGGTCTGGGTCGGGGCGCGGACGCTGCGGCAATTTCAGCAAATGGGTCAGCGGCGGCCATAGCGCAGCACCGGTGAGCCCCCCGAGAAAATAGGCATAGCCCGGAAATTCCGCGCCAGCGAGCGCCCGCACCAGCAACACGATCAGGTCCGTAAACAACAGGATCGGAATGACATGCAGTACTTGCGGCGCCAGCGAAAAACGCTGCACTCTGCGATGCAGCGTCATTCCCGCGTAGGCAAGAATGACGTAGGCCAGGGCATGCTGTCCGAAAAGACTGCCCTCGGCGATGTCCATCAGCAGGCCCAGCCCCCAGGCTGCGATGAAGCCGATTTTCCTCGGCTCGTGTATGCACCAGTAAAGAACGATCAGGGCGACAAAATCCGGCGCCAGCCAGCGGAACCAGCCGGACCAGGGCAGCAGGTTGGCGAGCAACGCGGCGACCAGCGTGAACAGGATGAATGCCGGTTTGACCGGAAGCAGCAGTTCCTGGGGCGTCATCGGCCGGATCGACATCAGGATTTTTTCCTTTTGCTCCGCGGCGTTTTTTCCGGGACTTCCTCGGGGCGCTCCGGCAGAGACTTCACGGGCTCCAGCACCAGCACCTGGGCATGCGTGTTGACGCCGGCCAGCGGTCTGCAGATGATATTTGCAAACAGGTAAGCGGTGTTGCGTTCGACGTGGGTAACTTCGGCAACCGGCAGTCCGGGAGGGTAAATGCCATCAATACCGGAGGTCACCAGCTGGTCGCCGTTCTGGAAGTCGGCGGCGAGGGGAATGAAGCGCAGTTCAAGGCGGCTGTCATTTCCTGTTCCCGCCAATACGGCGCGCAAGCCGGTGCGCAGGTTTATGACCGGCACCAGATGCCCCTTGTCGGTGATCAGCGTGACTTCGGACAGCCATGGGTAGACGCGTGTGATCTGGCCGATCACGCCAATATGGTCAATCACCGGCTGTCCCGGTGCCAGGCCGCCTTGCAATCCCTGGTCGATCATGACCTTGCGGGAAAATGGATCGCGCGCTGCGTATAGGATCTCGGCGGTCTTGGCCGGGGCCGCGACCCGTTCGCGGGCGCTCAGCAGTCCGCGCAGATGCTCGTTTTCCGCATGCAGTGCACGCGCCTGTTGTGCTTCGCGTGCCAGAGCGAGGTTTTTTTCGGTCAGCCGCTCGTTGTCAAGTTTCAGCGCGTTGTAGGAGACGAAGAACCCGGATATCCGTTCCCCGACTGCAGCAGGAGTGGCGGCCAGCCGCTGCAGGGGGTAGATGATCACCGCCGTTACCTGCCTGAGTACCGTGAGATAGCCGAAGCGTGCATCGGCGATCAGCAGCACGATGGAAAGCAGGGTGAAGATCATCAACCGTGCCAGCGGGGTGGGGCCGGTACGGAACAGGGGCGGCGGCGTGTGTTCCATATTGCCTTGCTAGCGGGTGCCGCCCGGCGCGGGCCTGCGTTCGCAGCCTGCTGGAGACTGCCTGCAAACGCGAGCCGGATTGCGCTGCATCAGTCGTTGGCGAAAATGCTTCCGAGATGCTCGAGTTTTTCGAGCGCTTTGCCCGATCCGCGCACGACGCAGGTCAGAGGATCTTCTGCGATGATCACCGGCAGCCCGGTCTCTTCCATCAGCAGGCGGTCGATATCGCGCAGTAATGCGCCGCCTCCGGTAAGCACCATGCCTTTCTCGGCAATGTCCGCCGCCAGTTCGGGAGGGGTCTGCTCCAGGGCGGATTTGACTGCAGAGACGATGCTGTTCAGGGGATCGGTCAGGGCCTCCAGAATTTCGTTGCTGGATATGGTGAAGCTGCGCGGAATGCCTTCGGCGAGATTGCGTCCCTTGACTTCTTTTTCGCGGACTTCGGACCCCGGGAATGCGGAACCGATTTCTTTCTTGATCAGCTCAGCGGTGGTTTCGCCGATCAGCATGCCGTAATTGCGACGGATGTAGTTGATGATGGCTTCGTCGAATTTGTCGCCGCCGACGCGAACCGAGCCCTTGTAGACCAGTCCGCCCAGCGAGATCACGCCTACTTCCGTGGTGCCACCGCCGATGTCGACCACCATCGAGCCGGTGGCTTCTCCGACCGGCAGGTCGGCACCGATGGCAGCGGCCATCGGCTCTTCAATCAGGTAAACGCGTGATGCGCCGGCGCCGATTGCGGCATCGCGGATGGCACGACGCTCCACCTGGGTGGAGCCGCAGGGTACGCAGATGATGATGCGCGGGCTTGGCGAAAAAAACTTGCTGTGGTGTACGCGTTTGATGAACTGCTTGATCATCTGCTCGGTGATGATGAAGTCGGCGATGACGCCGTCTTTCATCGGGCGGATGGCCGTGATGTTGCCGGGCGTGCGTCCCAGCATCTGCTTTGCAGCCAGGCCGACTTCCTGGATTACTTTTTTGCCGTTGGGCCCGCCTTCCTGGCGGATGGCAACGACCGACGGTTCATCGAGCACGATGCCTTTGCCGCGCACGTAGATCAGCGTGTTGGCGGTGCCCAGGTCAATGGCGAGATCGTCGTTAAAGTAACTGCTCAGGAAACCGAACATAAAGCCTTTCGTCTTAACGTATTTTGGTGCCTCCGGCGGCGCCAGTATGATAACCTACACCGCCCTGTTTTTTTACGTTTTTTCACCCTGATTTATGGCACTGAAGCTTGACGATGTGCAGCGTGCGGCCCACCTGGCGCGGATTGCGGTCGACGAGACCGAGGCAAAGGCCGTACTGGCGCAACTGACCCGCGTCTTCGAATTGATCGAGCAGATGCGGGCCGTCGATGTCAGCGGCATAGAGCCGATGGCCCATGCGCAGGATCTGGTGCTGCGCCTGCGTGCTGACCAGGTCACCGAGCGGGATCAGCATCGCCGGTTTCAGCAGGTAGCGCCTGAAGTCGAGAGCGGGCTCTATCTGGTGCCCAGGGTCATCGAATAGGTCGAATAGCAGGCGCCACCCCAGCGGCGCCGCAGTCTTGCAATGTCCAACGCCACACTCAAGGAATTGTCCGCTCAACTGGCCGCCGGGGCCTGTTCCAGCGTCGAGCTGGCGCAGGATTATATTAATAAAATCAATAAGATAAATAAATCCCTCGGGTGCTATATCACGGTCGATGCGCAACGTACCCTGGAACAGGCCAAGACCGCCGACGCCAGGCGCGCCGCCGGAGACGCGGTCCCGCTGACCGGTGTTCCGCTAGCACACAAGGATATTTTCTGTACAGAGGGCTGGCTGACCACCTGCGGTTCGAAAATGCTGTCGAATTTCGTCGCTCCCTATAACGCGCATGTGGTCGAACGCTGCAATGTTGCGGGGATGGTGACCCTGGGCAAAACCAACATGGACGAATTTGCCATGGGGTCGTCCAACGAGACATCGCATTTCGGTCCCGTGCGCAATCCCTGGAATACCGCGACCGTTCCCGGAGGCAGTTCCGGCGGTTCGGCAGCGGCAGTTGCGGCGCTGCTCGCCCCTGCCGCGACCGGCACCGATACGGGAGGCTCCATCCGTCAGCCTGCGTCACTGACCGGCATCTGCGGACTGAAGCCGACTTACGGCCTCGTTTCGCGCTACGGCATGATCGCGTTTGCTTCCAGCCTGGATCAGGCCGGCCCGATGGCGCACACCGCCGAAGATCTCGGACTGCTGCTCAACGTGATGGCGGGACACGATCCGCGCGATTCAACCAGCCTGGTGCGACCCGTCGAGGATTACAACCGGGAACTGGCGCGGCCGGTATCCGGTCTGCGCATCGGCTTGCCCAGGGAATTTTTTGCGGCGGGACTGGCGCCGGATGTTCAGCGCGCGGTCGATGAAGCAGTCGCTGAATACCGCAAGCTCGGTGCGACGGTCGTGGAAATCGGCCTGCCCAACATGCAGCTGTCAGTACCCGTTTATTACGTGCTGGCACCTGCGGAGGCCTCCAGCAACCTGTCGCGATACGATGGCGTGCGCTACGGGCATCGCGCGGCGGAATATGCTGACCTGATGGACATGTACAAGCGTACGCGTGCCGAGGGTTTCGGCGCTGAAGTCCGGCGCCGTATCCTGATCGGCACCTACGTGCTGTCGCACGGTTATTACGATGCCTACTACATTCACGCCCAGAAGCTGAGGCGTTTGATTGCCCGGGATTTCACCGAAGCTTTCAAGCAGTGTGATGTGATCATGGGACCGACCAGTCCCACCACGGCCTTCAGGCTGGGGGAGAAAAGCGCGGACCCGGTGCAGATGTACCTGTCGGACATTTATACCATCGCGGTGAATCTGGCCGGACTGCCCGGAATGTCGATCCCCTGCGGATTTGACGGTGGCGGACTGCCGGTCGGTCTGCAGATCATCGGCAACTATTTCGACGAAGCGCGCATGCTCAACGTCGCGCACCAGTACCAGCAGGTTACCGACTGGCACCGGCGCGCTCCGCAGGGGGTGTCCTGACCATGGCGTGGGAAGTGGTGATCGGGCTGGAAACCCATGCCCAGCTCTCTACGGCGTCGAAGATTTTTTCCGGAGCCTCGACGGCGTTACGGCGTTCGGCGCAGAACCCAACACCCAGGCCTGTGGCGTCGACATTGCATTGCCCGGGGTGCTGCCGGTGCTCAGCACCGGTGCCGTTGAACGTGCGATCCGTTTCGGATTGGCGGTCGGCGCGAAAATCAATTCCCCTTCGATCTTTGCGCGCAAGAATTATTTTTATCCGGACCTGCCCAAGGGCTATCAGATCAGCCAGTACGAACGGCCCATCGTCGAGGGCGGCACCATCACCGTACAGGTCGGCGAATCGGAAAAGACGGTACGGTTGACCCGCGCCCATCTCGAAGAGGATGCCGGCAAATCACTGCACGAAGATTTCCACGGCCGTACCGGGATAGATCTCAACCGTGCCGGCACTCCGCTGCTGGAGATCGTGACGGAACCTGACATGCGCTCGGCGGACGAAGCCGTGGCTTATGCCAAGGCACTGCATGCCCTTGTACGCTGGATCGATGTCTGCGACGGCAACATGCAGGAAGGGTCGTTCCGTTGCGATGCCAACGTGTCGGTAAGGCAGGTTGGGGCAAAGGAGTTCGGCACCCGTCGCGAGATCAAGAACCTCAACAGTTTCCGTTTTCTGCAGCAGGCGATCGAATACGAAGTGCAGTGGCAGATCAA
>JAYQOT010000065.1:0-11415 GCA_038144955.1 Burkholderiales bacterium | reverse complement strand
ATGCATGCTCTCCTTAGGTCGGGAGTCGGCTCCCGCATCCGCCCACACGGATTACTCAAGTTATTGATTTAATTATGTTTTTAGCATCTGACCTGCTGTTTGCAGAATTGTGCCAACGGGCTGACTATGGTGGTGGCGGCTATCTGCTGCTGCGCACGGCTGGTCGATCCGTGCTCCAGCGCCAGCCGCATTTCGTACTTGCTGAAAAAGGTATTGAACATTTCCCCGCCCAGAGTGCCGGTGGCATGCAGGGTGTCGTCGGCGGGATTGTGTTCAAGCAGGATCGCGCACAGCGGTTGCGGTGCGGGCCCGCCCATCACCCGCGCGCCGGCGGCAGGATCGTATTCGCTGTGTTCGGAACAGCAGTGGATCATCCGCGGTTTGCTGATTTTCGAAGCAGTCGACTGGTCGCGGTAGCTGATGAAGCTGATCTGCCGCGTCGGGTAGGTCAGCTGGTGTGAACAGATGGCCGAATAGGCGACGACTGCGCGTTGCGGACCGACTCCGCCCGGCCAGCGATAGGCGGAGCCGTTTCCTGTTTTCAGTGACACATTCTCGACCGTCGGCTTGCCGAGGTTGAGCAGAAAGCAGGGCGTGCCTTCGAAAGGGTAGTTGAATATGTAGTTTTCGCCCGCCGCGAGTCGGCTGGCGCGCAGCGGCTGGCCTCCGGCGTCAACCAGCAGGGCACGTGCATAAGGCTTGGGGCGCGCATCGGCAGCGGGAACGGCTTCCCCGGCGCCCAGCCCCAGGGCGGATGCGGCACAGACACGGATGAAGTCGCGACGTTCCATGGTGGGGGCCTATTCTTCTAGGCCTCGGCGGGACTGTCAATCGCGAAAAAAAGCCCGCCATAAGGCGGGCCGTGAGGGCTGAGGCTGTACAGTCAGCCGTCAGAATTTGTATTTGAGCCGCACACCGACGAAGGTCGATTCCTGCTTCGGACTGGCAATTACCGTCGTGCCATCAGTCGTTGACCCGTAAGCCCAAGGCGTCACACCGGTGGTGGGAAACATGTTCCAGGTCCAGTCGTCGGTGCTCCATTTCTCGTGAACCAGGTCAAAGCGCAGTTCCGTGTTTTTCCGCATGGCATAGGTGGCAAACAGCTTGATTTTCATCAGCGTGCTGGTGATGTCCGGGGTCGTTATCGTGCCCGCGGTTTGCGTTGCGCCGCCGGACAAGGTCTGGTTGTACTTGTTGATGTTGCGGAATTGCTCGATATCGCCGCCGATCTTCATTTTGTCGGACACCTTGCCGTTGAGGCCGATGCCGAATGACGTGCCTGTTTCCCTCAGCATGTTGACCTTGCGCTGAGTGCCGCCGCCATTGCCGATGGTAATTTCATCAGCCTGGGACTGATCCTGCGAAATCCAGCCCCGAAGCTGCCAGTCTTCCCTTATCTGGTAGCTGGCATCGGCCGAAAACAGGCTGCCGGTGCCTTTCTGGATACCCAGCGGATTGCCGTTGGGGCCGTTGCCGTACTTGTCGGTGGAGCTTTCAACCGCGAACTGGAGATTGAGTTTTTCCGTCGGCAACCAGTCGAGCATGCCCCGTACCTTGTCCCGCTTGCGATCAGCGATATGAAGCGGGTGAATGAGGTTTTCTTCGACTTCCCCTGATGCAAAGTAGCCCTTGCCTTTGCGGTCTTCATGCACATAGGCCAGCGTGCCGTTGACCGTTTCCGACATGGATTTGCGGATCTGGGCGCGATAGGAGGCGTTGTCCAGTTGCCTGACGAAGGGGACGCGAATTACCCCGGCAGGAGTCGGCGTGGTGCGATCCTGGGCGTTGTATTCGATGCCCCCCAGCACACTGTAGCCGCCATTCAGGCGATAAGTGCCTTCCAGCTTGCCGACGGTGTTGCGGTAGGAAAATGGCGTGTAGAACATCGGCGTTCCGCCGAACACAAACTGCTGGACCGGTGTCTTGTCGGAAAAATCGCGGTAGCGCAGGTTGGCGAGTACCGAAAGCTTGGGCAGTGGCTTCGCTGTCAGACCGAATTCGACCAGCGTGGTCTCCAGCTTGCCGTCGAGGTAGGCTGGGGCGCCGGCGGCGGGCAACCCGGGAACGTCTGCGGTAGGCAGGCGTTCATTCTGCGTGGCCACCGAATAGGAGAGTTTGAAAGTGCCACGGGTGGTCGCTGAGAAGTTGTAGCCGCCGTTGAGGAATAGTTCGTGTGCCATGTTATCGAGAGGCTGGCTGCTGAAGAACGTTGTACTGCCGCCGTTGGCGATGGTGCCGGCACTCGTGATCAGCCTGACATTGGTGCTGTAGGAGCTGCCAAAATAACCGCCCGACAGCTGCAGCTTGTCGCTGGTGTAGCTGAGCGTGGTTTCAAGCAGGCGGGTGGTGCTGTCGACTGGTTCGACCAGAAATTCTGCGGAACCACCGCGGCCGTAATGGCGGGTTCCTTCTTTTTCCTCGTTGCGGAACGAGGCATTGAGCTTGAGGTTGGTGCCGAAATGTTTGACGAAGGTCGCGGTGATGCGATCGCGCTGCGTTCCCAGTTGCACGTTCCGGCCAGCACCGGGTGTGACGTTGCCGACGGTTTGCGTTGTGGTGCCGATGCCCTGCAGGCCGGTATTGACGGTGTAGGGAGCGTCACGAACGATGCGGCTGTATTCGATGGAACCGCCGATGTCGCCCTGGCGCAGCCATTCGCCCTTGATTTCACGATTATCCAGTCCGAGGTTGCGTGCCTTCAGGCCCAGCCAGGTTCCGGTCGCGTTATCCCGTTTCCGGATGTCAAAATCGAACAGGCCATAGGTGTCACTGTCGCGCATGCCGTCGTAAACACCTTGCTGGGGACGGTCCTTGGACCAGTTGCCGATGCCGACCGAGACCGAACTGTCGGGTGTGGTCAGTGCAGCGACCTCCGCGTCGTCAGCGCAGGCCGGTCCGAAGGCCAGCATCAATGCCGCTGCAAGCGCTGTGAGCCGGAACGAGGGAGCGATGGACTTGATCATGATCATTCTCCTTTTCGTCGATCAGCGGCGGAACCGGCCGACGGTTGCGCTGTTTTGTGTGCTGTTGCTGCCGTGGATGTTGGTATGGCAGTTCAGGCAGCCCCTGCCGGCAGTATTGTTCCCCGTCGAACTGGTGGCTGAGATGCGTCCGGTCGGCACACCGGCGGCCTGGTTGCGATGCCCGGTCGTGCCGTGGCAGTCCTGGCACAGGAACGGAGGTCGCGACTTGAGCAGGTTGGCGATGGTTGAGCCGTGCGGGTTGTGGCAGATGCCGCAATCCTCGGTGACCGGCTGGTGGTTGTGCACGAAGGGGCCGCGTTTTTCCAGGTGGCAGGTGTAGCAGGTCTCAACCACGCTGGCTTTCACCATCTGCTTGGGATTGTTGCCATGCGTGTTGTGGCAGTCGGAGCAGCTGACCTTGCCTTCAAGAACCGGATGGCGCGACGGCTTGTTGACCTGGACCCGCTTGTCCTTGTGGCAGGTGAAACACACCTGGGGCTGGGTAACCTTGTCGCGAACGGCGTCATGACCGGTATGCACCTTGTGACACGAGGTGCAGGCAACATCCTGACTGGAGTGCATGCTGGATTTCCAGTGGATGCGCTGCGGGTCGCCCTGATGGCAGGTCAGGCAGGCCTGGCTCTGGACTTCGGGTGGCGTGTTGCCTTTGCGGTTGAACACGCGCGTGGGTTTCGGGCGCTCCTTGGCATCGGCCGGCTTGTTGGCGTGGGTGTCGCTTTCGCCGTGGCAGCTGGCGCAGCTTGGCGTGCGACCGTCGGCGACGGTGCCGTGCTTGGTCTTGCCGATCGCGAGTACCGGGACTTCCTCGCTTTCGTCATGGCAGCGGGTGCAATTGGCATCGCCCTTCAGAACCATGTCCTTGCGCTGTTTCTCCGCGGCAGCGGATTCCTGCGGGACAGTCGCTAGAATCAAGGCAAACGTCAGGCCGGTTATCAGGGTGAGTATCGCGGATCCTGTTTTCTTCATGTCGTCTACCTCGCGGTTGGCGTTGATGCGTGCGTCGCTGCTACTGTTTTTTCATCAATGCTGCTTTAAGTTCCTGTGGTCCGGGGCCGTCAGGTTCGGCATGTGCGATGCCGTAGTGGCATTCGATGCAGGTCATGCCTTCCTTGTTGGCCTTGGCATGCCGGGCCTGTGCCTTCTCCGACTGCTTGTCCTTGCTCATCGAGGCGCGCTGATGGCAGTTGCGACACTCAAGCGAGTCTGTTTCGAGCATGCGGTTCCAGACGCGCTGGGCGAGCATTGAACGGTGCGCCTCGAATTTTTCCTTGGTATCGATGATGCCGCGGAAGTGGCCGATCAGTTCCAAGGTGGCGCGCATTTTGCGCACGATCAGCGGACCCGGCTCGCGCGGTACGTGGCAGTCTGAACAGATGGCCCGCACGCCAGAGCGGTTGGTGTCGTGGATCGTGCCCTTGAACTCGGCGTAGACGTTATCGCGCATTTCGTGGCAGCCGATGCAGAAACCCTCGGTGTTGGTCCACGCCAGTCCGGCAGCACCGGCGCCCATCAGCACGCCGGCAATAACCAGCGCCATCAAGGTGACGCCGGCGGTGAGGGTGACCCGGGAGCAGGTCTTGCAGCGGTTCTGCAGGTCTTGCCACCATTTGCTGATCATGTTGCTGTCCCCGGTGGCCGGTTCATTCAGCGGGTGAGTATCCAGCGCGCGAGATTGCGCAGTTCCTTCTCGTTCTTGGACTTCGGCGAATCATGCGTCTCTTCCTTGCCGTCGATCTTCACCTTCGGGTTCGATGTCATGTGCTTGAAGAGCTTGTCTTCGCTGTCAGGTTTGCCTTTGTACTTGGCAGCGATCGACTGATACGAGGGTGCGTCTTTCTTTTTGTCGATCGAGTGGCATTTCATGCAGCCGCTTTTCTTGGCGAGCGACTGTGCGGCGTCGGCATCGACGTCGGCCGCGTTGGCGGATTGAAGAAGAAACAGACTGAACAGGGCAGCGGTAAGGAGCTGGATTTTCATGATTGTTGTTTTCTCCGGTATCGCGTTGCAGGTTGAAGTGCAGAAAAACGTGCCTTGAGCCCCGGTATTCCAGGGGCCGTTTGTTACAGGGTTGATTCGGCCGATAGTTGTTATTGGTCATTTATACGTAAAATTTTATCAACACATTGATGTAAGTCAAACTGCTAGCGGTCCCTGCAGCGGAGGTTTTTGCGCTGCACAAAACTTGATCTGTATCAAAATGCAGCAGGTTCGATAGGTGGAAAGTGAGGCCGTAGTGTCTGATTAACCACTCGGAGTCTGATCATGAATGCCCGCTCGAAAATCCCCGAAATGATTCAGGGGCTGGCTTTGCTGGAGGGGCTGGACAGTCAACTTTACGAAAGGATGGCTGCTGAAGCCAGTATTCAGAAAGTGCCTCGCGGAGCCACTGTATTCCGTCAGGGGGATCCGAGTACCGGGTTGCACGTCGTGATCATGGGGCAGGTCAAACTTCTGATGAATACCGGGAACGGCCATGAAAAGGTCATCGAGGTGCTGGGGCCCAACGCAGCGTTTGGCGAAGCAGCATTGTTTCTTGGTCATCCACATTCGGTAACGGCTGAAGCTGTGATGGATACCGAGCTGGTGCACCTGACAAGGGAAGCGCTGCTTCGAGAAGTAATGACGGACGGAAATTTTGCCCTGCGGGTCATCACAAATCTTGCACGGCGATTCAATCGCCGGACAGAAGATCTGCGGAATTACATGCTCTTTTCAGGAACGCAGCGGGTGGTTTGTTTCCTGCTGCGGGAAATTCCGGATGAGTGCGAAGAGACCGTGGTCGATGTCACGCTGTCGACCCGAAAAGGGGTCATCGCGTCAAAGCTCAACCTGACCCAGGAACATTTCTCGCGGATTCTTCGCGATCTCGGAGCTGCTGCGCTGATCGAAGTTTCGGGCGCCCGGATCCGTATTCCCGATGTTCCAAGACTGCGCGCCTGCCTGACGGGCTAGGGGGATCAGCGTACCTCGGTATCGAGGACGATTTCCAGGCTGCTGGTTCCGGTCTTGACCGGTTTGCTGAACCCTTCGATGTCACCGGGTTGACGGCCGGCGCCACCCGACTTGGAAATGCGTGCGCCGACGATGACCGTGCCGAACCGCGACAGGTTCATTCCCGGGGCCATCGCCATGCTGTCGTCCAGCGTAAAGTTCACCGGCAGATCCGCAGCCCGTTTGCGCAGCACAGCCAGTGGTGCCGGCGGGCCGTTCTGCGCACGGGCAAAGATGAACAGCAGATCATCGGGGGCCATGCGGGCCTTCAGGTTGTCAGCGATACGAACCGTGCCACTGATGCGGGCGCCCGTTGTCGCAGGGTCGGATTTTGCTGTCCGGGCTGTATTGCCTTTGATGCCGCCCAGCTGGCGGGCTTCATCGATGCTGGCGCGCACCGAGGCGGCAATTTGGGAATCCGGTGGCAGGGCGGCAGCAAGCTTTTCCCAGTAGGCGACGGCCTCGGGATATTTGCGGTTGTCGAATGCGATGGTGCCAGCCATGGCCAGTGCTTTTGGGTGTCCGGGATCGATTTCCAGAGCGCGCCGAACCAGTTTTTCAGGCTGCCCGGTAAGGTTTTTTCCTTGGGCCATCGCGAGGACGTCGGCGTAATCGACCAGGACCTGGGCGTCATCTGGGAGGCGTGCGGCTGCTTCGGCATAGGCTGCTGCGGACTCCTTGAACCGTTCCAGCGCTGCGTAGGAGCGTCCCAGCATGACCCAGCCTTCTCCGTCATCCGGAGTCTGTTTCAGCCGTGCGGCCAGCTTGGCGACCATCTGTTCTATCTGCTGCGGAGTGACGGTGTGAGCGGCATCCTGTGGAGCGGCCTTTTCGACCAACCCATCGGGGGTGCCGGTGGCCAGATACAGGCTGACTGTGATCAAGGGAACAAGTATCGCAATGGCCAGAACGGTATGGCGTATGCTGCGTGGAGAAATGGCCGTAGCAGGTGCAGGGGTGCTTTCCTCCGTATCCTCCAGCAACCGGCGTTCCAGTTCGGCGCGGGCTTCGGCATGGCGTTCGCGGTCTATGGTGCCGGCGGCCAGGTCATCGTCGAGTTCGCGCATCTGATCGCGGTAGAGGCTGATATTGGCTGCCGCAGTAGTCCCGGTGGTGGGTGTTGCGCGATTGCGCAGGGGCAGCAGCACCACCATCAAAACGCCGATGGTGAGCAGTATTGCCAATATCACGAAGGTGATCATTAGCGCTGGTTTTTCGTTGAATCAAGCAGGGCTTGTGCGCGTGCCTGCTGGTCAGCGCTGAGCGGAGGGGCTTCACGGCGGCGGCGCAGCGTACTTAGCAGCACCCACAGACCCAGCGCCAGCAGCAGCGGAGGCCCGAACCATAGCAACATGGTTGCGGTCTTGACCGGTGGACGGTAGAGCACGAAATCACCGTAGCGCTGGACCATGTAGTCGATGATTTCGCGCTCGCTCATTCCGGCGGCCAGTTTTTCGCGGACCTGGTTTTTCAGGTCAACCGCCAGTCCGGCATTGGAGTCGGCAATGGTCTGATTCTGGCAGACCAGGCAGCGCAATTCCTCGGCCAGCGCGTTGACGCGTTTTTCCAGGGCGACATTGGCGGCGACCGGCGCAGCTTCACCCGCGAAAGCGGGAAAAGTGGCCAGCATCAAAAGCAGTGCAATTAGGCTTTTATTCACGGTTGAGTTCGCCGACCAGTGGCAGGATTTTGTCCTTGACGATCTGCGGCGTGACGATGCCGATGCGCTTGTAGCGGATCACGCCGCGCTTGTCGATGAGGTAGGTCTCGGGAACGCCGTAGACGCCGTAGTCGATGCCGACCTGTCCGCGCTCGTCGTAGGCGGAGAGCTGGTAGGGGTTGCCGAAACGGTTAAGCCAGGCAATGCCCTCATCCCGCTTGTCCTTGTAGTTGAGGCCGACAATCGGGACGACGCCTGATTTGGCGAGTTCCATCAGCACGGGGTGTTCTTCGCGGCAGCTGACGCACCAGGACGCCCAGACGTTGAACATCCAGACTTTGCCGCGCATGTCTGTTTCGCTGAAGCGCTGGTCCGGGCTGTGCAGTTGGGGCAGGTCGAAATGAGGCGCGGGTTTGCCGACCAGCGGAGAAGGAACTTCGCGTGGATTGAGGTTGAGGCCGATGCCGAGAAATACCGCCAGAACCAGAAAGGCGGCCAGCGGCAGCAGGTAGCGCATCGATATTTTTTTTGGGGCTGGCGGTGTGCCGGTTTCGGTGGTCATGTCGCGCGCCCCGCACGATAGCGACGATCGCTGGCCGCCATAAGGCCGCCAAGGGCCATGATCACGCAGCCGATCCAGATCCAGTTGACGAAGGGTTTGTGCCAGATGCGCACGATCCAGGTGCCCGGCGACAGTTCTTCGCCCATGGCGACATAGATGTCGCGGGTGACGCCCCGGTCGATGGCGGCTTCGGTCATCGGCATGTTCTGAACAAGATAGACGCGTTTTTCCGGATTCAGGGTGGTGACGGGTTTTCCGTCACGACTGACTTCGATGGTGCCGCGGGCGGCAATGTAATTGGGACCGCGGATCTCGCGGATATCGCTTAAACGGAACTGGTGCCCGGCAAGGGTGGTGTGATCGTCAATTTTCATTTTCACGTCGGATTCGCTCTGGTAGCTGCCCACCAGCGTGACGCCTACGATGAACACGGCGACCCCCAGGTGCGCAAGGTGCATGCCGTAAAAACTGGGCGGTACCCTGCGCATGCGCTGCGCAAGTCCGCCGCCGGATCCATCGCTGCGCAGGCGCTGGCGCAGTCCGACTACGCTGGTGGTGGTGATCCACGCAGCGAAAAGCAGGCTTGTTGCGCCCATCCAGGTCCAGCGTCCCATGGCCAGCGGCACCAGGATGGCGGCAATCAGGCTGGTCAGGGCGGCCCAGCGCAGACGGACCGTCAGTTCAGGCAGGGCGGCTTCTTTCCAGCGCAGCAAGGGGCCTATGCCCATCAGGAAGATCGCGGGCGCCATCAGGGGTACAAAGACGGCTTCGAAATAAGGCGGGCCGACCGAGATCTTGCCGAGACCGAGCGCATCCAGTGCCAGCGGATACAGCGTGCCGAGCATGACCGATCCGCAGGCCGCGGCGAGCAGCACGTTGTTGGTCAGCAGCGCCGATTCCCGAGATACCAGTCTGAAATCGCCGCCGATGCCGATGCGAGGCGCACGCCATGCATACAGCGTCAGCGAGGTGCCGATCACCAGCACCAGGAAGGCCAGCACGAACACACCGCGCTTGGGATCGGTGGCAAAGGCGTGCACCGAGGTCAGTACGCCGGAGCGGACGAGGAAGGTGCCGAGCAGGCTCAGCGAAAAGGTGGCGATTGCGAGCAGCACGGTCCAGCTGCGGATAGCGCCGCGTTTCTCGGTGATGGCCAGCGAATGAATCAGTGCGGTGCCGACCAGCCAGGGCATGAACGAGGCATTTTCCACGGGATCCCAGAACCACCAGCCGCCCCAGCCCAGTTCGTAATATGCCCAGAAACTGCCCAGTGCGATGCCAATGGTCAGGAACAGCCAGGCCACCGTGGCCCAGGGACGCGACCAGCGCGCCCATGCAGCATCCAGGCGGCCCGACAGCAGGGCGGCGATGGCAAAGGCGAAGACCACCGAAAAACCGACGTAGCCCATGTAGAGCATCGGTGGGTGGAAGATCATGCCCGCATCCTGCAGCAGCGGATTGAGGTCGCGACCGTCTGGCGCAGCGGGCAACAGACGATCAAACGGATTGGAGGTGAACAGCATGAAGGTGAGAAAACCGACGCCGACCAGTCCCATCACACCCAGCACACGGGCGACCATCTCATCCGGAAGCCGACGGCTGAACAGGCTCACTGCCACGCCCCAGGTAGTGAGCATCAGCGTCCACAACAGCAGGGAGCCCTCATGGCTGCCCCAGGTTGCGGCGATGCGGTATTGCAGCGGCAGCGCCGAGTTGGAATTGGTGGCGACGTTGATGATCGAGAAATCGTTGACGATGAAGGAATAGCCGAGCAGCCCGAAGGCCAGCGTCACGCACAGAAACTGGCCGCGTGCAGCCGGTCGCGCCAGCGCGATCCAGGCGGCATTGCCATTGGCTGCACCGAGCAGAGGCAGGGTGCCCTGTGCCAGGGCCATGCAGAGGGCGAGCGCGAGCGCAACCTGTCCGAGTTCAGGGATCATTTGCTGCCTGCGGGGGCGACTACGGTGGTTGCGCCGGGCGGTTTGCCGGCGTGCGCCTTGGCCACGGCCTCTGCGGCTTCGGGTGGCATGTAGTTTTCGTCGTGCTTGGCCAGCACTTCGCTGGCGCTGAACAGTCCGTCAGTGCCGAGTTTGCCCTGTGCGACCACACCCTTGCCTTCCTTGAACAGGTCGGGCAATGCACCGCGATAGCTGACCGGGATGTTCTTGGCGGTGTCGGTGACGATGAAGTGCACGGTCACCCCGTCGGCCTGGCGCTGCACGCTGCCCGGGGCGACGAGGCCGCCGATACGGAATGCCCGTCCCTGAGGCGCCTCGTTGGCGGCGACTTGGGTCGGGGTGTAGAAAAACACCAGGTTTTTCTGGAACGCTGACAGCACCAGCGTGGCTGCTATACCCAGCGCGCCGATGCCGGCGGCAATCATTGCAAAGCGTTTAGGGCGCGGTTTCATGATGGCGTCGTACGCGATTGTCGCATTGCTGAACGGCGGCGCGCACGCAAAAAAAGTATCTCCAATATGATCAAGATCAAGGTTATTCCGTAAGAACCCCAGACATAAAAAGCGTAACCGCCCATGTTCCAGAATCCGCTCCAGCCACCCCAGTTCATGATGCACCCCCAGCGTGCTGCAAAGTCCACTCTGCGCCCTGTTCACGCTCGAGCATGATCGAGCGAGCGCGATGCAGGGATGCAGCGATGGTATAAAACCATGCTGCCAAAGCCATCAGCAGCATGCCGGTCAGCATGGTCGTGGCCATCGTCGGTGCTTTGGTCAGGCTGATCGAGGCGCCCTGGTGCAGCGTGTTCCACCATTTCACAGAAAAATAGATGATCGGGATGTTGATCACGCCTACCAGCGCCAGCACGGCACCGGCGCGATCGGCGCGGCGCGCATCGTCTATGCCAGACTGCAGTCCGATGAACCCGAAGTAGAGGAACAGCAGTATCAGCTCAGAGGTCATGCGCGCATCCCAGGCCCACCATGTGCCCCAGGTCGGCTTGCCCCACAGCGCGCCTGTCCACAGGGCAAGAAAAGTGAACAGAGCGCCGGTCGGGGCCAGCGCGCTGGTCATCATGTGCGAGAGCCGGGTGTTGAAAGTCAGGCCGACAGCGGACCAGAGCGCCATCACCAGATAAATGAACATGGACATCCAGGCTGCCGGCACATGGATGAAGATGATGCGATAGGACTCGCCTTGTTGATGATCCGTGGGGGCGATAAAGAAGCCGGTGTACAGGCCGGCTACACAGAACAATGC
>JAYQOT010000064.1:0-11568 GCA_038144955.1 Burkholderiales bacterium | reverse complement strand
GTTCTACCTGTCGCGATGCGGCTACGAAGCCTTTCTGCACAACGACGGCATAGCCGCCCAAGCAGTATTGTCGGCACTTGCCGATTTCAGCGATGCCTACCAGGCTTCGGTGGAGCGGCCGCTGCCGCTGTTCCGCCGCCGCCACGCCGGGAAGTCCTGAGGCGATGGCAGAAATCGGCACGGTGTACCTGGTTGGCGCGGGTCCGGGCGCACCCGACCTGCTGACGCTGCGCGCAGCGCGACTGCTGGAGCGTGCCGACATCGTGTTTCATGATGCGCTGGTGCATCCGGACACGCTGGCGCTGGCCGCTGAAGCGGAAAAAGTTGCGGTCGGCAAGCGCTGTGGCAAACATTCAACAGCCCAGCGTTTTATCAACAAGCGCCTGATCGATGCGGCATCAAAATACACGACGGTGGTGCGACTGAAGGGCGGTGATCCCATGCTGTTCGGCCGAGCGCAGGAGGAAATCGATGCGCTGGCTGCGGCGGGAGTGCCGTATCGTGTTGTACCCGGTATTACCGCTGCGCTGGCTGCCAGTGCCGGACTCGGCGTATCGCTGACACGTCGCGGTGTCAGCCGTAATGTCGCGTTGATCACCCCGCGCATCGGCAGCGGCGAAGGCGATCACGACTGGGCGCGCAGCGCGCTGGCTGCCGATACCTGCGCCATTTACATGGGTGCCGGTGAGGCGGCACGCATCGCGGAGACCCTGATTGCCCGTGGTGCGCGGACGAACCTGCCTGCCGTCATCGTCGAAAACGCATCTCTCGAACAGGTTCGCAGCATCTTTCTACCGCTGTCCGCGCTGGGTACCGTTGCTGCGCTGGGCATCACCGGCCCCGCAGTCATCCTGCTCGGCGAGGTATACCGCCGGGCGCAGCAGGCTGCTTTACCACCAGAAACCTGCGCGCAAACCCGCATCGCCTAGCGGCCCCCTCTGAAAACACGCTAAAATTCAGCCTTTTAGCGTGATTCTCAGGTAGGGCGCGTCCCATGCAAATCCTGCGCAGCGTAAAGAACGCTGCCACCGTTCCCGTCGCGCTGACCATCGGCAATTTCGACGGCGTGCATCTAGGCCATCAGGCCATGCTGGCGCGATTACGTGCTGCGGCATCGGCGCGCGCCTTGCCTGCGTGCGTGATGACTTTCGAGCCCCATCCGCGAGAATTTTTCGCACCGGACCAGGCGCCGGTGCGGCTGACCACGCTGCGCGAGAAGTGCGAATTGCTGGCGCAGCACGGCGTGGACCGGGTGCAAATCTGTCGCTTCAATTTCGCGCTGGCGCAGGTCACTGCAGAGGAATTCATCGAACGCATACTGGTGCGCGGCATGGGGGTGCGCTGGTTGCAGGTCGGCGATGACTTTCGCTTCGGCGCGCGACGTGCCGGCGATTTGGCGATGCTGAAGGCCTTTTCTGCGCGGCATGGCTACGAAGTCGAAACCATGCCGACGGTGATGCTCGAAGGGGTGCGGGTGTCGAGCACGGCGGTGCGCGATGCGCTGGCTGGCGGCGATGTTGCGCAGGCACAGCGCCTGCTCGGGCGTCCGTACAGCATCAGCGGGCGCGTGGTGCGCGGCGACCAGCTGGGACGCAAGCTGGGATTCCCGACGGCCAACGTGCAGATGCGGCACAACCGTCCGCCGCTGTGCGGGATATTTGCGGTGGAGTTCCATCGCGCGGACGGCAGCGTGATGCGCGGCGTGGCGAGCCTGGGTGTGCGGCCGACAGTCAAGGCGCGCGGCGCGGCGCCGGTGCTGGAGGTCTACCTGTTTGATTTTGCCGCGGAGATCTACGGCGAACACGTGCGGGTCGAGTTCCTGCACAAGTTCCGCGATGAAGCGAAGTATGTCGACATCGACACGCTGCAGCGGCAGATCGCGCAGGATGTTGGCGATGCGAAGAATTTTTTTGCGCGACGCGATGCGCCGGCTGCCGGCCTGGGCGAAGCGAAATGAACCGAGTGATGATGCAGAAACATGGCTGATTACAAGAAAACACTGAATCTCCCGGATACCCCGTTCCCGATGCGCGGCGATCTGGCGAAACGCGAGCCGAAAATGCTCGAACAATGGAACGAGCGGCGCGTCTACCAGCGCATCCGCGAGGCCAGCAAGGGTCGCGCCAGGCGCTTTGTGCTGCATGACGGCCCGCCGTATGCCAACGGCGACATTCACATCGGCCACGCCGTCAACAAGATCCTCAAGGACATCATCGTCAAGTCGAAATCGCTATCGGGTTTCGATGCGCCGTACGTGCCCGGCTGGGACTGCCACGGCATGCCGATCGAGGTGCAGATCGAGAAACTGCATGGCAAGAATCTGCCGACCGCGGAAACCCAGAAGCTGTGCCGCGCCTACGCGACCGAGCAGGTGGCGCGGCAGAAAAAGGATTTTCAGCGCCTTGGCGTGCTCGGCGACTGGGACAACCCGTACCTGACGATGGCTTTCAAAAACGAGGCCGACGAAATCCGCGCACTGGGCAAACTGCTTGAAAATGGCTACGTCTATCGCGGCCTGAAACCGGTGAACTGGTGCTTCGACTGCGGCTCGGCGCTGGCCGAGGCCGAGGTCGAGTACGAGGACCGCAAGGATCCGGCGGTTGACGTGGGGTTCCCGTTTGCCGAACCGGACAAGGTGGCCAAGGCGTTCGGTCTGAAGTCGTTGCCGGACAAGCCGGGCTATGCGGTGATCTGGACCACGACGCCATGGACGTTACCAGCGAACCAGGCGCTGAACGCACATCCGGAGTTCACTTACCACCTGGTCGATACTGACAAAGGTCTGCTGATCCTCGCCGCCGATTTGCAGCAAGCTTGCCTGGAACGGTACGGATTTACGGGAACCACACTGGCCTCGTGCAAGGGCGCTGCACTCGAGCTGATCAAATTCAGGCATCCGTTTTACGAGCGGATGTCGCCGGTGTATCTCGGCGACTACGTCACGCTCGACACCGGCACCGGCATCGTCCATTCGGCGCCGGCCTACGGCGTCGAGGACTTCCGCTCCTGCCATGCCTACGGCATGAAGGACGACGAGATCCTGACCCCGGTGCTGGGCACCGGCAAATACGCCGAATCGCTGCCGCTGTTCGGCGGACAGATGATCTGGAAGGCCAATCCGCAGATCGTCGAGCACATGCAGGAAAAAGGCGTTCTGTTTGCGCACCGCATGGAAGCGCACAGCTACATGCACTGCTGGCGCCACAAGACGCCGATCATCCTGCGCGCGACCACGCAGTGGTTTGCGGGCATGGAGGAGGTCCCGGGCTACAACGGCAGGAAACCCAAGGAGACACTGCGGACCACGGCACTGCGCGCAGTGGAGGCAACGAAGTTTTTTCCGTCGTGGGGCCAGGCGCGGCTGCACGCGATGATTGCCAACCGGCCCGACTGGACGCTTTCGCGGCAGCGGCAGTGGGGCGTGCCGATGCCGTTCTTCGTGCACCGCGAAACCGGCGCACTGCATCCGCGCACGCTCGAACTGCTGGAAACAGTCGCCCGGCGCGTGGGGAAGGAAGGCATCGAAGCCTGGCAGGCGATCAGCGCCGAGGAACTGCTGGGCGCCGATGCCGCGCAGTACGAAAAGATCAAGGACACGCTGGATGTCTGGTTTGATTCGGGAACCACGCATCACACCGTGCTCCGCGGCTCTCATTCTGCCGAGTCAAAATTCCCCGCTGACCTTTACCTCGAAGGGTCCGACCAGCACCGTGGCTGGTTCCATTCCTCGCTGCTGACCGGCTGCATGACAGACGGCCGGGCTCCGTACGAGTCGCTGCTGACCCACGGCTTCGTCGTTGACGGCGAAGGCAAGAAGATGAGCAAGTCCAAGGGTAACGTCATCGTGCCGCAGCAGGTCATGGGTGAACTCGGTGCCGACATCCTGCGGTTGTGGGTGGCGAGCACGGATTATTCGGGTGAGCTGTCGATCTCGAAGGAGATCCTCAAGCGCGTGGTCGAATCCTACCGCCGCATCCGCAACACGTTGCGTTTCCTGCTGGCGAACATTTCCGACTTTGACCCGGCGCAACATGCATTGCCCGTCGCGGAGTGGCTGGAGATCGACCGTTATGCGCTGGAAATCACCCGCAGCCTGCAGGAGAAGGCTGCCGCGGGCTACGACCGCTACGAATTCCACACCGTCGTCAAGGAACTGACGGCGTTCTGTTCCGAGGACCTCGGCGCGTTTTATCTCGACATCCTCAAGGATCGCCTCTATACCGCCGGCGCCGATTCACGCGCCCGCCGCTCGGCGCAGAATGCGCTGTGGCACATCACTGCCACTTTGGTGAAGCTGCTGTCACCAGTGCTGAGTTTTACCGCCGAGGAGGCCTGGCAGGTGTTCCGCAGCGGCAATGAGAGCAGCATTTTCGAGGAAGAGTGGCACCGTATTCCGCAGCAGGATTTTGATGCTGCGGTGGCGACGGCCTGGCAGGAGGTGCGCCAGGTGCGCGATCAGGCCAACAAGAAAATCGAGGAGCTGCGCGCGCAGGGTGCGGTGGGCTCATCACTGCAGGCGGAACTCGGGATCAAGGCTGCAGGCCAGACTGCTGCAGCGTTGCGGCGTCTGGGTGACGACCTGCGTTTCGTGCTGATCACTTCGAGTGCTCAGGTCACGTCTCAGGAGGGGGCGGGCGTTGCCATTGAGGTCCGTCCGAGCAGCCACGCCAAATGCGAGCGCTGCTGGCATTACCGTGCTGACGTCGGTCACGACGCGCAGTACCCCGATCTGTGCGGGCGCTGTACCGCGAATCTCTACGGTGCGGGCGAACCGCGCAGTTACGCCTGATGTGGCGCTGGCTGCTGATTTCCGGCGTGGTGATCGCGCTGGACCAGGCCACCAAGTACGCGGCAGTCCAGGCGCTGGCCGGGCAGCCCCCGCTGGAGGTGACCGCGTTCTTCAACCTGCTGCTGGTCTACAACCGCGGCGCTGCGTTCAGTTTTCTTGCCGGCATGGGCGGGTGGCAGCGCGAACTGTTCAGCGCCATCGCCATCATTGCCTCGATATGGATCGTATTCATGCTGCGCCGCTATGCGCAGCAGACTTTGTTCTGCATTGCGCTGAGCCTGATTCTCGGCGGAGCCATCGGCAACCTGATCGACCGCGTGACTGTCGGTGCAGTCATTGATTTTCTGGATTTTCACGCTTTCGGCTGGCACTGGCCGGCGTTCAACATCGCCGATTCAGCGATTACCTGCGGTGCTGCACTGCTGATCTTTGACGGATTGCGCAGCGGACAGGCTTCGGGGAAATAATGCAAGTTATTGATTTTATTAATAAAAATAACCATTCTTCGATGACGGACTCAGCGCCAGAGTTATAATCAGCAACATGCAAGTACTGCTCGCCAATCCCCGTGGTTTCTGTGCCGGTGTCGATCGCGCGATCGAAATCGTCGAACGTGCGCTGCAACTCCACGGCGCGCCGATCTACGTGCGTCACGAGGTGGTGCACAACAAGTTCGTGGTCAACGATCTGCGCAGCAAGGGTGCGGTGTTCGTCGAGGAACTCGATGAGATACCGCAGGGCAGTACCGTGATTTTCAGTGCGCATGGCGTGTCGCAGACGGTGCGTCGCGATGCCGAAGCGCGCGGCTTGCGGGTTTTCGATGCCACCTGTCCGCTGGTGACCAAGGTGCATGTCGAGGTTGCGAAAATGCGCGATCAGGGTCGCGAGATCATCATGATCGGTCACCGCGGCCATCCCGAAGTCGAAGGCACGATGGGGCAAAGCGCCGGTGGCATGCACCTCGTCGAGGGCCCCGAGGATGTGGCCAGGCTCCAGGTGCAGGATGAGCGCAACCTGGCTTATGTCACGCAGACCACTCTGTCGATGGATGATGCGGCGCGCACCATCACTGCAATCCGCGGGCGTTTTCCCAACATCGTCGGCCCCAAAAAAGACGACATCTGCTACGCGACGCAAAACCGGCAGGACGCGATCAAGGCCCTGGCGCAGCGTTGCGATGTGGTCATCGTGGTCGGATCTCCCAACAGCTCGAATTCGAACCGGTTGCGCGAAGTGGCGGAGCAGCAGGGCGTGCCGGCCTACATGGTCGACAATGCCGGCGAACTCCAGGTCGCGTGGGTTGCCGGCAAGAACTCTGTCGGCGTAACTGCCGGCGCATCGGCGCCCGAAGTGCTGGTGCAGGCAGTGATAGAGCGGCTGCGCAGCATGGGAGCCGAGTCGGTGTCAGCACTCGATGGCATTGCCGAGCGGGTGACGTTCCCGCTGCCCAAAGGGCTTAGCGCATAAAAATTCCTTATTTGCCTGTGATTCAACAATAACAGGGCTAAGGGTGAAGTTCAGGGAGGGGCTTTCCAAGCGTTCAATTTGAGCATTTTTTCACGAAAATGCCATGTTCATCATAAACTTGAGACCGTTTATGCCTGTTCAGCGACCATTAATCGGTAGATGCTGGAACCGATGGGCTGCATGGATGATCATTCTGATAGTAAAAGGAGTTTTCAATGAACAGAAATATCGGGTTCACGCTGGTTGAACTGCTGATTGTCATCGCGATCATTGGCGTTTTGCTTGCCATTGGCGTCCCCTCATACAAGGAGCATGTGAATAAGGGGCGTCGCGCCACTGCGCAAACATACATGATGGAGGTTGCCAACCGCCAGAATCAGTACCTGCTGGATGCCCGCAACTATGCTGTTGGCGCTGGTGCGCTGACGACCTTGGGCCTGACCGTACCAACCGACGTTTCGACTTATTACACGATCACTATTGATCCAGCCGCGCCGGCAATACCACCGGAATTTACCATCACCGCGACTCCGGTTGTCGGTCAGGCGCAGGCTACCGATGGGGTTTTAACCCTTAATAATCTTGGCGCCAAAACCCGCGGCGGACAGCCTGGATGGTGATTACTCGCACCCGGTGTAAAAGTTCTCAGCCAGCAGACAGGGGCTTTACGCTGGTTGAGTTGCTGCTGGTCATTGCAATCCTCGCAATTCTTGCGGGTGTCGGCATGCCCTATCTGGGCAATTTCATCGCCAACCACAGTGTCAAAAGCGCCAGTTTCGACATCTATTCCACCTTGGTTTATGCGCGCAGCGAGGCCATTACCCGTAACGGATCTGTCACTGTCACGCCGGTAGGGGGTAACTGGGCCAGCGGCTGGACGGTCACCGAGACGGCGACTGGAACCACGCTCCGCAGCCAGTCCGCCTTTAACGGAATAACCCTGACCGGCCCGGCAAGCGTCATTTATCTCGGCATGGGGAGGCTGAGTGCGGCCGTGACATCGTTCAGCCTGACCGCGCCGGGAGTGAACAGCGCCAATTCACGATGCGTGAGCATAGACCTGAGCGGGCGTCCGGTTACCCAGCAGGGAGTTTGTCCATGAATATGAGAGTTTCCCTGTCCGTGTGCCGAAAGGATCAGTCGGGTTTCACGATGATTGAAATCCTGGTGACCATAGTGATACTGACGATCGGCTTGCTCGGATTGGCGGGATTACAGGCCCGTATCCAGGTCGCGGAAATAGAGGCTTACCAAAGGGCTCAGGCCATACTGGTTTTGCAGGATATGGTGGCCCGCATTAACGGCAACCGGAAAAATGCGACTGCTTACGTTACCGCCACACCCTTGGGTGAGGGCAATACGATAATAAGCTGCGCTGGTAAAACCGGGGCGGATCTAGATTTGTGCGAGTGGGGAAACATGCTGCTTGGCGCCGCTGAAACTTCAGGCACCCAGAGTGTGGGCGCAATGATCGGGGCCAGAGGATGCATTTCCAACCCCGTAACCACAATGCCGCGGCAAATGAATGTTGCCGTCGTATGGCAGGGCCTGACCCCTACCGCTGTGCCTAATTCAGCCTGTGGCTCCGGGCTCTATGGCAACGAGGCTACGCGACGCGCCCTTGTTGCCACGATCGTGATCGGCTGTCTGCAGAATGATCCTACTACCGGGGCTTGTGTCACACCATGACCATCATTAATCAGAACGTGTTGATCAGAGAAGGGTTGAAAGCGCGCCAGCGCAAGATGGCCGGTCTTTCTCTGGTAGAGCTGATGATTTCCATAGCCTTGGCCTTGGTGATTTTGACTGCGGTAACCAGCGTTTTTATTAACACCAGTGCATCGCGTAATGAAATTGAACGCACCAGCCGTCAAATAGAAAACGGACGGTATGCCGTGGAACTGCTTTCAGATGATGTGCGTCTTGCGGGATTCATGGGTGAACTTAACGTGGGAACCCTCGCGTCCCCGGGTGCTTTGCCCGATCCCTGCTCAACCACGCTTTCTGTACTGGAATCCGCGCTCCCGATGCACCTTCAGGGCTACCCCGCAGGTAGTGTCCTCCCTTCTTGTGTTCCAACCATCAAATCCAATACTGACGTTCTGGTTGTGAGGCGCGTTCGCTCATGTGCTGCCGGTGTTGCGGGCTGTCCTGCAGCTGCTGGGGGTAGCCCGTACCTGCAGATCTCCCTGTGCGACAGTGAAGCACCTACCACTCCTTATGTGCTGGGGCTTTCTGGAACCGCCACTTTCACCCTGAGGATCAGGGACTGTGCGACCCGTGCGGCCTTGAGGCAGTTTTTTACCAATATCTACTTTATCAGCGACACCAATGGCGCTGGCCAGAATATTCCGACGCTCAAGCGCATGGAATTTACGGGGTCCGGGTTCACGGAAACCCCGCTGGTTGAAGGTATTGAATTTTTCCGTATCTCCTATGGCGTAGACAAGTTGCCAACGCCGGTCAGCAGCAGGGATGGGAGCCCCGAAGCCTATACCTCTGATCCGGCCACCTATACCTTCGGGGGGTGTACTGACTGCAACGCAATTGATAACTGGCGGGATGTTGTGACCGCACACATCCATGTCCTGGCGCGCAATATCGAACGGTCTCCGGGGCATACCGACAGCAAGACTTATACCCTGGGCAACGACTCCGCAGGGAATCCCATCGTTCTAGGTCCGTTTTCCGACGGTTACCGTCGTCACGTCTATACCAACGTAGTCAGAGTGGTAAATCCTTCCGGCAGGAGAGATCAACCATGAATTTGCATATCCGGACCCAGCAGGGCATGACCCTGGTCGTTGCTTTGGTGATGCTGGTCATGCTTACTCTTTTTGCGGTTACGGCGATGAATACCGGCACTACTAACCTCAAAGTAGTGGGCAATATGCAGGCTCGCAGCGAAGCCGTGGGTGCGGCGCAGCAGCTTGTGGAAACAGTGCTGAGTACCCCTACGTTCATTTCCAGCCCGGCGAATGCTGTTGTCAATCCTTGCGGTGGAACTGCCAATACCGCCTGCACTGACGTCAATGGCGATGGTGTCAATGACTACACCACGGTTCTCAGTCCGCAACCCGCTTGTGTTTTTGTTAGTCCGATCAAAATTGGTAAACTCAATCTCAGTGATAGCGAGGATTTGGGGTGTGCTGCAGGGCAGCAGCAACAATTCGGCGTAACCGGCAGCGCGAGTGGAGATTCCCTCTGTGCAGATACTGTTTGGGAAATCACCGCCGTAACAACCGGGGTCGCAACGGGCGCCAAAGCGACTGTAACGCAAGGCATTCGCGTTCGCGTCAGCTCGGACGACACCACTGCAACTTGCCTCTAATTTCAATTGGTCGACCAGTAAATCCTTTTGGACGGTTTTTGACATGAAAAAATTTTCGATCCTGCCTTTGGCTCTTGCCATGTTGCTTCTGCCGGGACCGGATGCAGTCAGGGCAGAGGACATTGACCTTTTTGTGGGGTCTGCAGCGGCTACGGCGGCCACACGCCCAAACGTATTGATCATTATCGACAACAGTGCGAACTGGGCTTCTGCCGCCCAGCACTGGCCCGGTGGTGAAAAGCAGGGGCAGGCCGAGTTGCGTTCACTGCGCACGGTCGTTGGAGAGTTGAGTGAAGGCATCAACCTCGGTTTGATGATGCTTACTGCGGGAACTGGCAGTGGCAACAAGGACGGCGCTTATCCGCGTTTTGCAATCAGCCAGATGAACGCGACCAACAAGGCGGCGCTGCAGGAGATGATCGGCACATCGTCTTGCGTTAACGGGCCCAACAGCCTCAACGGAACGCCCAATTGCATATTCAACAATTACAGCAGCGGGACGCTCAACGAGAGCGTGGGTTCAAACGTGGATTACAGCGCCGCTCTGTTCGAGGCCTTCAAATATTTCGGCGGGTATACCAGCCCGGCCAATGCGACGACCAATGTGGCCGGGTCGCCCATCAGCGCCAGCCAATTCGGCCCGCTGCGCTATTCGGGAAACCCCGATACCAGAACCGACAGAAGGGCTTTCACCAACCCTTTTGTGGAATATCAGCCACCGATCGACAGTACTAACAGCTGTGCCAAGAACTACATCATTTTCATCGGCAACGGGTTTCCGGTGCAGGATGCTCCTGCGTCCCTGTTGACCGGTGTTGGCGGGAACGCTTCGCAGTTGCCCATGCAGCAGTGGAGTTCATCGACCGTCGTGACCTCTATCAGTGCGGGTCAGGCTTGTGGATCGGCCTCCGGCAATCCGGCGGCCACTTTGCCTGCTCGCCGGGCGGCCGACTGTACGGCGAATCTTGATCAGGCGAGTTTGTCGGCAGCCAATCCGAATGCCGATCCCAACAGTTTTACCTGTGATGTGGCGACCATCAGTGCTGGCACCACTGCTTTGTGCACTAACCCCAATTCCCGCGAATTCACCGTCAAGGGAACGAGTTCGGTCATTACGGTCACCCCGACCGGTGCTGCAGCTCTGCCCAGCAACGCGGATGCACGGTATGCCGATGAATGGGCCAAGTTTCTCTACACCACCGACGTCAATTCCGCACTGGGCCAGCAGAATGTGGCGACTTATACCATCGACGTGTTCAAGGACGCGCCGGATTCACGTCAGACTTCGTTGCTGCAGAACATGGCCAAGGTTGGCGGGGGGCGTTATTTCCAGGCGACCAATGAAAATGCCATCCTTAACGCCTTGCGCGAAATCCTGGTGGAAATCCAGGCGGTCAACAGCGTGTTCGCTTCCGCCAGCTTGCCGATCAATGCGACCAACCGTTCGCAGAACGAAAACCAGGTGTTCATCGGCATGTTCAGGCCCAATGCTGATGCGCGGCCGAACTGGTATGGCAATCTCAAGCGCTACCAGATCGCCCTGTTCAACAATGAGGCCAAGCTGGCTGACAAGGATGGTCTTGAGGCGGTGGCGGCGGCGACCGGCTTCGTGCAGGCCTGTGCTGCCAGCTACTGGACGACAGACAGCGGGACTTTCTGGAATTTTTCGGCGGATGGCGCCGGTTTGTGCCTGACCAGTACCACCAGCGTGTTCTCGGATCTGCCCGACGGGCCGATGGTGGAGAAGGGTGCCACGGCAGAAGTGATCCGCAGGGGCAACAACCCCAGCGCTTCTCCGCTGACTTATGTTGAAAACCGCAATATATATACCTGTACCAGCCCGACAACCTGCAGCAGCTTGGTTGCTTTCAACAATACCAACGTGACCCAGGCCGCACTAGGGGCGGCGAGTACGACTGAACGGGATGCCATCATTAACTTCACCCGCGGGCAGGATTTGAAAGACGAAAATGCCAACGGG
>JAYQOT010000063.1:8452-11669 GCA_038144955.1 Burkholderiales bacterium | reverse complement strand
CCGGGCGGCACCACCGCGGAAATCGTGCCGGTGGGGCGCTACAAGATGGACAAGCAATGAATTTGTGGAAGGCTCTCAATAAAAGCGAGCTGGTGGCGGCGGGGCTGCTGGTAGCCCTCGGCATCCTGATCGTGACGCACGCCAGCAGCTGGGTGTACCTGACCACCGCCGGACCAGGGCCGGGCTTCTTTCCGTTCTGGACCGGAGTCGCCATCATCGTGCTGGCGATCGCGACGGCAGGCAAGCATCTGCTCGAGGTGCTGCGCCGGCAACCGGTGGAGCAGATCAAGTGGACCGGCAATGGCCGGGTGCTGCTGGGCTGGATCGCCCTGGCGGTCTCGATTGCGCTGCTCAAGCCTGTCGGTTTCGTGGTCAGCTATCTGCTGCTGACGCTGTTCCTGGTGAAGGTGATCTATGGCCGGTCCTTCGTGTCGGCGCTGAGCGTCGGCGTGGGTTCTGCCGCCGGTTTCTGGCTGCTGTTCGTCAAATTCCTCCAGGTCCAGCTTCCCGCCGGGCCCTGGGGCTTCTAGGGCGACCGCGATGGAAATGCTCGCCAATCTGATGCAGGGTTTTGCGGTGGCCATGCAGCCGATGAACATGCTGTGGTGTTTCATTGGCGTGTTTCTCGGCACCATTGTCGGCATCCTGCCCGGCCTGGGACCGTCGGCTACCGTGGCGCTGCTGCTGCCGCTCGCCACCCAGATGAATCCGACCGCGGGCATCATCATGATGTCCGGCATCTACTACGGTGCCAAGTACGGCGGATCGACCACTTCGATCCTGCTCAACGTTCCCGGTGAATCTGCCTCGGTGGTGACCTGCCTTGACGGTTTCGAGATGGCGCGCAACGGCCGTGCCGGACCGGCATTGGGCATTGCGGCGATCGCTTCATTCATCGCCGGCACGATAGGCGTGGTGCTGCTGATGCTGGTGGCGCCCCCGGTGGCGGAGTTTGCGCTGCGCTTCGGGCCGCCGGAATATTTCGCGCTGATGGCCTTCGGGCTGTCGATGGTCGTGCTGCTGGCCGGCAAGTCGATGCTGAAAGCGCTGCTGTCGATGTTCGTCGGACTGTGGCTGGCCACCGTTGGCATAGACATGTTCACCGACACCGAGCGCTACACCTTCGACCAGATCGAACTGTTTGACGGCGTGCAGTTCGTTGTCGTTGCCATCGGCACCTTCGCCATTGGCGAAGTGCTGGCCAACCTGGGCGGCAATGACAAGCAGCAGATGTTCAAGGTGCCGAAGGGACTGCGCAACCTGATGCCCAACTGGCAGGACATCAAGGACTCACGTTTTGCGTTTTTGAACGGCTCGCTGGTCGGATTTTTCGTCGGTGTGCTGCCGGGCGCGGGTTCGACGATCGCTTCTTTCGTGTCTTACGGCATCGAGAAGGCGGTGTCGAAGCGTCCCGAGAAGTTCGGCACCGGCGTCGTCGAAGGCGTGGCGGCACCCGAGGCGGCCAACAATTCCGAAACCGGCGGTGCACTGGTGCCGCTGATGACGCTGGGCATTCCCGGTTCGGCGACGACCGCAATCCTGCTGGCCGCTTTCATACTGTGGGGGCTGCGGCCGGGACCGTTGCTGATCCAGGATCATCCGGAAATATTCTGGGGGCTGGTCGCGAGCATGTACATCGGCAACATCATGCTGCTGATCCTCAACCTGCCGCTGGTTCCGGCGTTCGCACAGATACTCAAGCTGCCCGGTTACGTGCTCTATCCGATGATCATGGGCATCTCCATCATCGGTGTCTACAGCGTCGATCAGCGCCTGCTCGATACCTGGCTGGTGGCGTTTTTCGGGCTGCTGGGCTACCTGATGCGCAAGGTCGATTATCCGGCGGCACCGCTGATACTGGGACTGGTGCTGGGTGACCTGATGGAAAACGCGGTACGCCAGTCGCTGATGATGTCTCAGGGGGACATCTCGATCCTTTATACTAGGCCCCTGGCCCTGGTCATCCTGGTGATGACCGCAGCCGTGCTGATCGGCCCCTTGTTCAGGCAGGTTTCAGCCTGGCGTAACAAGGTGGCGGACCAGGAAGCATAAAAACATCCGCATCAGCGGAAAATCACGACGAGGAGAAAGTAAATGAAAAACTCAATCAGGCTGTTGGCAATCTCGATGATTGCAGGTGCTGCGGTGGTTGCCGCACCCGTTCATGCATTCACGCCGGAGCGTCCGCTGGAATTCATGGTGCATACCGGACCCGGAGCAGGCAGCGACGTCTTCGCCCGCGCCGTCCAGGGGTTGCTCGGCAAGACCAAACTGGTGAGCCAGACGATCCAGGTCAGCAACAAGGCCGGCGGCGGCGGTCTGGTGGCGATGTCCTACCTGGGCGAGAAAAAGGGCGAGAACCACCTGGTTGCGGTGTTCACCGGCGTATGGTTCGTCAACCCGCAGATCCGTTCCAATGCCAAATTCACGATGAGCGACCTGACGCCCATCGCGCGACTCATCCTGGAACCGGCGGTGATGACGGTACGCGCGGATTCGCCGTACAAGACCGCCAAGGACTTTTTTGATGCTGCAAAAGCCAATCCGGGCAAGCTCAAGCAATCGGGTGGCTCGATCAGCGGCCGTGACAACACCATCCGCCAGTTGCTGATGAAGGCGAGCGGTGCCGACTGGCAGTTCATCTCGATGAAGTCCGGCGGCGAGCGCGTGGCCGCGTTGCTGGGCGGTCACGTCGACATGTTCGTGATGGAGCCTTCCGAGGCCGAAGAGCAGATCAAGGCCGGGAAAATCCGCGTGCTGGCGACGCTGATGGAGAAGCGCATCCCCAGCATGCCCAATATCGCGACCATCAACGAGCAGGGCTACAAGGTGCCGGAAGTACCGCAGGCGCGCGGTTTTGTCGGGCCTCCCGGCATGTCGCCTGCAGCCAAGGCCTACTACGTTGACGTGCTCACCAAGCTGCACGGCACCAAGGACTGGGCCGACTTCATCAAGGAGAACCGCTATGAAGACGGTTTCCTGACCGGACCGGCCCTCGACAAGTTCGTCAGCGAGTACACCCAGACCCTGCGCGGCATCCTCAAGGACGCCGGCGTCAAGCTGGTGCGCTGAACCGGAACCGAATGCCCCTGACAGGGGGACGAAACACGCGGGGGTGCAAGCCCCCGTTTTTTTGGAGCGTATGCAATGAGTGGTGCCTTGCCTGAAGTGGCCGTGGCCGAAAAACTGGCGCGGCAGGCGGCCGCGGTCGATGCCA
>JAYQOT010000063.1:0-8288 GCA_038144955.1 Burkholderiales bacterium | reverse complement strand
GGCAATGCGGCGACCATCAACGGCACGGCGACCCACGGCGAGGATTTCGACGACACCTTCGAGGGCGGTCCGGTACATTCGAGCACGGTGATTTTGCCGGCGGTGCTGGCGGCAGCAGAGCGCTTTGCGCTCGACGGCAAGGATGTGCTGGCCGGATTTGTCACCGGCGTGGAAGTGCTGTGCCGGCTGTCGATGGTGATCCCGAAGGCGATACACAAATCCGGTTTCCATCCCACCGGCGTGCTCGGCGCGATGGCGGCGACGCTGGCGGTGGCGCGGGCGATGCGTCTGACCGAACGGCAGACTGTCGACGCATTGGGTATTGCCGGCAGCATGACCGGCGGCATCATTGAATATCTGGCCGAGGGTGCGTGGACCAAGCGCCTGCATCCGGGCTGGGCCGCCAACAGCGCGATTCAGGCCGCGCGGCTGGGACAGCAGGGCTTTCTCGGACCGCGCACGGTGTTCGAGGGTACGCACGGCCTGTATTACGCTTTTGCTCGCAATATGCAGGGCGATTACGACGTGCTGTTCCGCGATTTCGGCAAGGACTGGTTTACTTCCCGCATCACCTTCAAGCCCTATGCCACCGGCACCATGAACCAGCCCTATGTCGATTGCGCGCTGCGACTGGCGAAGCAGGGATTCAAGGCTGAAGACGTCAAGGACGTGCTTTGCGAAACTGCCGAGGGCTATGTGCACCGGCTGTGGGACCCGCTGCCGGCCAAGCAACGTCCTGCAAATGATTACGCGGCGAAGTTCAGTGCGCCGTTCAACATTGCGGTGGCTTTCGTCACCGGTGGGGCGGGACTTGCTGCATTCACCGAAGAGACCGTGCGCGACGAGCGCATCCTCGCACTTGCCGGCAAGGTGCGATACGTCGTCGATCCCAACAATCCCTATCCCAAGGCCTACACCGGACATGTGAAGATGACGCTGAAGGACGGTCGCGTGTTCGAGGAGCGCCAGCCGCACATCCGTGGCGGTTACCAGGAACCGCTGCCGCGCGCTGAGATCGAGGACAAGTTCCGCCGCAATGCACGCTTCGGCGGCTGGAGCGATGCGCAGTGCGACGCGTTCCTCAAGTCGGTGCCGGGTTTTTTCAGCGGGAAGATCGATCTTTCCCCGCTGCGTTCATGAAATAATCAATTAAAACAATAATCATGAAATAATCAATTAAAACAATAACTTGCAATCGGTATAATGGCAGCATGTCCCGTTCAGGAGGCTTCATGAGCAACCGCGTCACCATCGATATCGTTTCCGACGTCGTCTGACCCTGGTGCTTCATCGGCAAGCGCAAGCTGGAAACTGCGCTGAAGCAGTTCGCAGAACTGTATCCCGATGAAGAACAGCCTGCCGTGCGCTGGCTGCCATTCCAGTTGAATCCCGATCTGCCGGCAGGCGGTATCCCGCGGCTCGAATATATCGAGCGCAAGTTCGGCGGTGGCGGTCACGGCCGCTACCAGCGCGTCGCTGACGTCGGCAAGACCGTCGGCCTCGACCTGCAGTTCGAAAAAATCTCGGTGCAGCCGAACACGGTGAATGCACACCGCCTGCTGCACCATGCCGGTGAACTGGGTAAACAGGATGCCGTAGCCGAGGCGCTGTTCCGCGCCTATTTCGTAGAGGGCGCCAACCTCACCGACAACGCCATGCTCGCGGATTATGCGGCGCAGGCTGGCCTCGATCGCGACATGACGCTGAAGTACCTGCAAAGCGGGGCGGATGCCGACGTGATTGCGGCAGCTGATGAAGAGGCGCGACGCGTCGGCATCGGTGGCGTGCCATTTTTCATCTTCGGGCGCACCATCGGCGTCTCCGGTGCCCAGGATCCTGACACTCTGCTGCAGGCGATGCAGCAGGCACGCGCAGGCAGCGGCAGCTAGAAGAACGCCGGGGCGGGGCGGAGATGAGCGAATCCACTGTCTACCAAAATTCGCTTGAGCTGAATTCGAACCTGGCCGAGTACCGCCTGACCGCGGTGCTCGGTGCTGGCGGTTTCGGCATGACCTACCTCGCCTGGGATACCAACCTCGAGAAGAAGGTCGCGATCAAGGAATACCTGCCCGGCGATCTGGCCGTGCGTGCGCTGGACGGCAGCGTGGTGCCTGTGTCCACAGAGCACCATACCGATTACCAGTGGGGACTGGACCGTTTCATCCAGGAAGCGCGTACGCTGGCGCGCTTCAGCCATCCGCACATCGTCCGCGTCAACCGCTACTTCGAATCCAACGGCACCGGCTACATGGTGATGGACTACGAGGACGGCGAATCGCTCAACCAGCTGCTGAAGCGTGCTCCGCGTCCCGACGAAAACCGGTTGCGCGCCATCCTGCTGCCGCTGCTCGACGGGCTGGCGGCGGTGCATGCCGAGAAATTCCTCCATCGCGACATCAAGCCGGCCAATATTTTCCTGCGCGCCAACGGTTCGCCGGTACTGATTGATTTCGGCGCCGCGCGCGCCACCGGCGGCGCAACGCGCAGCCTGACCGCAGTGCTGACGCCGGGCTTTGCCCCGCTCGAGCAGTATGCGACCGACGGCAAGCAGGGACCATGGACCGACATCTATGCCATGGGCGGCGTGCTTTACCGCGCGGTGACCGACAAGAATCCCCCCGATGCCGTCAGCCGCCTGCAGGGTGACAACGTGGCCGCAGAACTTTCAGCGGCCGGCAGCCGCTACAGCCCGGGTTTGCTGCGGGCGATCGAGTGGGCGCTGGCGGTCAAGCCAGAATCGCGGCCGCAGGCGATCGCCGATTGGAAATCTGCACTGTCCGGACAGGCGCCTGCCAAGACCGTGGCCAAAACAGCCAGCGTTATAGACGCCGACAGCGTGGCGCCGACCCAGCCGCTGCGACGCACGACGGCACCGCGAACCGTACCGGTGCAGGCTGATCACAGTTCATCATGGAAGAAGATCGGCTGGACTGTTGCAGTGCTGCTGTTGGCGATGCTGGGGCTTGGGTGGTATCGCAAGCAGCCGGAATCGCCGCCTGCGCCACCGCCCGTGGCAGAACCGAAATTCCGTGACCGCCCGCCGGTCCATGTCGAGGTGACGCCGACTCAGCCGCCGGCGCTGACCGGCGGTCCCGGGCCGCAGGCTGACATGGTCATCGTACAGCCGAAGGATCCCCGCCCATCGCGACAGTTCGAGGCGGGTGCCGATCCGCGTGAGCGGCCGCCACGCCCTGACGGTGGTGGTGCACCGGATCGGGTGAGTGAAGAGTTTCGCGGGGCCGATCGCGACGGCGACGGCTATCTTTCTCCTTTGGAAGTCGAGGGGCGTTTTCCTGTGATTGCGCGCGATTTTGCCAGCGTCGACCGCGATGGCGACCGCCGCATTTCACTCGACGAATTCCGCGATTTGCGCCGCCGCCAGTTCGAAGGACGGCGACCGCAGCCCCAGCGCTGAAGCGATATCGCCTTTCTTCACGGCGTCCCATTCAGCCGTTTGGCGAAGTGGATAGTCCGATTTTCAGCATTACATCTGTGACGCCCATCTAAAAAATATTTTGATGGTAATCAAAATATTTTTTACGTAGGCGCCTCTGTGCGAGTCCGGGGTTGCCAAAAATCTGGACTCGTTCCAGATCGGGCTTTCAGACTGTCTGGTTTTTGATCTAGGACAATACGCACCTCAACCCTGATATTTAATATAACAACAGGGAGATTGTTGTTCAGTTGGAAGGAGTCAGTCATGAAAACTTTCACGAAAAAATTCCTGATTGCAGGACTGGTGTTCTCGGCGCTGGTGGGCATTGCAGTGGCCCAGAACTACGGCCCGGGAATGATGGGCGGCTACGGCGGCCAAGGCATGATGGGTCCCGGAATGATGGGCGGTTACGGCGGCCAGGGCATGATGGGTCCGGGAATGATAGGACCCGGCATGATGATGGGTGGCTACGGTAACCTGAACCTGACACCCGATCAGCAAAACAAAATGCTCGAGATCCAGAAAAAGCTCGATCAGCAGCGCTGGGATCTGATGGGCAGGATGCACCAGCAGGGTTACCAGGGCATGCATGCCTACAAGGACGGAAAATTCGACGAGGCCGGTGCGCGCAGGCAATACGAAGTGATGTCAGTGATGCACAAGCAGATGTTCGAGTTGATGGTCCAGGGCCAGAAGGAAATGGATGAAGTGCTCACCCCGGATCAGCGCAAGCAGATGCAGCAGCCGTGGGGCCGTCGCTGAAGGTCGTGTGCAGGATCAGTTGCCGAGACGTTCGGCAACCTTGATGAAGTAATCGTCATCGACCTGCAGGTTGCGCCTGCCGTCGAGGCGGCGCGACAGCAGGTAGTTCATCCGTGCGAGCAGGCTGCGGCGCCGTTCGCTGCTGCCTGCCTGTGCCAGCAGCGCCTCGATCTCGCGCATCTCTGCGGACACCTGCAATTCGCTGGGCAGGCAGCCGGCATTTTTGAGTAACCGGTAAGCGGCGCGCAGTTCCTCCGGCACCAGCGCATTGTCTTCAAGCGCCAGCGGTTGTCCTGCGCCGGGCAGGTCGTCGAACTCGCCGCGTTCAGCTGCCTGCGCGATATGGCTTTCAGCCAGCGCATCTAGCAGCGAAGGCGGGCCGGGCAGGCGCTGGCGCTTCATGAACCCTGTTGCAGCAGAAAATCGCGGACCACGGCGATCTGGTCTTGAGCCATCAGCGCCGGCGCATGGCCGACGCCGGCGAATTCCACCAGCCGCGGCTTGGGGCCGCGCCGCGTCATTTCGATTGCGGTGTCCTGCAACAGCAGGTCGGATTGCGCGCCGCGCAGCAACAGCGTCGGGCAGTGCACGGCTTCGTAAGGGGCCCACAGCACGATGTCCTTGTCCTGCGCCTTGCGGAAAGGCAGCGCGATGTCCGGATCGTAGTTCATGCCCCAGCGGCCGTCGTCGTGCTGTTTTGAATTGTGTTCGGTCATGTGCCGCCATTGCGCATCGGTCAGAGGCCCGAACGGCGCCGACACCTTACGCACGTACTGTTCGAGCTCAGCGAAGCTGGCGAAGCGCGGATCCTTGCCGACGTAGGTGGCGATGCGTTCCATCGAGGCTTTCGGAATCACCGCGCCGACATCGTTCAGTACCAGCCGCCGGATCGGTGTGTTGGGGCGCGAGGCGAGCAGCATGCCGAGCATGCCGCCCATTGAAGTGCCGACCCAGCTGATTTCGGCGTTGCCGTGCGCGGTGATGCGCGCGATCAGCGCCGTCATGTCTGCCAT
This sequence comes from Burkholderiales bacterium, assembly GCA_038144955.1. GTDB lineage: Bacteria > Pseudomonadota > Gammaproteobacteria > Burkholderiales > SG8-41. The sequence continues at coordinate 3,077 of JAYQOT010000063.1, read as the reverse complement.
GTACTGCGGATAGCCGTAGTCTTCCTTGTTCGGCAGCCAGTCGCTGCGGCCGCGGCCGGCGATGCTGACGCTGACCACGCGCAGGTTTTTTTCCAGCGCTGCTGCCAGCGCATCGAAGTCGCGGCAGTTGCGGGTCAGGCCATGCACGCAGACCACTACCCGCGGATTCGCCGGGTCGCCCCAGTCGGTGTAGTGCAGGCGGTGGAAGCCTTTGCTGTTGAGGCAGGTAAGAAAGCCGTCTTTCATCATAAGCCCATGTTTTTAAATTATTTTATGCCAATCAGGACCAAGCCGGTAATTCCGGTGCCGAGAAAAATGACCAGGTGGAACCAGCTCCACCAGCGGTAGCGCCGACCGAGTGCATCGGGCATTTCATTGGCGAGCAGGAACAGGCGGCCGTCACTGGGTTTGCGCAGCAGGTGTACACCCTCGACCAGTTTGTGCGCATTATCGGCCTGCTGTTTGCGCACTTCGCGGGTGGCCTGTGCCCGTGCCAGTTCCCATTCCTTCAGATCGATGTTGCCGTCCTCATTCAGGTCAAAACGCTTGAGCAGCCCGGCCTTGTCCTCTTTCCAGTTGGCGAGCAGGGCGGAGACTTCCGCACGTTCCTCGGCCGCGCCGCCGGTGTGCCGGCCGTGGGTGGTGAATTCGCCGATGGCGTAGAGCACATCGCGATGCGGCAGCAGCCATTCGGTGTAGCGCAGTCGGCCTTCGCGCCAGGTCTGGTGTTCGCTGGTGACCACTTCGGCGCCCTCGGGCGAGATCACACAGCTGCCGGTGTCATCGATCAGCAGGAAATGGGCGACGCTGGTGCCCTTGTCTATCGTATGCCACTTATCGTTCGAATCCTGCTCCTCGACAGTGTAGTGATACCAGCAGCAGGGCAGGCCGCGCAGTCGGCTGTGGATCATGCCACCGTCGATCAGGTCGCTGCGGCCGGTGAGTTCCACATAGCCCTGCGCCGCGGAGGCGATCTTCGAAGTCGGCAGGTCGTGGATCTGGCGGTAGCGGCGGTGGTTGCCGAGCCAGGCAAAGGAGCTGACCAGGCTCATCGCCAGCAACGCCCACGGGATGACCGCCGGATCCTCGAACTGGAAGGCGATGACGAAGATGAAAAAATGCGCGGACCCGGTGAGCCACCACGGTCCCAGCGAGCGGGTCTTGCCGATCATGTTGTGCAGGAGCCCGGGTCAGCGGGCGGGGATCAACTGTTGAACAACTGCTTGACGTCGACGTCCTTCTTCTCTTCCTCGGAGAATTCGAGGAGTTGGGCTTCCTTGAAATTGAACATGCCGGCGATGATCGAATCCGGGAACTGCTCGATGCGCACATTGTTGATGTTCACCGACTCGTTGTAGAACTCGCGGCGGTCGGCGATTCCGTTTTCAAGGCTAGAAATCCGTGTCTGCAACTGCTGGAAGTTCTGGTTGGCCTTGAGGTCCGGGTAGGACTCGGCCAGCGCGAACAGGCTGCCCAGCGCTGCGCGCAGGCCACCTTCGGCCTGGCCCAGGGCCTGCACGTTCTGCGCTTCGCGTGCGGTGAACACCTTGGAGCGTGCCTCGATGACCTTGGCCAGCGTGTCCTGCTCGAATTTCATGTACTGCTTGCAGGTCTCGACCAGCTTGGGCAGTTCGTCGTGGCGCTGCTTCAGCAGCACGTCGATGTTGGCCCAGGCCTTGGAAACGTTGTGCTTGATCTGTACCAGGCCGTTGTAGAGCGTGATCGCGTAGACCAGGATGACGAGCAGTACGCCGAGGGTGATGATGGTGCCGATGCCCATGGTGTTCTCCCTTTGCTTTTTTATGGGATGGGGGGATTGTATAGCAGAGCTTGCGGTGCGCGGCAGCCGCAGTGCGTAGGGCGGATCAGCCGCGCGCCCGAAGTAAGTCCCCTTGGGGGAAAGCGGCGTCATCCGCCGGATGGGTGAGGGTAGGTAAATCAAAACTACCGTTCGCCCTGAGCTTGTCGAAGGGTGAACGGGTTCACACTTGCGACCGTGAGTTGGCCGGGCTGCCCCCGGCGGTTTTAAGGTTTTACCAAGTATAGGTAACGCTATACCGCACCACGGCTTCACCCTCCGCGGCAATCTTCACCGGAAACGTCACCGTCCGCGCATCATCCTTTCGGTAGTCATGTGACTTGTTGGTGATCTGCCAGTTGGTCCAGCGGTAGAGGTTTTCCTTGACCATCACCGTCACCGCTTCTTTTTTCTGGTTGCGGACTTTGACTTCGATTTCTTCGCTCATGGTCTTGCGCGAGCTGTCGACTGAGAAATTCACCTGGCGCCGCTCACCGACGACGTCGAAGGCGGAGCCGAGTTTGATCAGCACCTGTTCGTTGCGCGGGGTGTGGTCGATGGTGTCTTCGCCGATGAATTCCAGCGTCTGGTCGGCGGCATCGAGTTTGGAGACGCGGACGCGGCCCGAGGGCAGGGGCATGCCCATGTTGCGTTCTTTCGCGTTCTTGAAGCCGAGGTAGACGTCGACCTTCTTGTTGCTTTGCACGCCGTAGTTGCGGTCGGTGGCCGGGCTGCCATAGGGGCGGGCACCGGCCGCGCCGTAGTAGACCATGGTTTTTTCGCAGGGCACGGCGCGCGCAGCCGGGAAGAGTTCGATCTGTTTGGTTGAGTTATCGGGCAGCGTGGTGGGGCGTCCCAGCGTATAGAGGTGGTATTCGAAGAAGGCTTTTTCCTCGAAGCCCTTTGCACTCATTTCCGCGACCATCGCGCGCTGTGCGCGGGGCGCATCGTAGGAACGGCCCTGCGGCTGTGGGCGATGGACGTCACCGGCGACGAGTTTCAACTTGGCATCCGGGTAGCTGGCGCCGGACTTGTTGACGATGCTCACCCATGCGCCGACATCCAGTGTGCAGGCGTTGGCGTTGGCGCCTTCCTTGTATGTCAGGTTGTAGTCGGCCCACCAGGTGATACCGGTGGTCTGGTAGGACACGCGCGCGGCGTGGTTGCCGGCGCGGTTGGCGGCGATGTCCCACAGCAGCGTGGGCCGGGTGATCAGTCCGCCGGGCAGTTCGGGCAGGCGCACGCCGGCGTTGTGCGGCAGGGTCTGGATGCTGCCGTC
>JAYQOT010000062.1:0-11898 GCA_038144955.1 Burkholderiales bacterium | reverse complement strand
TTGATGGGGCAAAATGCTCACACATTCTGACCCACCCACTCGTTAATCAAAATTGCACTTCAAACTTGAATCCGCCAATAAATGAAAACTTTTGTTTCGACTCTAAAAAAAGCACGCCTCTTGCGGCAGCAGGGGAATTTTAATTCAGCAGAGACGCTTTTGCGCGAGCTGCTTTCTAAGAAACCCGACCAGATTGATGTGCTCTACGAGCTTGCCGCTCTAAAAACAGAGTTGCGTGGATTTTCAGAGGCCTACTATTTTGTTTCTTTGATATTGGAGCAAGATCCGCGTTCCGTCCCTGCGCTTCAATTGCTCGGACACATTCAGTCGGAGACGGATTCATTGGAAGCGTCCTTGGACAGTTATTCTCAGGCGTTAAATATCCAGCCCAACAATCCGGAAATTTTATTTTCCCGCGGTGTGGTCTTGCGGGGGCTGGGGCGGCAACAGGAGGCTAAAGAGGATTATGCTGCCGCGCTAAAGTTGGTGCCGCAGCAGGCTGAGGCCTGGTGCAACTACGGCAATATTCTTTTTGATCTGAAGCAGTTTGACGAAGCTTTACGTAGCTATGAGGAGGGCATAAAACATGCCTCCCAAGCGTCTTTGTTGCATTTTAATCGGGGGAATACTTTAAAAGAATTGGGCCGATTGGATGAGGCTCTTCAGGCCAATCAGCGTGCCCTGGAATTGGATCCCGGAAATCCGGCTATTGTCACGGAGCGTGGCTGGATACTTTTGCTTATGGGTAAATCCGATGAGGCGATCTCCGAGTTCCAGCTTGTGACCAACACCGTACCCCAGGATCCGCGGGCTTATAACAAATTAGGGGCCGCTTTCAAGGTAACGGGCCGCTACCATGAATCCATCGAGTGTTATGACAAGGCAATTGCGCTAGATCCTTATTTTTGGGATGCAAGAACAAACCGCACCCTGTCACAGTTGTATATACATAACTTTGCTGAGGCGTGGCCAGAGTATGAGTTTCGGCTCAATCTAAGCCAACTTAACATCGTCGTGCGAAATGATCCCCAACTGTTGGAGGCATTCAGGACTAAACCGCATTGGAAAGGGGTAATCGATAAACCGTCAGGGGTGGTCGGAATCTGGGACGAGCAGGGTATGGGCGATAAAATCCTATATGCAACGCTTTTGCCAGAATTAATCAATACCGGACAATCGTTTGTTTACGAAATGCAGGAGCGGTTGATCCCGGCTTATCAGCGAACCTATCCGGGGCAACAATTTGTCGCCTTAGCAACCCCACCGGATCGGGCATTGATGGAGGCAGACTCAATGCTGTTTGCTGGTTCATTGCCGGGCTTGTTCCGGACTTCATTGGCAAGCTTTGAGCGGCAGCCGACTCAGACGCTCGAGGCTGATCCAGGCAGGGTGGCCCACTATGCGGGAGTGCTGGGGGGTAAATTTAAGGTGGGCATATCCTGGGGCAGCACTCGTAGTGATCACGAGGGCCGCAAAAAAAGTGCAGCCTTGAAGGATTTTGCGCCTTTGCTCACCCTGCCCGATATCGAGTTCGTCGATGTTCAATATGGGGATACGTTGCGCGAACGTGAGGAATTAATGCAACAGCACGGCATAAAAATGACTCGATTCGAAGAGGTGGACTATTACAATGATTTGGAGGAGATGCTGGCAATTCTCGAAGCCTGCGATCTTTTGATTACGACTAGTAATTTTAATGCACATATGGCGGGCGCCCTGGGTAAGCCGGTTTGGCTGCTTTATCCCTCTGATCTTGCGCCATTTCACTACTGGGCGCATCGAGGGGACTACCGCAGCCTGTGGTATCCATCGGTAGAAATTATTTCAGGCCCAACACTGACTGACTGGGGGGCATTAATTCAGCACACCAAAGAAAAATTGATAAAAAAATTGCTCAATTAAGCCAGAAATGATTTTGGATTAGAGGCAACATCATTCAGGTAACGCATGGGTAACGCGCATGATTTTTGTGCGTTTGAGGTTTACCTGACTTTGTACCGGTTTGATCGGGGCGCTGGGTTAAATGGCTGCTGACGACATTCAGGCTGTTTCGGGTTGATCGCCGCCAGTGGTTGATGGCTTAGCAGACCGTATGGCTCGCCAATTTATATAGCGCACACTCATCGGAAGCAGCTGTGGCTGACAAGCAAGAAAAACTAACCGCGACCGAGACCCACCTTGAGCGCGTGGTAGAGCTGTTGCACCGACACGAGCTGGTTGAAAATCTGGTCTCGCAACAGTCGGGTGCTCCTGGCTGTTTTGTCGAGTCCGATGTCCGCCGCCAGCATCTAAATGAGCTGCGGCAGTTACTCGAACGGCTGCATCCGGCAGATATTGCTCACATTCTGGAGGCGCTGGAGATCGCGCAACGGCTGGTGATCTGGGATCACGTCAAGTCCGAGCGTCACGGTGAGATCCTGCTCGAGGTTTCGGATGCGGTGCGCGAGACGCTGATCGCGCACATGGACGAGCGGGAACTGGTCGCTGCCACCGGCCAGCTCGATACCGATGAGATCGCCGACCTCGCGCCCGACCTGCCGCGGGAAGTCATCCTCGACGTTTTCAAGTCGCTGTCGACCGAGGAACGCGAACAGCTGCGCGCGGCGATGTCCTACCCGGAGGATACGGTGGGCGCGCTGATGGATTTCGACATGATCGAGGTGCGCGAAGACGTCACGCTGGAAGTGGTGCTGCGCTATCTGCGCCGGCTGACCGAGCTTCCCGACCACACCGACCAGCTGCTGGTGGTGGATCGCGCGGAAAACCTGCGCGGCCTGCTGTCGATCAACAAGCTGCTGCTCACCGATCCCGACACACTGGTGGCCGATGTGATGACCCGGGATTACGCCAGATTCCATCCCGAACAGGATGCCCGGGATGCCGCCAGCGCCTTCGAACGCTATGACCTGGTGTCGGCGCCGGTGATCGACGACCAGGGGCGCCCGATCGGCCGCATTACCGTCGATGCGGTGGTCGATTACATACGGGAGGCCAAGGACAGCGAAATCCTCTCCGCGGGCGGCCTGAAGGAAGAGGAGGACCTGTTTGCCTCGGTGTGGAACAGCGTGCGCAACCGCTGGGCATGGCTGGCGATCAACCTGGTGACCGCGTTCATTGCATCGCGCGTAATCGGCGTGTTCGAGAATTCGATCGCCCAGCTGGTGGCATTGGCGGCGCTGATGCCCATCGTCGCCGGCATCGGCGGCAACTCGGGCAACCAGACGACCACCATGATCGTGCGAGCGCTGGCGCTGGGGCAGATTACCCGCGACAGCGCAAGGCAGCTGTTCTTGAAGGAAATCAGCGTGTCGGCACTGAACGGGCTGATCTGGGGCAGCCTGGTCGGCGTTTTCGCTTTCCTGATCTATCACAGCTGGCAGCTGGGCCTGGTGATGACCGGGGCGATGATGCTGAACCTGCTGCTGGCCTCGATGATGGGGGTGGCGATACCGCTGGTCATGCAGAAGCTCGGCCGCGATCCCGCCATCGGTTCCAGCGTGATGATTACCGCGATCACCGACAGCGGCGGATTTTTCATTTTCCTCGGCCTCGCCACGCTGTTTTTGGTTTAATTGCGCGATGGCTTCATTCGATGTCGCAGTGATCGGTTCCGGCCCCGGCGGTTATCGCGCTGCGGTGCTGGCGGCGCTGCGCGGATTGAAGGTGGCGATCATTGAAGGCAAAACCTGGGGCGGCACCTGCCTTAATCGCGGCTGCGTACCGAAAAAGGACTGGTTCTACAGTGCGCGCCTGCTGGCCGAGAGCAGGGATTTTGCCGGGCGCGGCATCCACGGTGAATTGCGTGCCGATCTTGCCCAGGCCTGGCGCCACCAGCGGCAGGTGGCGGAATCGGTGCGCGGCAGCTATGTCGATTATCTGAGGCGCCTCGGCGTCACCCTGATCGAGGGCGGTGCCTGTTTCACCGGGCCGCGGCAGTTGCAGGTCGGTGGGCAGGTGCTGGCGGCGGGGCATGTCATCGTCGCCACCGGATCACGGCCATGGATGCCGCCGCAAATACCGGCGGTGCAGGATCGCATCATCAGCACCGATGAATTGTTTGATGCGCCACCGCCGCCGGGCCGGCGGGTTGCAGTGCTGGGATCGGGTGCCGTGGGCACCGAAATGGCTTTTATTCTCGCCCAGCTGGGTCTGGAGGTGGTGTGGCTCACCGGCCGTGAGCCGCTATCCGCCAGCGCCTACGGCGAGGCAGCGCGCACAGCATTGGTCGATGCCCTTGTTCGTTGCGGCGTGCAGCCGCGGACCGGCCAGCGCATTGAGTCTGCGGAGGTCAATGCCGATGGGGTGACGCTGCAATTGCCGGACGGCAAGAAAGTATGCGTGGACTGGGTGCTGGCGGGTACCGGACGCAGACCGAATGTCGAGGGTCTTGATGTGAAGCGTAGCGGCTTGTTGCTCGATTGGCAGGGGTTTATCGCGGTGGATGAATACAACTGCGCGGCGCCGGGAGTCTATGCGATCGGCGATGTGGCGAATGCCGCCATGAGCGCGAATCACGCACTGGCCGACGCGACAGTTGCCGTTTCCAACATCATCGATCCGGGTTGCAGGCGTCGCGATAACGACAGTGTTCCGGAAGTGGTGTATTCGGCGCTGGAACTGGCGCGCGTGGGATTGAGCGAAGAGCGCGCCGAATCGATGCAGCTCGAGCCTGCCACTGGTTTTGTATCGCTGGAGGGCAGCCCGGCGTCCCTGGCCGAAGGCGAGCGCGGCGGCTTTCTGCGCGTCATCGCCGACATGGACAGCGGCCGTGCCCTGGGGGCGGAAATGGCGGGGCGCGGCGCGGCCGAACTGATCGGGCTGTTGGGTCTGGAATTCGGTTCTTCCCGGGCGTTGGCGCGGTTGGCCGCCGCCGCTTACAATCATCCCACGCGCGCCGAGGAGATCCAGAATGCCGTTGAAACCCTTGCGGCCCGCTGGGGGATGGCCGCGCAGGTTTTTCCCGGCAGGGAAAGCCCCGATTCTGCGGAATAATTCCCTCCGGCTTCATGTTCAGGAGGCAGGGACAGGTGAATCGACCGGCATCTGAAGAGTTTGCGGCCCAGGCCATGCAGTTCATCCCCCGTCTGCGGCGTTATGCGCGCGCGCTGACCGGAGACTCCAGTGCTGCAGATGACCTGGTGCAGGATGCGCTGGAGCGCGCATTGGTCAAGCAGGCCCTGTGGCGGGAAGGTACCGATCTGCGCGCCTGGTTGTTTACCGTGATGCATAACGTTTTTGTGAACCAGGTTCGCAGTGCCGTGGCCAACCGCACCGTTCCGATGGACGACATGATGTCCGAATTGCCGCAGTCCCAGGGCACGGATCGCCTGGAAATCCGTGATCTGGATGCGGCGCTCAGGGCCCTGCCGGAAGAGCAGCGTGCCGTGGTGTTGCTGGTGGGATTGGAGCAGATGACTTACGACGAAGCAGCGAAAGTGCTGGATGTGCCGATCGGCACGGTGATGTCGCGCCTGTCGCGGGGTCGTGAGCGTCTGCGCCGTCTGACCCAGGGTTTGCCGGAAGTGTCAGTGCTGAAGGTCGTGAAATGAGCGGGATCCCGATCAGCGAAGCGGAATTGCAGGCCTATGTAGATGGTCAGCTTCCGACTGCGCGCGCGATCGAGGTCGCCCGGCATCTGGAGCTGCATGGCGAAGATGCCGAACGGGAGGCTGCCTATCGCCGTCAAAACGAGATGTTGCATCAGGCATTTGATCATTTGCTTGAAGACCCGGTACCTCCGCAATTACGACCACCTGAACGGCGGTCGTGGGGTTTTCTGAAACATTATGCGGTTGCTGCCGGCTTGATGATGGCCAGCGGCCTTGCCGGCTGGCATTTGCATGGCTATGTCGCCGCACCGGCTCCGGGTCAGATCGTTTATCTGCCCCGCGTGGCCGCCGTCGCCCATGCGGTTTACAGCCCCGAAGTGCGCCATCCGGTCGAGGTCGGCGCCGATCAGGAAGCTCATCTGGTGCGCTGGCTGTCCAAGCGGCTGGGATCCAACCTCAAAATCCCCCATCTTGCCGAGCAGGGTTATTCGCTGGTCGGCGGACGCCTGCTGCCTGGTGATCGTGGACCCGCAGCACAATTCATGTATCAGGATGCCAAAGGATTGCGCATGACTTTGTATGTGCGCGTCAGCAATGAATCGCGCGCGCAGACCACGGCATTTCGTTTTGCGCAGGAAAACAATGTCGGTGTGTTCTACTGGCTTGACGGAAAACTCGGTTACGCACTATCCGGAGAGACTGATCGCAGCGAGTTGTTGCGTGTTGCCGAGTCGGTGTACCGCCAGCTTAATCCCTGATTGCTTTCATTCCGGTCGGCGCGGCCAGGATCAATTGCAACTATATGTTTTTAAAGCACTTTTTGTAAAGTGCCGGTGGCGACAAATCTATGTCGCAGCAATTGCGCGACCAGGAAAATAAATAAATTTCAGGAAACTGTTTGCGCTGAAATTGCGCGGAGGGAGTGCTACAAATGCGAAGGCCGGGAAATTCCCGGCCTTCGCTTTACTACTACTTCTTCTTCTTGGCTGCTTTCTTCTTACCAGCTTTTTTCTTTGCTTTTTTCTTCGCTGCCATCATCGTCTCCTTAAAAGTTAACTTAGGCATCGTTTGAATGCGGCTTTTGTTCCGCACTACCAGCACACGATTTTCGGGAACGTTTCACATTGCTGTTACCGCATTCCGCCAAAAAATTTTGGTGAAAACCATGTTCGGTGCGCCAATTCTATGCTATGGCGAAAAAAAAATGCAATACCTTTGTCAAAATTATTTGATCGTGCCTTGATGCATGTGGATTTGAGGCAACACTGTTTATGCAACGCAAAAACCGGCGCAATGCTCGATTTGGAAGCCGTTAATCGGGTAATCGGTGTTCGGAAGACATCAACATGGCTGTCGTTTCGCGTTCACGGACAGGAAAAACGCGCGAACCATCAACCATGATTTCAGCAGCGCGCGGGCGCGAGTTGTAGTTGGATGACATGCTCATGCCGTAAGCGCCGGCGGATGCGATGGCCAGCCGATCACCGCTGTTGATCGCCAATTCGCGATCTTTCGCAAGGAAGTCGCCGCTTTCACAGACCGGGCCGACGATATCGTATTTGCAGGATGCTGCTGCCGATTGATGCAACGGCAGTACATCGTGCCATGCATCATAAAGTGCCGGGCGGATCAGATCATTCATCGCTGCATCAACAATGGCGAAATTCCTGTCCGGGCCGGTTTTCAGGTAAAGCACCTCGGTCAGCAGTACGCCGGCATTGCCGGTCAGCAGGCGACCGGGCTCCAGCAGCAGCTTCTGCGGGCGGCCCTGCAATCCCCTGATCAGGGCTTTGGCATATTCCGCGACCGGTGGCGGCAACTCTTCACGATAACGGATGCCAAGACCGCCGCCGAGGTCGATATGGGTGATCTTGATGTCATCCTGTGACAAGGCGTCGACCAGGGCAAGCACCCGTTGCAGTGCGGCGATGAAGGGGGAAACTTCGGTCAGCTGGGACCCGATATGACAATCAACCCCGGTTACCTGCAGATGGGGGAGGGATCGGGCGCGGCGGTAGAGTTCAAGTGCATCGGCATAAGCGACGCCGAACTTGTTTTCTTTCAGACCTGTGGCGATGTAGGGGTGGGTTTTGGCATCCACGTCAGGGTTTACGCGCAGGCTGACCGGGGCGCGGACGCCCATTTCTCCCGCCACCCGGTTCAACAGGTCGAGTTCGGGCGCTGACTCGATGTTGAAGCACAGAATGTTCGCTTCCAGCGCGGCGCGCATTTCGGCGGCGGTTTTGCCCACTCCCGAAAAAATCACCTTACGCGGGTCGCCGCCGGCGGCGATCACCCGCGCCAGCTCCCCGCCGGAAACGATGTCGAAACCGCTGCCCAGCCGGGCGAACAGATCGAGTATCGCGAGGTTCGGATTGGCCTTGACGGCATAGCACAGCAGGTGCGGATGCGCGGCGAACGCGGCATCGAATTCCCGCCAGGCAGCGGTCAGCGCTGCCCGCGAATAGACGTAGCACGGTGTGCCGAATTGGGTGGCAATCCGGGACAGCGGTACTTCTTCGACATGCAACTCGCTGTTGCGGTAAGTGAACGGATTCATGGGCTTGGCGCGGGCTGCGGAGTTTGCGGTGTTGCAGCCGGTTCAGGCTGCGTTTTTGCCGCCGGTTTTTTGGTGGCGGGTTTCTGGTCCGGCAGATACAACGGACCTTTGTAGCCGCATCCGGCGACGGACAGGATCAAAACCAGTGAAAACAGTATCGGGCGCACGGAGGGCCTGGCCGTCTGGTGAAAAGATGAAATTTCTGCGCGAAAAGTGGCGCAAAGTGTAGCACAGCACTCCAGCTAAATCGGCGTTACAGCAGCAGGTAACGATGCGCGTCCCGTCGCAGCTCGGCGCGGCGCTGCACATGATCAGGGACCAGGTCCGCGACAGTTTTCCAGAATGACGGCGAGTGATTCATGTGGCGCAGGTGGGCCACTTCATGTGCAGCCACATAGTCGATCCACGCCGGCGGTGCCTGTATCAGCCGCCAGTTCATGCGAATGCGACCACCGGCATGGCAGCTGCCCCAGCGGGTTCGTGCGTTGGACAGTCGTACCACCGGATTGGAGATGCCCAGCTGATTGCTGTAATGGCTGCAGCGTTCGGAGAAATGCAGCAGCGCCTGCTGCCGGAGCCAGGCAATGACCCGCATCTCGATTTCAGCCGGATCCAGACCCTGCGGACCATAGCAAAGCCGTTCTCCATCGCGGAAGGGTGCGATCGCACCCTCGCGCGCTTCGATACGCAGCGCTGCACCCATAAACATGATCCGGGCACCGTCATCCCAGCATCGGGGCGGCGGGCGTTTGGCCTCCCATTCTCCGACCTTGCGCTGGATCCAGCTCCGATGTTCATGCAGAACGGCATCGATGGCTGAACGGGTTGCGCGAACCGGTGCTGCCACCCGCAGTCCGCGTTCATCGATCAGCAGGGAAATGGAGCGCCGCCGCGGGGAGCGGCGCAGCGAGTAGTCGAAGCGCCGACCGTCAATCACGACATGGGCATCTTCACCGGAATCCGTGATACGGCGCGGTGCAAACAGGTTTTTCAGTACACCGAAAGTCACGTGTTTGATGACTGCGGATAATCCGCAAGCCGGGTCATTTCCGTTTCTATCCAGTCCTCGACCCTGGCAGCCAGCACGTCCGCATCCAGTCCCGCCGGATCGATAGTCCGGCCGATACTGACGGTGATCAGCCCCGGGCGCTTGATGAAGGCATTGCGCGGCCAGCACAGGCCGGCGTTATGCGCGACCGGCAATACCGGCGTTCCGGTCTGCACAGCCAGGCGTGCGCCGCCGGGCCGGTACCTGCCGCGCATGCCCGGCGGTATGCGCGTGCCTTCGGGGAAAATCACGATGCTGAAGCCGGTCGCCAGGCGTTCGCGACCCTGTTCCACCAATTGCTGCAGGGCTTCGCGACGGAGGCTGCGGTCGATGGCAATGGGTGAGAGCATGGCCAGTCCCCAGCCGAAGAACGGCACGCGCAGCAATTCCTTCTTCAGCACCCATACCTGCGGCGGGAAAATCATCTGGAATGCCAGGGTTTCCCAAGCCGACTGGTGCTTGGCGAGGATGACGCAAGGCTCGCGCGGAATGTTTTCGGCGCCGATGACGCGGTAGCGGATGCCGCAGATGGCTTCGGCCGCCCACATCATGAGCCGCGTCCACTGGGTGATGATCCGGTAGCGCATAAGCGGCGGCAGCGGGAACGACAGCAGCCCGAGAAATGCGAAAACCGGGGTGATCAGGGCCAGAAAGACGGCAAACAGCGTGGAGCGGATCGCGATCAATGCAATTACTTGAGCAGGGTCTGCACGGCTTCGGCGAGGTCGGCATGCACGGGGGTTTGATCCGGAAATCCGCCTTCTTTTCGGGTCTTCTTGCCCTTGCCGGTCAATACCAGCAGCGGCTGCGAACCGACCGCCAGCGCGGCGTCGATGTCGCGCAGCGAATCGCCGATGAACGGCACGCCCTCCAGGCTGCAGCCAAAACGGCGGCCGATTTCCTCCAGCAGCCCCGGTTTGGGCTTGCGGCAAGCGCAATTGGCATCCTGGGCGTGGGGACAGTAGAAAATGCCGTCAATACGGCCACCCACCGCACCCAGGGCGCGATGCATCTTGTCGTGGATGGCGTTCAGCGTGGCCATGTCGAAGAGGCCGCGGCCGATGCCTGACTGGTTGGTGGCGACGACCACCCGGTAACCGGCCTGGTTGAGCAGCGCGATTGCCTCCAGGCTGCCCGGGATCGGTTTCCATTCGTCGGGGCTCTTGATGTACGACGCGCTGTCGTGATTGATCACGCCGTCACGGTCGAGGATTACGAGTTTCATGCAGCGAGCCTGGAGATATCGGCGACGCGGTTGAACGCGCTCTCCAGCCGCGCCAGCAACATCAGCCGGTTGGTGCGCACGGCCTGGTCTTCGACATTGACCATGACCTTGTCAAAAAACGCATCGACCGCAGGTTTGAGCACGGCAAGCGCCGTCAGCGATTCTGCGAATTTCCCGGCGTCAAAGGCCGCGCCTGCAATCGCATCGGCGTCGACAAACGCCTTATGCAGGCCGATCTCTTCCGGCTCGCTCAGGCGCTGCTCGGAAAATACGTCGCCCTTGGCCGGCGGGGACTTCTGCAGGATGTTCTTGATGCGCTTGTTGGCGGCGGCCAGGCTCGCGGCTTCCGGCAATTCCGCGAAGCTGCGCACCGCCGCCAGTTGTATCGGGATCTTGCGCAATTCCGCCGGCTTCATGCTCAGCACGGCCTCGATTTCCTGGGTGGAATAGCCGGCGTCGGCAAAATACCCGCGCATACGGTCGTAGACGAAGTTTTCGAGATCGGACCCTGCGGCGGCGAGTTTCAGTTCCTTCGGGAACACCGAGAACGCGTCCCGGATCAGTTCGTCGAGCCGCAGCGGCAGCTTGCGTTCGATGAGGATGCGGATCACCCCCAGCGCGTGGCGGCGCAGCGCGAACGGGTCGCGGTCGCCGGTCGGCAACTGGCCGACGCCGAACAGGCCGGCGAGGGTTTCCAGTTTGTCGGCCAGCGCCACCGCGTAGGCCACCGGGCTTTCCGGCAACCGGTCGCCGGCGAAACGCGGCTGGTAGTGCGCGGCGACGGCATCCGCCACGCCAGCCGGCTCGCCGTCGTGCAGCGCGTAATAGCGGCCCATCACGCCCTGCAGTTCCGGGAATTCGCCAACCATGCCGGTCACCAGGTCGGCCTTGGCCAGCCATGCGGCACGCTCGGCCTGCGCCGCATCGGTTTTGAGCATGCGCGCAATTTTTCCGGCCAACAGCTGCACGCGCTCGACGCGTTCGAGCTGGGTGCCCAGCTTGTTGTGGTAGACCACCTTGCCCAGCTGCGGCACCCGTGTTTCCAGACGTTCCTTGCGGTCCTGGTTGTAGAAAAAACGGGCATCTTCCAGCCGCGGCCGGATCACGCGCTGGTTGCCGCTGATGATGTGCGCCGGATCGGCGACCTGCATGTTGCTGACGATGAGGAATTTGCCGGTCAGTTTGCCGGCGGCGTCGAACAGCGGGAAATACTTCTGGTTCTGGCGCATGGTCAGGATCAGGCATTCCTGCGGCACTTCGAGGAAGCCGGGATCGAAGGCGCCGGCATATACCGACGGGTGTTCGACCAGCGCAGTGACTTCGTCGAGCAGGTCGCGATATTCGCCGAGCACTGCACCGTGTTTTTTCGCTTCGGCCTGCAGCAGGCCATCGATCATGTCGCGGCGCCTGGTGAAATCGGCGATGACCATGCCGTCTTTTTCGAGCACCGATGCATAGGATTCGGCGTCGTTGATCACCAGTTCGGACTTGCCCATGAAACGGTGGCCGCGGGTCT
>JAYQOT010000061.1:0-12375 GCA_038144955.1 Burkholderiales bacterium | reverse complement strand
CGCGCGGCCAAGCTGTCGATGCTGCAATGGGCTGCCTTTCTCGAGCGGCATGCCAAAATCAAGGCGGAATTCGAACTGGAAGTCATGAGACTGATGAGTGAAGTGATGGCGCACACCATCACCCTGCACCTGCTCAACGCCCCCGGCAGGGTCCAGCGATTCATGCGCAAACACTCCAGCCTGACAGAGCGGCTGCCCAAAAAAGAACTGGCGTCTTACCTTAACCTTTCCCCTGAAACACTAAGCAGGCTGAAACGGCGCGGCAAGATTTAGCCGGTCTCACGGTGCGGAATTACCGTCCGGATTGATGCATTGCAATAGCTGCGCCACCGGGTCAGCCTAACCCCAAGTCGCAAAAATTGACCGGGGTCAAGAGTCAGCTTGCATTGCGCCCACTATGATACGGGCGGACTAAAAAACCGCCTGCGGCCCGGTCTAGCCCATTCCGGCGACGACGGCCCGCCTAACCCCGAAGAAACCCGAATCCATGCACCAATGTGGCGGATTTACGACGGAAAATTTCAGTTAAACCGACGGCAGTGACACGAGGCACCCCGACATGAATTCCAAGCTAACCGAAACAACCCCGGACAACCAGGCTCAGGAAACAACCGACGGCTTCAACCTGGTCATCGATGCGCTCAAGCTCAATGGCATCGATACCATTTTCGGTCTTCCCGGAATTCCGATCACCGATCTCACCCGCAAGGCACAGGCAGCGGGTATCCGCATGATCTCCTTCCGTCATGAACAGAACGCGGGCAATGCCGCTGCAATTGCCGGCTTTCTGACCCAGAAACCCGGCATCTGCCTGACCGTTTCGGCCCCCGGTTTTCTCAACGGCCTGACCGCGTTGTCCAACGCCACCACCAACTGTTTTCCGATGATCCTGATCAGCGGCTCCAGCGAGCGCGAGATCGTCGATCTGCAACAGGGTGACTACGAGGAAATGGACCAGCTCGCCATTGCCAAGCCGCTGTGCAAGACCGCTTTTCGCGTGCTGCATGCTGAAGACATCGGCATCGGCATTGCACGCGCCATCCGCGCGGCGGTTTCGGGACGCCCGGGCGGCGTCTATCTCGACCTGCCGGCCAAGCTGTTCGCACAATCGATGCCCGCAGATGCCGGCAAGGCCTCGCTGATCAAGGTGGTTGATCCGGCACCGCGCCAGATTCCTGCGCCGGATGCCGTGCAGCGCGCGCTGGATCTGCTGAAAGGCGCCAAGCGCCCGCTGATCATCCTCGGCAAAGGTGCGGCCTATGCCTGCGCCGATGCAGACATCCGCGCATTGGTCGAACAGACCGGCATCCCCTACCTGCCGATGTCGATGGCCAAGGGCCTGTTGCCCGACACCCACCCGCAATCGGCTGCTGCTGCGCGTTCATTCGTACTGCCTGAAGCCGACGTGGTGATGCTGATCGGCGCCCGCCTCAACTGGCTGTTGTCGCACGGTAAAGGCAAGACCTGGGGCGGCAAAAGCTCCAAGGCCTGGGGCGGCCAGAAATACGTCCAGATCGACATTTCACCCCAGGAAGCCGACAGCAACGTGCGCATCGACGCGCCGGTGGTCGGCGACATCGGCTCCTGTGTGTCTGCCATGCTCGGCGGCATCAAGGCAGTGGGCGGCAACTGGCCCAAGCCTTCCGCGGACTGGCTGGGCGCCATTGCCGAGCGCAAGGACAAGAACATATCCAAGATGGCCGAGACGCTGGCCAAGAACCCGACCCCAATGAATTTCCACAGCGCACTGAACGTGATGCGCGACCTGATCAAGGACAATCCCGACGCCTATTTGGTCAATGAAGGCGCCAACGCGCTCGATTTCACCCGCAGCATTGTCGACATGTACAAGCCGCGCAAGCGCCTGGACGTCGGCACCTGGGGCGTGATGGGCATCGGCATGGGCTTTGCCGTGGCGGCAGCTGTCGTTGGTGACGGCAGCCCGGTCATCGCCGTCGAGGGCGACAGCGCCTTCGGCTTCTCCGGCATGGAAGTGGAAACCATCTGCCGCTACAAACTGCCGGTATGCGTGGTGGTCTTCAACAACAACGGGGTCTACAAGGGCACTGACGTCAATGCCGCCGGCGGCCCCGACGTGGCACCCACGGTATTCGTCAAGGATGCCCGCTATGACAAGCTGATGGAGGCTTTCGGCGGTGTGGGCGTCTATGCCAAGACACCGGCGGAATTGCGCAAGGCCGTGGAAGAAGCCGTGCGGTCGCGCAAACCGACGCTGATCAATGCCATCATCGACGAAACCGCCGGTACCGAAAGCGGCCGCATCACCAGCCTCAACCCGTCAGCCGCAAAAAAGAAATAAAACACATCGCAACTCAAGACAGGCGGAATATCAACCGCACCAATCTTCGATGCAAAAACAAAGGGCGCCATGCATGGCGCCCTTTTTATTTCCTGTAACCGGGACTGAACCGCGCTCCGCTCAGGCCGCCTTTTCCTTCAGCTTGGCCAGTGCTTTCACCAGCAGCGGCCAGAACAGCATCAACAAACCAAGGCCCATGATGCTGCCGACCAGCCCGTTGGAGAAGAAGATGCGCACGTCGCCCTGGGATATAAGCATTGCCTGGCGGAAAGCGCTTTCGGCCTGGTCCCCGAGCACCAGCGCCAGCACCAGCGGCGCCAGCGGATAGGCCAGTTTCTTGAAGGCATAACCGGCCACCCCGAACAGCAGCATGAACCAGATGTCGAGCATGGCATTGTGCACGGTGTAGGCGCCGACAGCGCAGATCACGATGATCACCGGCGCAATGATCGAGAACGGCACCCGCAGAATCGCGGCAAACAGCGGCACGCAGGTCAGCACGATGATCAGGCCGGCGATATTGCCGAGATACATGCTGGCAATCAGGCCCCAGACGAAATCCTTCTGTTCGACGAACAGCAGCGGTCCCGGTTGCAGGCCCCAGATCAGCAAACCGCCCAGCAAAACCGCGGCCGTGGGTGAACCGGGAATGCCCAGCGAGATCATCGGCAGCAGCGCCGCAGTTCCGGCGGCATGGGCAGCCGTCTCCGGCGCCACGACGCCTTCCTGGACGCCGGACCCGAATTTCTGCCCGTCAGGAGACATGCGCTTGGCGATGCCGTAACTCATGAACGATGCCGGAGTCGCACCGCCCGGGGTGATCCCCATCCAGCAGCCGATGACGCAACTGCGCAGCGAAGTCACCCAGTACTTGGGCAGCTTTTTCCATGTGGCCAGAACGATTTTCGGATCGATCTTGGCAGTGCGGCCCGAGAACGACAACCCTTCCTCCATCGACAGCAGGATCTCGCCGATGCCGAACAGTCCGATCACCGCGATCAGAAAGTCGAAGCCGCGCATCAGTTCGTGCCAGCCGAAGATCAGGCGCAACTGGCCGGTCACCGTGTCGATGCCCACTGCGGCGAGGGCAAACCCCAGCATCATCGCCGCGATGATCTTGAACGGCGGCTCCTTGCCCATGCCGATGAAACTGCAGAAAGTCAGGAAGAAGACCGCAAAAAATTCCGGCGGACCGAATTGCAGGGCGAACTTGGCAACCAGGGGCGCCAGAAAGGTGATCATGATCACCGCAAAAAACGCACCGACGAAAGACGAAGTAAATGCCGTGGTCAGGGCCTCGCCAGCGTGCCCTTGCTGCGCCATCGGGTAACCGTCGAACGTGGTCGCCACCGACCACGGCTCACCGGGAATATTGAACAGGATGGAGGTGATCGCACCACCGAAGAGCGCGCCCCAGTAAATGCACGAGAGCATGATCACCGCCGAAGTCGGTTCCATCGAAAACGTCAGCGGCAACAGAATGGCGATGCCGTTGGCACCTCCCAGTCCCGGCAACACGCCGATCAGCACCCCCAGCGTAACCCCGACAAACATCAACAGCAGGTTGAACGGGGTCAGCGCGACAGAAAAACCGTGGAATAGGGCGTTGATTTCTTCCAAGATTCCAGCTCCTCTAGGTCAGTGCGGCTGGTCAATATCCAAGGAAACCGAGGGGATTGAATTCCCCCTTGAACAACGGCACCTTGAACCACACTTCGAACATCATGAACATCGATCCACTGACAGCAAGACCCAGCAGCACCCCCTTGATCCAGTTGTATTTACCGAGCCAGATCATGAATACCGCGATATAAGCGGCAGCTGCCACGTAAATACCGATCATCTGTATGCCCAGCACAAAAAGGCCCGCCGGGAGCAGCACCGATGCCACCAGCTTCAATTGCGCCCATTCGACGAAGATGCCGGTTTTTTTCTTGCCGAATACGGCCTGTCCCAGAGTGACCACGCTGGATATGCAGATGAACATGCCGATGTAGAACGGGAAATAGCCCGCTTCCGGACCGTCCCCCACCCAGCGGTAGCCCAAACGCGCGCTGTCGTAAACCACCATGGAGCCGATCACCAGAAGTATCAGGGCAACAACAATCTCCATTGCCTTGACTGAAATACCAGCGCCAGCGGCGCCGTCTGAAACCTGTTTTTCACTCATGGGAATAAGCGGGTTACCTGGAAATCTGCAAAATCACACAGTTCCGGCGCAAGCCGCCGGGCGGATGCTGCTGGATCCGCCCGGGGCAAACCGGAAAACGATTACTTCTTGGCGAGGAAGCCGGCTTCCTTCATCAGGCCGAAGTGCAGTTTCTCGGCATTGGCGACCCAGTCAGCATAGGCCTTGCCGGAGAGAGCGGTCTGGTTGAATGCACCCTTTTCCATGAAGTCTTTCCACTCGGGCGTGGCTCGCACCTTGTTGAACAGCTCGACATAGAAATTGACCACATCAGCCGAAACGCCCGCGGGCATGAAAATCCCGCGCAGCATCACGTAGTCCATCGGGATGCCGGCTTCCTTGCAGGTCGGGATGTCGCCCCAGGACTGGGTCTTGGTGACCTTGTCCTTGTACGGCATGCGCTCGGCATCAAACACGCACAGTGCGCGCAGCTTGTCGGCACGCCAGTGGGCAACAGCCTCGATCGGGTTGTTGACGCTGGAGTTGATGTGCTTGCCGACCAGCTGGGTCGCCACCGCACCGCCGCCCTTGAACGGGATGTAGGTAAATTTGACGCCGGCTGCCTTCTCGATCGCCACGGTGATGATCTGGTCTTCCTGTTTCGAGCCGGTGCCGCCCATCTTGAACGTATTGGCACCGCCTTTTTTCACCGCCTCCAGATATTCCTTGGCGCTCTTGTGCGGCTCTTCGGCATTGACCCACAGCACGAAGTTGTCCAGTGCGAGCATGGAAACCGGGGTCAGGTCTTTCCAGTTGAACGGCACGCCTGTGGCCATCGGGGTGGTAAACAGGTTCGACAGCGTGATGATGATCTTGTGCGGATCGCCCTTGGCAGCCTTGACCTCAAGGAAACCTTCGGCGCCGGCACCGCCCGATTTGTTCACGGGAATCAGCGACTGTTTCATCAGGTTGTGCTTGGCGACGATGCCCTGGATCAGGCGCGCCATCTGGTCGGCACCGCCACCGGTACCGGCGGGGATGATGAACTCGACCGGCTTGGTCGGCTCCCATGCCGCCACGGGACCTGCAGCAACCAGTCCGAAAGCGGCCACCAGCGGCAGCATGCCGCGTAATACTGTTCTCCGGATATTCATGAGACTCCTCCTTTTGTTGAAAAACGACTGCTGAGTTCTCCTGCGCTGTAAGTATCGCAGCCTAACCTTTTTGGAGCGTCGTAACACCCCATTCTTCCGCTATTTCCCACCCGAAATAATTGACCGCAATCAAGAAAACGTTAATCCCCCTGTCATTACCTACTTTACGAACAGTACCGGGCAGTCAGAGAGATGCAGAACCTTGGTCGCCACCGACCCGAGCACCATGTTCGACAGGGCGCCCATGCCGCGCGTGCCCATGACGATCTGGTCACATTTCTGTTCCTTGGCGTAGGAGGTGATGATTTCTGCAGGTTCGCCCACTCCGATATGGAAGACATACTTGATCTTCGCGGCATCCAGCTTGGCGCGGGCCGGCTGCAATGCAGCAATGCCCTCGTCATGGTGATACTGCGCCACCTTGTCCTTGCCCAACACCGAGCTCACGCGGTTGCCATAAGGCATCGGATGCTGCACGTTCAGCAAATGAATCTCGACACCATCCTTGAACCAGGAAAGTTTATCGATCATGTGGCTGACCGCATGAACAGCACTTTCCGAACCATCTACAGGTACCAACCATTTCAACATGGAAACCCCTTAAATATCTTTATAAATCAATAACTTATCAGCTCTGCTGGTCGCCCTTGGCCAAATCCACCACCCCGTGCGCCGCCGCGGCACGTTTGGCGAGGTGCTTGCCTAACGCCACTACGAATACCGCGCCTGCAGCCGGGGCAACCCAGTGCAACCAGTGCATGTTGGCATCGACCCAATCCTTGACCAGCGGATCCGTTACGGCCATTTCACCCGCCACCCAGCCCAGCAGGGCGGCACCAATCGTGATGATGATCGGATAACGGTCCATCAGCTTGAGCAGGAGCGTCGAGCCGAAAATGACCAGCGGGATTGAAATTCCCAGCCCGATGATCAACAGCGCCAAACTGCCTTTGGCAGCTGCTGCCACTGCAATCACGTTGTCCAGGCTCATCACCAGATCTGCAATCAGGATGGTCTTGATCGCAGCAGCCATGTTACCGCTGGCTTCCATACCCTCTTCGCCGCCATCTTCGGGCAGCAGCAGTTTCACGGCAATCCACAGCAGCAGCACTGAACCGATCAACTTCAGGAAAGGCCACTTGAGCATTTCGACGGCTATGACCGTAAGGATGATCCGCATTACGACCGCCGCACCGCTCCCCCACAGGACAGCTGCCTTCTGCTGCTTGGGCGGCAATGAGCGGGCCGCCAGTGCAATCACCACCGCGTTGTCACCCGACAGCACAATGTTGACACCGATGATCTGCATCAACGCAATCCAAAAAGCTGAATCATCAAAACTCATAGAATTCCCCGTTCCCGGAATGGGACCATTTCAGGTGTTGCTTGAATATGCTGCGTAGACATATCGGGGGCATATGCCCCCGATAACCTTGTGGATTATACGCCCGTACAAGTTCAGAACAGCCCGACCACTTTGCCGTCATCGGTCAGGTCAATCTTCTCAGCCGAGGGCACTTTTGGCAACCCGGGCATGGTCATGATGTCACCGCAAACCATCACCACAAATTCAGCGCCGGCCGACAGCCGCACTTCACGGATGTTGACGGTATGTCCCGAAGGCGCACCGCGCAGCGAGGCGTCGGACGAAAACGAATACTGGGTTTTCGCCACGCAAACAGGATAGTTGCCGTAGCCGTCTTCCTGCAGCTTCTTGATCTGCGCGCGCACCTTGCCGTCGGCAGTAATGTCGCCCGCACCATAAATCGTGGTCGCGATGGCTTTCATCTTGTCCCACAACGGCAGTTTCTCGTCGTAGACGAACTTGAACTTGTTCTCGCCCTTCTCGATCAGTTCGACCACGGTCTTGGCTACTTCTGCCGCGCCTGCACCGCCGTCTGCCCAGTGCCGGGCCGTCAGCACCGGAACGCCGTGCGGTGCCATTTTCTTTTTCAGCAGCTCGATCTCGGCATCAGTGTCGAAAGTGAAATGGTTGATCGACACCACGCACTTCAGGCCGTAGTTTTCACGCACGTTTTTGACATGACGCTCGAGGTTGGCGATGCCCTTCTCCAGCGCAGCGAGATTTTCCTTGTTCACTTCCTTGACGTCGACGCCGCCGTGATATTTCAGCGCGCGGATCGTCGCCACGATCACGCAGGCATCCGGCTTCAGGCCCGACTTGCGGCACTTGATGTCGACGAACTTCTCGGCGCCGAGGTCGGCGCCGAAACCGGCCTCCGTCACCACATAATCGGCGAGTTTCAGCGCGGTCTTGGTGGCAATCACGGTGTTGCAGCCGTGGGCGATGTTCGCGAACGGACCGCCATGCACGAACGCCGGATTGTTCTCCAGGGTCTGCACCAGGTTGGGCGCCAGCGCGTCTTTCAGCAGCACGGTCATCGCACCGTGCACTTTGAGGTCTTTCGCACGCACCGGTTTCTGGTCGCGGGTGTAGCCGATGACGATGTTGCCCAGCCGGGTTTTCAGGTCCTTGATCGATGTCGCGAGACAGAAAATGGCCATCACTTCCGATGCAACGACGATATCGAAGCCGTCCTGGCGTGGGTAACCGTTGCCCGGCCCTCCCAGCGACGCCGTGATGTCGCGCAGCGCGCGGTCATTCATGTCCATCACCCGTTTCCAGGTGATGCGGCGCACGTCGATACCGAGCTCGTTGCCGTGGTGAATGTGGTTGTCGATCGCCGCTGCCAGCAAGTTGTTGGCGAGCGCGATGGCATTGAAGTCGCCGGTGAAATGCAAGTTGATGTCTTCCATCGGCACGATCTGGGCGTAGCCGCCGCCAGCCGCGCCGCCCTTGACGCCGAACACCGGACCCAGCGAGGGTTCGCGCAGGCAGATCAGGGCTTTCTTGCCGATCTTGTTCAGTGCATCACCCAGGCCCACGGTGGTGGTGGTTTTGCCTTCACCGGCCGGGGTCGGGCTGATCGCGGTCACCAGAATCAGCTTGCCATCCTTTTTGCCCTTCAGGCTGTCGACATACTCGAGCGAAACTTTCGCCTTGTAATGGCCATAGGGCACGAGGTGCTCTTCGGGTATGCCCAGTTTCTGCGCAATCTTGACGACGCGCTCCATTTTCGCCGCTTGGGCAATTTCGATGTCCGACAGTGCCATGATGCTCCTCTCCTGAAGTAAATGTTGAGGTGGCGCATGCATCGCGCCACCCGGTATCCGGTGCCGGGTTAAGCCGGCGCGATTTTAGCCAGTACCTGTCCGCCGCCGTAACTCGAGCGTGGCGTGAGTTCACCGCCCTTGGTGACCTTCACTGCGCAGTATTTGAACTCGGGAATCTTGCCGAACGGGTCGAGTGCGGGATTGGTCAACAGGTTGGCTGCCGCCTCGTAATAACAGAACGGGATGAATACTGCGCCGCGCGGCGTGCCGTCATCAGCACGCGCAAACAGCGAGATGATGCCGCGCCGGGAAGCAACAGTAATCACGTCACCGGTCTTCGCGCCCAGCTTGTCGAGGTCGAGCGGATGCATCGAGGCCGTAGGCTCCGGCTCGATCGCGTCGAGCACACCTGCGCGGCGCGTCATCGCGCCGGTATGCCAGTGCTCGAGCTGACGGCCGGTGATCAGCACGAAGCCGTAGTCCTTGTCGGGCCGTTCATTGGCCGGAATCACGTCAGCCGGCACGAACTTGGCGCGGCCCGTGGGAGTCGGGAATTTATCAATGAAAACCGTAGGTTGCCCAGGGTCTCCCTCATTTTCACAGGGATACGTCACACAGCTTTCTGCCTCCAGCCGCTCCCAGGTGATGCCCGCAATCGAATTCATGCCCTTGCGCATTTCATTGAACACGTCGCGCGGGCCGTCGTAGTTCCAGTCCAGTCCGATGCGGCGTGCCAGTTCCTGGATGATCCACAAATCCGGCTTGGCCTCTCCCGGAGCATCCAGCGCCTTGCGGCCGAGCTGCACCATGCGATCGGTGTTGGTCACCGTGCCATCCTTCTCCGGCCATGCCGTTGCAGGCAGGATCACGTCGGCGTGGTAGCAGGTTTCGGTGAGGAATATCTCCTGCACCACCAGCCAGTCGAGTTTGGCAAGGGCTTCGCGCGCATGGTGTGCATCCGGGTCCGACATCGCCGGATTCTCGCCCATCACGTACATGCCGCGGATGTCGCCGTCGAGTATGGCGTGCACGATCTCGACCACGGTCAGGCCGGGCTTTGAATCAAGCTTGGTGCCCCACAGCTTTTCGAAGCGCGCCAGAGCCTGCGGATTGTCGACGCGCTGGTAATCGGGGAACACCATCGGAATCAACCCGGAGTCGGAAGCGCCCTGCACGTTGTTCTGGCCGCGCAGCGGATGCAGGCCTGAGCCGGGCTTGCCGATCTGGCCGGTCATCAGACACAGCGCGATCAGGCAGCGCGCATTATCGGTACCGTGAATATGCTGGGAGATACCCATGCCCCAGAGAATCATCGACGCCCTGGAGGTCGCGTAAACCCGCGCAACTTCCCTGATGGTCTCGGCAGGGATACCACACACCGGCGCCATCGCTTCGGGACTGTAGCCATCGACGTTCTTTTTCAGTTCGTCGTAACCGATGGTGCGCGACTTGATGAAGTCCTTGTCGACCAGACCTTCATGCACGATGACATGCATCATCGCGTTGAGCAGCGCCACATCGGTGTCAGGCTTGAACTGCAGCGCATAGGTTGCATGGCGCGACAGTTCATTGCGGCGCGGATCGGCGTAAATCAGCTTGGCGCCGTTCTTGACCGCATTCTTGATCCAGGTCGCCGCGACCGGATGGTTGGACAGCGGGTTGGCGCCGATCAGGAAAAGCACCTCGGCCCGCGCGACGTCGTTGACCTGGTTCGACACCGCGCCGGAGGCAACACCTTCCATCAGCGCGGCCACGCTGGATGCGTGACAGAGCCGCGTGCAGTGATCGACATTGTTGGAGCCGAAACCGGTGCGCACCAGTTTCTGGAACAGATAGGCCTCTTCGTTGCTGCCCTTGGCCGAACCGAAACCAGCAAGCGCCTTCTTGCCGTGCGTATCACGGATTTCGCGCAGCTTGCCGGCCGCCAGTTCCAGCGCCTCGTCCCAGCTGGCCTCGCGGAAATGTTCAAGCGGATTTGCGGGGTCCATCGTGAAATCGGCATGCTTGGGTGCGCCCGGCTTGCGGATCAGCGGTTTGGTCAGACGCTGCGGATGCTGCGCGTAGTCGAAACCGTAACGGCCCTTGACGCAGAGACGGCCGTGATTCGACGGGCCGTCGCGTCCATCAACGGACAATATCTTGTTGTCCTTGATGTTATAGGTGAGTTGGCAACCGACGCCGCAGTACGGACATACCGAATGGACCTGTTTGTCGGGCTTCTGCAACCCGACCTTGCGCGCCGGCATCAGCGCCCCGGTCGGGCACGCCTGCACGCACTCGCCGCAGGCTACGCAGGTCGATTCACCCATCGGGTCACCGAGGTCAAACACGATCTGCGAATGTTCGCCGCGGAAAGCATAGCCAATGACGTCATTGACCTGCTCCTCGCGGCACGCGCGCACGCAGCGCGTGCACTGGATGCACGAATCCAGATTGACGGCGATGCCGTGGTGCGACAGGTCAGGCCGGGGTTGATGGCGCCCCTCGAATCGCGGCTTGCCGACCTTGAGCTTGCCCGCCCAGTGGTCGAGTTCGGAGTTCAGGGTATGCCTCTGCTCCGGCATGTCCGAGAGCAGCAGTTCCATCACCATTTTCTGCGACGCCTGCGCGCGCGCATTGTTGGTGGTGACTTCCATGCCCGGAGACGGCTTGCGACAACAGGAGGCCGCCAGCACCCGCTCGCCCTTTACCTCGACCACGCAGGCACGGCAGTTGCCGTCGGGCCGCATACCCTCCTTGTAGCAGAGGTGCGGAATCTCGACGCCGTGGCGTTTCGCCGTCTGGATGATGGTCTCGGACGCGTAACCCACCACATCCTTGCCGTTCAGTTTGAATTCGACCGGCATTGCGGCCAGCTCGTCTTTGCTCATCGCAGTCATGACATCACCTCCGGCGGTATCCGGCGTTCAGCGCCGGGCCTAGCCGACTTCCTTCGGAAAATATTTCATTACGGTACGGATCGGGTTAGGTGCCGCCTGGCCCAGACCGCAGATCGACGCATCGGCCATCGCCCCCGACAGTTCCTCCAGCAGCGCCTGGTCCCACTTTGGGGCATCCATCAGTTGCAGAGCCTTCGCGGTACCGACGCGGCACGGCGTGCACTGGCCGCAGGACTCCTTGGCAAAGAACTTCATCACGTTGCTCGCCGCCCCGCGCGCCTGGTCCTTGCCGGAAAATATGATGACCGCAGCAGAACCGATGAAACAGCCGTATTGATGCAGGGTATCGAAATCCAGCGGCACGTCACCCAGTGACGCCGGCAGGATGCCGCCCGAGGCACCACCCGGGAGATAGCCATAGAACTGGTGCCCCGCCTGCATGCCACCGCAGTACTCGTCGATCAGCTCACGCACCGTGATCCCGGCCGGCGCGAGATGCACCCCCGGTTTATTGACGCGCCCTGACACCGAGAACGAACGCAACCCCTTGCGGCCGTGACGGCCGTGGCCGGCGAACCACTCCGCACCCTTTTCGAGAATGTCGCGCACCCAGTACAGCGTTTCCATGTTGTGTTCGAGGGTGGGATAGCCGAACAACCCGACCTGCGCCACATACGGCGGCCGCAGGCGCGGCATGCCGCGCTTGCCTTCGATCGACTCGATCATCGCCGACTCCTCGCCGCAGATGTAGGCGCCAGC
>JAYQOT010000060.1:0-13392 GCA_038144955.1 Burkholderiales bacterium | reverse complement strand
ATCGCCTGATCGATGACCGTTTCCATGCGCTGGATTCTACGCTTGGTCTCGGCGATGTCAAAGCTGCCGCCAACTTTTGTCGAGAGAAATTCGTGAGTGATATTCAGTGCGGCCATGATCGCAACCCGCTCGAGGCCGATGACTTTGCCGCGATCACGGATTTCCTGCATCTTGCTGTTGAGATATTCGACGGCATCGAGCAGGCCTTTTTGCTCGTGTTCCGCACAAGCCACGCGAAACTCGCGGCCCATGATGTTGATTTGCAAACCCTTAGGGTCGGCGCTCATGTTTCTTCGGCGGGAATCTGTTTGAGAATATTTTCGAGACGACTGCTGGCACTGTTGATTTTTTCTTCGAGTTGCTTGTTACGGTGCAGCGCCGTAGCCAGTTCCTGCCGCAGCCGCTGCGTATCGTCGCGCAGTCGCTGGTTGGTTTCGATGAACTGGTTGAGTTTGTCTTCCAGAGTCTTCAGCTCGGTTTCCATCCACGCACTATAGTGGTGAAAATCCAGACGGGTCAACCGTTAACGCGGGGTTTTGAATGTAGATTGACATGTCTGACCGATCGTTAAATCCGGGTAAAACCCGCTGGCCGGAACATCTTGCCTGGTGCCCCCCGGCTCGGAGCAAAAATTCATATAAATAATTGATTAATATCAAATAATTTTACAACGGGAGTGCCTGCTCCTGCGCTAGAATCAGCCAATCCGGGATGACCCAAAACCGCATTCGGGCCACGCCGGACACGTTCCAGGTGTCGGGTCGCGGTTTCTGCCGCGCCCCGGTGAAACGGGAAACAGGTGCGGCCCGGTTTCCGGGCCCATTCCTGTGCTGCCCCCGCAACGGTAAGCGATCGACATCCGCGATCCGGATGTCAGCAGTGCTTGCAGCCACTGTTCCCTCACGGGGACGGGAAGGCGGCATTGCCAGTTTCGCGAGCCCGGAGACCGGCCTGCAACGACAGTCGGAAACAGTCGCGGCAGGGCGGCGATCCGGTGCACATTCTGCATCCGCATCCTTTCTGCGCCGTTTCCTTTTTCAGAATTGCGCGTGCGGCGGGCACGCAAAGGAAATGAACATGAAGCGATGCGTTATCACCTCGGCATTGGCGGCCGCTGTTTCATTACAGTTGCACGCGGCCGGCACAACGAATGAACTCGCGCCGGTTGTCGTTACTGCAACACGCTTTCCCGACATCCAGCGCCAGTTTCCCATAGGCGTCAGCGTGATTACCGAGGCCGACATCCGCAACAGTGCGGCCGGCACGGTACCCGAGCTGCTGCGCATGCTGCCCGGTGTGCAAACGCGCGATCTGTCAGGGTCGCCCAACCTGCAGGTCGACCTGCGCGGCTTCGGCATTTTCGGAGACCAGAATACCCTGGTGCTGCTCGATGGCCAGCGCATCAGCGAAAACGAGCAGGTGACCGTCAACTGGACGGCGATACCGCTGGATGCCATTGAGCGCATCGAAGTCATCCGCGGCGGTGGCAGCGTACTCTATGGTGCCGGCGCCACTGGCGGCACCATCAACATCATCACCAAGTCTCCCATCGCAAATCAGCACAGCGCTTTCGTCGAGGCTGGCATCGGCAGCCATAACTCACGGGAAGCTCGTGTCGGTACCAACATTGCCGGCGAACTCACTGGACTGAGACTGGATATCGCGCACCGCGAAAGCGACAACTATCGCGATAACAACGCTTTGCGCATTGACAGTGCGCAACTGGATATTCGTCATCGCGGAGGCCCCGGAGTTTTTTCACTGAAACTGGGTGCTGACGACCAGCGTTCCGAATTGCCGGGGTCGCTTAGCGAGGCGCAGATTGCCGCAAATCGCCGCCAGGCCGCTCTGCCCGGTGATTTTGCGCTGCTACGCAGCGGTTACCTGAATCTGGGTACGGAAATGTCTGCAGGCAGACTGGAATTTGCGGCCAACCTGTCGTATCGCGAAAAGGAGACCGACTCCTCGTTCTTCGTGGCCACCCCGTTCCGCAACAATGTCCAGACCGAGGTGCGGCAATTGCTGTTCACCCCGCGGGGGAAGCTGCCCTATGCGTTCGGTGGGGCCATACATACCCTGGTGGCAGGCGTCGATGTCGAGGACTGGGATTTCCAGGGCGTCGCCGGACCAGCCATCGTGGGACGTCCCGATGCCACGCAACGCGGCAACGCCGTTTATGCGCAGCACACCACGCTGTTCAGCGGCGGTGCCTCGCTGGCGTTTGGTGTGCGCGAACAGAAAGTGACCTACGGCGTCGCTGATTCCGCCAATGCCGCTGCGCGGTCTGAGCGGAGCCACGATCTACATGCTCACGAAATTGCCTTGCGCCAGCCGTTCGCAGGCCTTTGGGCCGCTTATGGCAAGATCGGACGCAGTTTCCGCGTGCCCAACGTGAACGACAACTACAGCCTGTTCACGGCAACGGTGGCACTGCTGGAACCGCAAACCGCGCGTGACCGGGAAATCGGCATGGAGGCAGCGACGGGGACGGCCCGCTACCGGCTGGCACTATACGAAATTGAACTCGACAACGAGATCGTGCTCGACCCGGTGACTTTCACCAACCGCAACCTGCCGCCGACACGACGCCGGGGGCTCGAGGCGGAAGCACGGTGGCAGCCCGCACGGAATGTCGATCTTGCCATCGGGTACACCTATGCCGAAGCGGAATTTCGTGCCGGCAATTTCGGCGGCACCCCGATCGCCGGCAATGATGTGCCGCTGGTTCCCCGGCACACCTTGAATCTTGCCGCGGGGTGGCGTCTGGCGCAGAGCATGCGTATCGACGGCCAGTTGCGCCATGTCGGCGAACAGCGCTTCGACGGGGATGAGTTGAACGCCTTCAGCCGGAAGATGCCCGCCTATACCGTCGTCGACCTCAAGCTGGGGTATGAGCGCGCGGGCTGGCGTTTTGCCGCGGGGGTGCAGAACCTGTTCAACGCGCACTACTTTTCATACGGGGTGTTCACCGGGTTTCCGACGTACGCCGCCCTGCCGGCATCCGAGCGCACGCTGTTTGTGACGGCACGCCACACGTTCCGCTAGATCTGCCGGGCTGTCCGCGATGCTGCGGGCAGCATTCCGGCGCCGCCATTCCCGCGGCTTTTCCTTAATTATCAAAAGTTTGCTATCTTTCGGCCTGTGCAAACCATGTCCGGTACAGCGCTGTATCTGCGCCTGGTGCGCCATGTGCGGCCATACTGGCGCGTGTTTGCGCTTGGCCTGCTGGGCATCGTCATCGTCGCCGCCACCGAGCCCGCGCTGCCGGCGCTGCTGAAACCGCTGCTCGACGGCGTCTTCGTCAACAAGGACGAAGCGGTCATCCGCTGGACGCCGGTGTTCATCATCGGCCTGTTTGTCATCCGCGGCTGTGCCGAATACCTGGCGCAGTTCGCGCTCAACTGGGTTGGCAACCGGCTGGTGATGGATCTGCGCGGCATCATGTTCCGCAAGCTGCTGACTTTGCCCGCGCGCTATTACGATGACCAGGCATCGGGCAACCTGATTTCGAAACTGACCTTCGACGTGATGCAGGTAACTACCGCGGCGACCAGCGTGCTGACGGCGATTTTCAAGGACACGTTGGTCATCATCGGTCTGCTGGGCTGGATGCTGTGGCTCAACTGGAAGCTGACTCTGCTGGCACTGGTCATGGCGCCGGTAATCGTTCTGGTGGTGCGCGCGATCAGCGTGCGTCTGCGCAGCACCAGCCGCGAAGTGCAGAACCAGATGGGCGACATGACGCAGGTGATTCAGGAGACCATCGAGGGGCACCGCGTGGTCAAGCTGTTCGGCGGGCAGGAATATGAGCAACGGCGATTCGACAACCAGGCCGACAGCGTGCGCCGGCAGCTGATGAAACAGGTGGCAGCTTCCGCTGCCAGTGTTCCCGTCGTGCAGTTTGTCGCCGCCCTGGCGCTGGCAACCATTGTTTACCTTGCCACCCAGCAATCCGGCAGCAACCAGATCACAGTTGGCGGATTCGTTTCATTCATCACTGCGATGCTGATGCTGACTGCACCGCTGAAACGCATCACCAGCGTCAACGAGCCGCTGCAGCGCGGTCTGGCAGCTGCCGAAAGCGTGTTCGCCCTGGTCGACCAGGACAGCGAAACCGACGCGGGCAGCGTCGACCCCGGGCGTGCGCGCGGGGAAATTCGCTTCGAGCAGGTGAAGTTTGCCTACGGTACTGACGGTCGCCAAGCGCTGGATGGCGTTGATCTCACGATAGCGCCTGGTGAAACGGTTGCCCTTGTCGGTGCTTCTGGCAGCGGCAAGACCACGCTGGCCAACTTGGTGCCGCGCTTTTACGGCCCTACCGGGGGGCGCATCCTGCTGGACGGGCATGACATCGCTGACCTGAAGCTCGCCGCGCTGCGCCGGAACATCGCGCTGGTCAGCCAGGACGTGGTGCTGTTCAACGACACCGTGGCCGCCAATCTCGCCTACGGCGCGATGAACCAGGCAGGGCGCGCAGACATCGAATCGGCGGCGGAAGCGGCGCATGCGATGGAGTTCATCCGCCAGATGCCGCAGGGTCTGGACACCATGGTAGGCGAGAATGGCGTCAAGCTTTCGGGCGGGCAGCGCCAGCGGCTTGCGATTGCGCGCGCACTGCTGAAGAACGCGCCGGTGCTGATCCTCGACGAGGCCACATCGGCCCTGGACACCGAATCGGAACGCCATGTGCAGGCGGCGCTGGAAGTGCTGATGCGAGGCCGTACCACCATCGTCATCGCGCACCGCCTGTCGACCATCGAGAAAGCCCACCGCATCGTCGTGCTCGACGGCGGGCGCATCGCGGAGACCGGTACCCATGCCGACCTGCTGGCACGCGGCGGCAAGTATGCGCTGCTGTATCGCAACCAGTTCGGGGCGGAGGCGGCATGACAGCGGTTACGCACACGCTGGTGATTCCGGTCTATCGCAACGAGGCGTTCCTGCCCGACCTGTTGCGCGCGATCGAAGGCATTTCAGCGCAGCTCGACGGCTGCATGGAGGCGATATTCGTCGTCGACGGCAGTCCGGACCGGTCGGAGGAGTGGCTGCTGCAGCACCTGTCAGGATGGAGCGTTCCGTCGCAACTGGTGGCGCTGTCGCGCAACTTCGGCTCGTTCACGGCGATCAGGGTCGGACTCGCACAAGCCCGCGGTGAACACATCGCAGTGATGGCTGCCGATCTGCAGGAACCGCCGGAGCTGGTCAGTGAATTTTTCCGGGTACTTGGCGAGGGTCGGCACGATGTCGCTGTGGGCACGCGTGCCAGCCGCGAGGATCCCCTGGCGGGCAAAATGGCATCCGGGATGTTCTGGCGGTTTTACCGTGCACTGGTGCAGCCCGAGATGCCGGCGGCCGGTATCGACATGTTCGCGGTCACGCGCAAGGCCCGCGATGCGCTGCTGCAGCTGGAGGAGTCCCACAGTTCGCTGGTGGCGCAATTGCTGTGGATCGGTTTCAATCGCGCCGAGGTGCCCTATGACCGCCTCGCGCGGTCGCAGGGCAAGAGCGGCTGGAC
Organism: Burkholderiales bacterium; assembly: GCA_038144955.1. Lineage (GTDB taxonomy): Bacteria > Pseudomonadota > Gammaproteobacteria > Burkholderiales > SG8-41. The sequence goes on along the minus strand of JAYQOT010000060.1, from coordinate 7,877 downwards.
GTTGCGCAAAAAGCTGCGCTACCTGTTCGACAGCATCTTTTCCTTCACCGACATCCCGATCACCCTGCTGACCCTGATCGGCTTTGCAGGGACTTTTGTTTTTCTTGTGCTGGGTGCGGTACTGCTGGTGCTGCGCATGGCCGGCGTCATCGAGGTGCAGGGCTATACCGCAATCATGGTGGCGATACTGTTTTCGGCTTCGTTGATGCTGTTCGGGCTGGGCATTGTCGGCAATTACGTCTGGCGGACCTACGAAAACACCAAGCAGCGGCCGCTGGGCATCATCCGCGCGCAGCGCGAATTCGGCGGGAGGGAGACTTCAGATGGCCGCCGCTGAATCCGGCGCGGCGGCGCCGCCGTCGCGCGAATCCCGCCGCATGCTGCGCTTTGTCGCGGCCGGCACGGTCAACACCGGCCTGTCAGTCCTGGTCTACCAGCTTGCGCTGTTTGTGATGCCCCACGTGCCGGCCTACGTGCTGTCGTATGTGGCAGGCATCGTGATTGCTTACGTGCTGTACTCGCGCCAGGTGTTCGACGCACCGCTGACGGCTTCCCGCTTCGCCGCATTTGCGCTGTTTTACAGTGCGAGCCTGGCGATCGGTGCCGTGCTCAATGCCGTGCTGATCGAACAGATGGGGGTGGCCGAGCGGCTGGCGATTTTCGCAACCATTGCCGTGATGCTGCCTGTCAACTATTACGGCTCGCGCCGCTGCCTGCGGACCTGATTCCAATGGCGCTGAAAAAGACAATCCAATTCAGGGAACTCGGCGATGACCAGGGCTGGCTGGTCGCGCTCGAGGCGGAGCGCAACATCCCGTTCCCGCTGCGCCGCGTCTATTACATCTACGGCACCCGCCCCGGGGTGCATCGCGGAAGGCACGCCCACCGCAAGCTGCGCCAGGTCGCGGTCTGCCTCAACGGCGCCTGCACCATCCTTCTCGATGACGGCCATGCACGCGAGGAGGTCCGGCTCACCGGCAACACCGAGGGACTGTTGCTCGAGCCGATGATCTGGCACGAGATGTACGATTTTTCGCCGGGCTGCGTGCTGATCGTCCTGGCCGACGGCTGGTACGACGAGTCCGATTACATCCGCGATTACGCGGCGTTCAAGGCGCTGTGCCGGTGAAGCGCATCCATCCCAGCGCAGACGTGCAGACCGCCGCGGTCGGAGAAGGCACGCAGATCTGGCAGTACGTCGTGGTGCTGCCGGGCGCACGCATCGGTCGCGACTGCAACCTGAACGCGCACTGCCTGGTGGAAAACGACGTGGTCATCGGCGATCGTGTGACGCTGAAATCGGGCGTGTACCTGTGGGACGGCACCACGGTCGAGGACGACGTGTTCATCGGTCCAAACGCCACTTTTACCAACGACAAGTTCCCGCGTTCACGCCGCAAGCCCGAACAATTCCAGCGCATCGTGATCAGGCGCGGGGCCTCGATCGGGGCCAATGCCACCATCCTCGGCGGAGTGACCATCGGTGAAGATGCCATCGTCGGGGCCGGAAGCGTGGTGACCCGCGACGTTCCTGCCGGAGTGGTGGTGCGCGGCAATCCGGCACGCGAGGCGGGCAAGGCGCCCTGATCCCGTGGCGATCCCGTTTCTCGACCTGAAGGCGATCAATGCGCGCGAGCGCCGGGAGTTGATCGAGGCGTTTACCCGTGTGCTCGACTCCGGGTGGTACATACTCGGCGAAGAAGTGGCGGCCTTCGAGCGGGAATACGCCGGGTATTGCGGCACGCAACACGCCATCGGCGTCGGCAACGGACTGGATGCGCTGACGCTGATCCTGCGCGCGTATATCGAACTCGGGCGCGTCGAGCCCGGCGACGAGGTAATCGTACCGGCCAATACCTACATCGCCACGATACTTTCGATCACCCAGAACGGGCTGGTGCCGCTGCCGGTGGAGCCGGATCTGCTGACTTATAACCTTGATCCAGGGCGCATCGAAGCCGCGCTGTCCCCGCGGACGAAAATGATCATGCCGGTGCATCTGTACGGACAGACCGCCGACATGAAGGCGATCAACGCGGTGGCCAGGCGACACGGACTGCTCGTCGTCGAGGACAGTGCCCAGGCCCATGGTGCGCGCCATGAAGGCGTTCGTGCCGGTGCGCTGGGCGATGCATCAGGCCACAGTTTTTTCCCGAGCAAGAATTTCGGCGCACTGGGCGACGCCGGTGCGGTGACGACCGACGATGAGCGGCTAGTCGAAGTCATCCGCGCGCTGCGCAACTACGGCTCGCGCGAGAAGTACGTCAACGAATACAAAGGCGTCAACAGCCGGCTCGACGAAATGCAGGCTGCTTTGCTGCGGGTCAAATTGCAGCGCATCGATGACGACAATGCGCGACGCCGGGAACTGGCGCAGCGCTACCTTGCCGGGATCCGCCATCCTGAGATCACCTTGCCAGTCGTGGCGCCGGGTAACGAAGCGGTCTGGCACGTGTTCGTGGTTCGTTCGCCGGACCGGACCGGCCTGCAGCAACATCTGCAGCAGCAGGGCATCGGCACGCTGATTCATTATCCGCTTCCGCCGCACCGGCAGCAGGCCTATGCCGAGTGGAACGACCGCTCCTACCCGGTGACCGAACGCATACACGCCGAGGTGCTGAGCCTGCCGATCAGCCCGGTGCTGTCGGAGTCCGATGCGGACCGGGTGATTGCGGCCTGCAACGCCTGGAAGTTCTGAACGCGCATGTTGTTCAACTCGCTGCCGTTCATTTTCATTTTCCTGCCGCTCGTGGCGGCGGGTTTTTTCATTTTGGGGCGATTCAATCGCCTGGCTGCGGCTGGCTGGCTGGCGCTGGCGTCGTTCGCGTTTTACGGCTGGTGGAACCCGAAGTACATCCTGCTGCTCGCTGGCTCAATCCTGTTCAACTACACCGCCGGACTGGCCATCGTCCGCGCGGTACTGGCCGGCGAAAAGCGGCGCGGAAAACGATTGCTGGCACTGGCGGTCATCGCCAATCTGGCGCTGCTCGCCTATTACAAGTATGCGAATTTCTTCCTGTCCAACTTCAATGCGCTGACCGGCGGCGGCCTGAGCCTCGGCGATATCATCCTGCCGCTGGGCATTTCGTTCTTCACATTTACCCAGATCGCCTTTCTGGTCGACGCATACCAGGGCAAAGCGCGCGAATATAACTTGGTGCATTACGGGCTGTTCGTCACCTATTTCCCCCACCTCATCGCCGGGCCGATCCTGCACCACGGCGAAATGATGCCGCAGTTCGCGCGCAGTAATATTTACAGGGTCGACTGGGACAATCTTGCGGCCGGCATGACGATGTTCGTGATCGGCCTGTTCAAGAAAGTGATGATTGCGGACGAAATCGGTCCATACGGCACGCCCTTTTTTGACGCAGCACAGGCCGGGGTGGCACTCACTTTTCTCGAGGCCTGGTGTGGCGCGCTGGCCTATACGTTTCAGCTGTATTTCGATTTCTCGGGCTATTCGGACATGGCGGTGGGCCTGTCGCTGCTGTTCGGCGTGCGGCTGCCGGTAAATTTCCATTCGCCGTACAAGGCGGTGAACATCGTCGATTTCTGGCGGCGCTGGCACATGACGCTGTCCCGTTTCCTGCGTGATTATCTGTATGTTCCGCTGGGCGGCAATCGCAAAAGCAAGCTGCGTCGTTACACCAACCTGATGGTGACCATGCTGCTCGGCGGGTTGTGGCACGGCGCCGGGTGGACGTTCGTGTTGTGGGGTGCGCTGCACGGCGCCTACCTGGTGGTCAACCATGCCTGGCATGCGCTGCGGCGCGGCCTCGGCCACAACGTCAAGAAGTCGACCTGGTGGGGGCGCGGGCTGGGCCGCGTGATCACGTTTGCCGCGGTGGTTGCCGGCTGGGTGGTGTTCCGCGCCGAGTCGCTGACGGCGGCGCAGCACATGCTGGCCGGCATGGCCGGGTTCAACGGCTTCACGCTGCCCGACGTGTGGCTGGCCAAGTGGGGTGCTCTGGGCCAGTGGCTGGCCGGACACGGCATGACGTTCGACGACAGCCGCGGACTGGTGCGCACGGGCCTGGTCAACTGGATCGTCATCCTGCTCGCGATCGTCTGGCTGGCGCCGAACAGCCAGCAGATCATGGCGCGCAGCCGGCCGACGCTGCCGATCCCCGGAGAGCCGCCCTACAGCGGCTGGCTGCAGTGGCGGCCGTCAGCCTGGCTCGCAGTGTCGGCTGCGGTGATGATCGTGATTTGCGTGGTCAATCTGCACAAACAGTCCGAGTTTCTCTATTTCCAGTTCTGAGATGACGTCCGCTGCACGCTATTTTTGGGTATTCCTCGCCACTTCAGGCGTGCTGATCGGATCGATACTGGCGCTGAACCTGCTGCTCGGCGAGCGCGCGCTCGGAGGTCCGGAGTCGACGCGGCAGGCAAGCGAGTGGCAGCAGCAGCGCCAGGGAGTGACTTACGCGCCGCCGATCACAGCTTCGCGACGATTCAAGGCGCTTCGGCTGGCAGACCGCCTACCTGAAATCGACACGCTGGTTTTTGGATCCTCCACTGCGTGGGGTATTGCCTCTGAGGCAATCCCGTCCGGCTATCGGATGTACAACTTTGCAACGACCGGCAATCCGCTGGCCAGCATCATCGGCGAGGCACAATATCTTCTCGAACGCCATCCGGGGCATTTCCGCTTGATGGTGATTCCACTCGAGTGGGCCATTGGCTCGTTGTTCGATACCGTTTCCGCAAGCACTGCAGATTTATCACCGCAAGCGGCGCTGGCTACCACCGGAAATATTGAATCGATTACTTTGTGGCGCAAGATCAACGATGCGTTGGCGTATCCCAAAGTTGTTAACCTGTTCCGCACGATAAGGTCGATAGCGAGATCAGCCAATCCCGGCGTTGCCGTCAGCATTTTTCTTGCACCTGCTGGCCCTGAATATCAATGTACCGATGGCGCGCTGGCCCGCGATTTCGATGTCGTGAATCAGGGCAAATGCGTCGGATTTCGTTATGACGGTAGTTGGTCCTTCGGCGGGGAGAAGCGCCTGTCACCGGAACAGGCTGCGGTGTTGGCCCGTGCGGCTGCAGCGCCCAGTTCAAAGTTTTCGCGCAGCCTGTGCTCGACCGAGGGTGAGCCCAATCCCGAATACCTGCAGGCCTTGGCCGCAATTTCCCGTCAGCTCGCTGGTGAGAAAGGACAGGCGCTGTTCATAATGCCGCCCCTGGTTCCAGGGTTCGAGGTGGCCATGACGCGGGATGCGCCGGGACGCGAATGCCTTGTACGCACCAAGGCGGCCCTCCAGCAATGGGCGGTGCTCACACAGGTTGTGGTAATCGATGCGGGCCGCTCCGAACATTATGGCTGTGCACCGTCGGAGTTCATCGACGAACACCATGCTTACCCCGAATGCTATCGCCGTATTCTAGATCGATTTTTTCAATCACTTCAGGAAGGCCTCGTGAAACCCGGCCTGTTCCAGCCATGAGCGCATTGTCGCGTCGCCAAAGCCTGCTGTTCCTGGTGGCGGCGCTGACCGCGTTCGCGCCTCTGGCGTTCTATTACGTCGGTGAGGAGGCGATCCTGACCATTTCCTCGCTGGAGATGTGGCAGCGCGGCGACTGGCTGCGGCTGTGGATGTATGGCGGCGACGCCATGCATGGCGTATTCGCCAACTGGCTGATCATTCCGATTGCTGCAGTCATCGGCTGGGAATACGTTTTGCCGGCAGCGCGCGCTGTCATGGTGCTGTCCACCATCGCGTCGGGGCTGATCGTGTTCGGCCTGCTGCGCCGGCTCGGTCGCGATGCGGCATCCGCGATGTTCGCCGCGACGGTCTACATCACCTTTGCCGATATCCTGATTTACCGCGGCTGGCTGGCCTATCGCGATCCGCTGTTCGGAATGCTGGTATTTGCAGCGATCGCCGCGCTGTGGATCGGCGCCCGCGAGTCGCGCATTGTCTGGTGCTTCGTATCAGCGTTTGCCGCCTTTGCCGCTTTCCTCACCAAAGGTCTGACTGCGTATGTCTTCGTCGGCAGCGCGGCGCTGGTGCTGCTGGCGCAGACCGATACGCGCCGTGCGCTGCTGCGGCCGTCGGCATTGTTCGCCGGGGTTGCAGCCCTGGCGCTGCCGCTGCTGTGGCTGTACGGCGTACAGGCGGGGGGTGCGCAGGCGGCGCGGTATACCGGCGAAATCGGCGCCAAGCTGGTCTCTCACGACATGGGCGCCTGGTTGCTGAAACTGGTCTCGTATCCGCTGGAAACGCTGTTGCGGCTGCTGCCGGCGAGCGGCGTTGCACTCTATGTCTGGCTGAAAGTGAAGCAGTCGAGGTCGGTTTTTGCACGGGGCTCAATCGCATGGACCGCGGCTTTGATCGCGCTGCTCGGATTCCTGCCGTACTGGCTGGCGCCGCACAGTCATTTCCGCTACCTGTTGCCGCTGGCGCCGCTGGCGGCGATCGTTTTTGCCGAACTGATCGTGCAAGGCGGCGAGGGGCTGTACCGGATCGCGTACCGGCTGATGTGGGCGACGGTTGCGGTGAAGCTGATGTTCGTGATTGCGTTTCCGCTGTATCAGGCGCAGTACCGCGGCGCCAATTATGCAGAAGCAGCCCGGGCGATCATCCAAAAGACGGAAGGCCATGCGCTGTATACGACGGATGTCAGCGCCAGCGGCCTGTCGGTGGTCGCGGAAATCGATATCGCCCGGCTCCCCCGGCAGGCGCTGACATTTCCACCCGCGGAATGGAAGGACGGGTTCGTGCTGGCGTACACACCGGATCCCAAACTGGGCGCGGTGGCTGCGCAGTACCGTTTGGGCGGCAACGAACTCTATCTGTTGTGCCGTGGTGCGGCGTGCGGCGATCAGCCCGGCGAGGGTTCTGGCAAATAACCGCACCGAGGGGCATGGGTCTGGCTCCCAGAACTCAGCGGGTGAAAACCGGGTCAGCCAGATTTATTATAACTATATGATTTTAAACAATTAATTATTGTTTTTGCAGGAATGGACAGCAAGCAATCGCTTTCACTGTCGAGGCGCCGCTCACAGCCTTCGAGGCCGCAGGGCACGCATGCCGCACTACCCTGAATGAGATGTACGTTACCGTTGCGCTGGCTGCCGAGCCGTCGCCATGGATTTACGGCCGGCGTGTGGCCATGCGGCCAGGGCCCCCATTTGACGGGATCCGACGGTCCGAACAAGGCAATCGTCGGCACGCCCGAAGCAGCTGCCATGTGAGTGATAGCGGTGTCCGGACCGACATAAAATTTGGCGCGTGCCAGTAACGCGGCGATGCTGCCCAGCGACAGCTGACCCGCCAGGTTCATGACCGCAGGTAATTCGACCGCGATGGAGTTTACATAGGTCCGTTCGTTTGTATCGGGTCCACCGGTCAACACCACGCGAAAACCGTTGGCGATCAGCCAGCGCGCAACCTCGATCCAGCCGGAGTGATGCCACATCTTGTAGCGGAATTTGGGATGCGGGTGGATGACGACGAGTGGTGCGCAGGAGTTGCCGAGCACGGCATCGACAGCGACTGCATCGTCGTCACGCCACGCAGCAACCACAGTCGATATTTGCGGTATACCCAACGCGTCGGCCAGTGCCAGATGGTTGCGCACGGTATGCGTGTTGTGCGGATCAAATGCAACCCAGCGATCGAGCAGATGCTGCTTCCAGCGTTGTCCCGGCCGGTCGATCAGCAGGCCCATGCGGTGCCGCCCGGCAAACCAGGCATACAACGTCGGCCGGTCGCCAGGCACCAGTGACAAAGCCAGATCGTATCGTCTGAACAGCCGAACGAGCAGGGCAGCATGTTCGCCGAACGGGGGGCGTTCAGCAATGGTATGAATGAATTCCAGGTCTGCATTGCCTTCAAGTACACCCTGGGTGCCGGCGAAAACCA
>JAYQOT010000059.1:2132-13488 GCA_038144955.1 Burkholderiales bacterium | reverse complement strand
TGCATCACAGCGGTCACGGTAAGAAACGATCCGAAGGCCAAAATTCTATCACCATCGCCCGCCTGCCGATACGCTTCGGTGAGTGCGGCGGTCATATTTTCCTGGACCGATATGGCATCGGCGGCAATTCCTGCATCACGCAGCAGCCGCGCCAGGGCATCGGCCGTCATTGCGCGCGGCCCTTCCAGCGGCGCCACCAGCCAGAGATCGACATGGCCGCGCAGTTCCCGCACCACCCCACCGACATCCTTGTCCCTGAGCATCGAAAACACCGCCAGTGTCCGCCGATAGCCGGTCATGCGCACCAGGTTGAGTGCCAGCGCGGCGGCGGCATGGGGATTGTGCGCGACATCGAGTATCACCGCTGGTCGCCCCGGCAGCACCTGGAAGCGCCCCGGGTTCTCGACACTGACCAGTCCGCTGCGGATATCGGCTGCGGTCACCGGCAAGCGTTCCCTGAGAGCGTCGAGGGCCGTAATGCAGGCGCTGGCGTTGGCAAGCTGGAATTCCCCGCGCAGCGCCGGCAGCGGCAGGCCGTGGCGATTGCCGCCCGGGCCACGATAACTCCATTGCTGGGCCTGTGCGTCGTAACCGAAATCACGGCCGATCTGCAACAGCTGCGCACCGATGCGCGCGGCCTCTTCCGCCACCACCGCTGGCGGCGACGCATCGGAACAGATCCCCGGGCTGCCCCGGCGGAATATCTGCACCTTTTCAAAGGCGATGGCTTCCCGGGTCTCGCCAAGGTATTCGGTATGGTCCATGCCGATGCCGGTCAATACCGCGACGTCGGCATCAAAGGCATTGACCGCATCGAGACGACCGCCCAGGCCCACCTCGAGTATGGCAACGTCGACTTGCTGTTCGCGGAACAGCCACAGTGCTGCCAGGGTGCCGAACTCGAAATAGGTCAATGGCACGTCGCATGCGGCGCGCGCGGATTCGACGGCGGCAAACGCGCGCACCAGATCAATGTCCCCGGCCTCGCTGCCTGCGATGCGCACCCGTTCGTTGTAGCGCAGGAGATGGGGTGAGGTATAGGTACCGGTACGGTAACGGGCGTGATTGAGGACCGCATCGAGCATCATGCACACCGAGCCCTTGCCGTTGGTACCGCCGACGGTGATCAGCGGAAATTTTGGCCGCAGCGCCAGTGCATCGCGCACCACGGCCACCCGCTCCAGCCCCATCGCTATCGACTGCGGATGCTGGCGCTCGATGTAATCGAGCCAGCCGTCCAGCGTTTCAGGGAGATTCATGGTGATCAACACATGCCGAAGCGACGGGAATCCGCCGGGGCTGCGCAGGCTTTCAGGCTGGCGCCCCCTGCTTCAGCAGCAGTGCCAGCAGCCGTGCCAGGGTATCGCGCATCTGACGCCGGTCGACGATCATGTCGAGTGCGCCTTTCTGCAGCAGGAATTCGGCCCGCTGGAATCCCTCAGGGAGGGTTTCGCGCACGGTCTGTTCGATTACCCGCGGTCCGGCAAAACCGATCAGGGCATTGGGTTCGGCAATCACCACGTCACCAATCATCGCGAAGCTGGCGGACACGCCGCCCATGGTCGGATCCGTGAGCACGGAAATGAACGGCAGGCGATCTTCGCCCAGCCTGGTCAGCGCGGCGCAGGTCTTGGCCATCTGCATCAGCGAAAGCAGGCCTTCCTGCATGCGCGCCCCACCCGTCGCAGTAAAACAGATGAACGGCAGGCGCTGCTCGACACAGACCTGAACGCCACGGACAAAGCGTTCGCCAACGACGGAACCCATCGACCCACCGAGAAAACCGAATTCGAAGGCGGCGGCAACCACGGGTATTTCCTTGATCGAGCCCTGCATCACCACCAGCGCGTCTTCCTCACCGGTTTCATCACGCGCCTCCGCAAGCCGGTCGGGGTAGCGCTTGCTGTCACGGAACTTGAGGCTGTCGACCGGCGTCACCTCAGCGCCGATCTCGTAGCGCCCTTCCATGTCGAGCAGCCAGTCGATGCGCTCGCGTGCGGAAACCCGGTTGTGATGATTGCATTTCGGACAGACGAAGAGATTCTTCTCGAGATCGGTGCGGTAGAGCACCGCCTCGCATGAATCACACTTGCTCCACAGTCCTTCGGGCACTGCTTTCTTGGTACTGCCGGCTTCGCGCTTGATCCGCGGCGGCAGCAGTTTCTGCAGCCAGCTCATGCCGCTCGACCTTTCTTTACATCACGATCCATCGCACTGCGGATGCCGGCCATGAAGGCGCGGGCCCGCTCCACCGCCTGCGTAGGCGCACTCTCGATTTCCTGTACCAGCCGGCTGCCGATCACTACTGCGTCGGCAACGCCGGCGATGGCGCGTGCGGTTTCGCCATCACGGATGCCGAAACCGACACCGACCGGCAACTGGGTGAAACTGCGGATATGTGACAGCCGTTGCGCGACGTCCTTAACGTCGATGTTCGCGGCACCGGTAACGCCTTTCAGTGACACGTAGTAGAGATAACCGCGGCCGAGGGATGCAACCTGCTTAAGCCGCGCATCGGAGGTGGTCGGCGACAACAGGAACACGGTGTCCAGCTGCGCCGCATCCAGGACCGAAACCAGGCGCTCGGCTTCTTCGGGGGGATAGTCCACCACCAGCACGCCATCGGCACCCGCAGCACGCGCCGCGCTGGCGAACGCTTCCACGCCCATCGATTCAACCGGATTGGCATAGCCGAACAGCACCACCGGCGTCTCGGCATTGGTCTTGCGAAACTCCGCGACCCAGCCGATGGCATCGCGCAGCGTGACACCATGCGCCAGGGCACGTTCGCTCGAGCGCTGGATCACCGGACCGTCGGCCATCGGGTCGGAAAACGGCACGCCGACCTCGAGGATGTCCGCGCCGCCGGCCACCAGCGCGTGCATCAGCGGCACGCAAGCAGCCGGCTCGGGATCACCCGCAGTAAAAAACGGGATCAGCGCCTTGCGTCCCTGCTGCTGCAGGCGCTTGAACGTGGTGGCTATGCGCGACATCTCGTAGGTCAGTCTCAGAATTTGATGCCGGATTTCTCCGCCACCGTGTGCATGTCCTTGTCACCGCGACCGGAAAGATTGACCAGCAGGATCTGGTCCTTGCGCATGCGCGGTGCGATCTTGGCGGCATAGGCCAGCGCATGGCTCGATTCCAGCGCGGGAATGATGCCTTCCAGCCGGCACAGCTTGTGGAAGGCTTCCAGCGCCTCTTCGTCGGTAACTGCCACGTATTCGGCGCGACCGCTGTCCTTCAGCCACGCATGCTCCGGCCCCACGCCGGGATAATCCAGGCCGGCGGAAATCGAATGGGTTTCGATGATCTGGCCATTGTCATCCTGCAACAGGTAGGTGCGGTTGCCGTGGAGCACGCCGGAACGGCCGGCACACAGGGTTGCCGCGTGTTTGCCGGTCTCCAGGCCGTGACCCGCAGCCTCAACGCCGATCAGGCGCACCGATTCGTCCGGAATGTAGGCGTGGAAAATGCCGATCGCGTTGGAGCCGCCGCCGACGCAGGCCAGTACGGCATCAGGCTGGCGCCCGGCCAGTTCCGGCATCTGCTCGCGTGCTTCGCGGCCGATCACCGACTGGAAGTCGCGCACCATCATCGGATAGGGATGCGGCCCGGCGACAGTACCGATGATGTAGAACGTGTTCTCGACGTTGGTCACCCAGTCGCGCATGGCTTCGTTGAGCGCATCCTTCAGCGTCTTCGACCCGGACTCGACCGGCACCACGCTCGCTCCCAGCAGTTTCATGCGATAGACGTTCTGCGCCTGGCGCTTGACGTCCTCTGACCCCATGTAGACCACGCATTCCATGCCGTAGCGCGCAGCGATGGTGGCAGTGGCCACGCCGTGCTGTCCGGCCCCGGTCTCGGCGATCACCCGCGGCTTGCGGAGATGGCGCGCCAGCAGCGCCTGGCCGATGACATTGTTGATCTTGTGTGCGCCGGTATGGTTGAGATCTTCGCGTTTCAAATACACCTGGGCGCCGCCGAAATGCTCCGACCAGCGCCGCGCGTGATACACCGGGCTCGGCCGTCCGACATAATGCTTGAGCTCGTAATCGAATTCCGCCTTGAACGCAGGGTCCTCCCTGAAACGCGCATACGCCGCCTTCAGGTCTTCCAGCGCGGAAATCAGGGTTTCCGAAACGAACACACCGCCGTAAGGGCCGAAATGCCCCTTCTCGTCCGGCAAATCATAAATTCGCATTGCATACTCCGGTCATGAAAGCTTCGATCTTGCGGGCATCCTTGATGCCTTTCGCGGACTCAACCCCGCTGGAAACATCAACTGCCCACGGTCGCACACGCTGCACCGCCTCGGTCACATTTTCTGCGGTCAGTCCACCCGAAAGAACCACGGGTAGTGGCAGGTCGCCGGGAATCAGCGACCAGTCAAAGACGGTTCCGCTGCCTCCGCGCACGCCATCGACATAGGCATCGAGCAGCAGCGCGCTGGCGGCACGAAAATCACGTACATATTGTAACAAATCGGTTCCCGGCCTTACCCTGACCGCACGCAGGTACGGCAGCCCAAAAGCGGAACAGAACTGCGGCGTTTCATCGCCGTGAAACTGCAACAACCCCAGCGGCACTGCAGACAACGTCTCGCGCACCGTTTGCGCATCGGCATTGACGAAGAGGCCCACCGGGGTCACGAATGGCGGCAATGCGGCAATGATCTCCCGCGCCCGTTGCACGGTAACGGCGCGCGGGCTGCCGGCATAGAACACCAGACCGATGGCATGTGCACCCAGACGTGCAGCGGCAACGCCATCTTCGGTCCGGGTAATTCCGCAGATTTTGACTCGTGTCTTCATCTCACGCCTCGACGTGGGCCAGTTGCGGGAAATTCTGCCGCGGCAACGGCAACTTCCAGCGTGATGAGTATTCAACGCGCATCAGATACAGACCCGACGCATCGAATGTCGGGGCCGCCCGTGAACGATCGCGGCTGCGCAACACCTCGGCCATCCACTCCGGCGACTGCCGTCCGTTACCGACGTAGACCAGGCTGCCGACGATGTTGCGCACCATGTGGTGCAGGAACGCATTGGCGCGGAATTCGAATTCGAAATAGGGACCGCGTCTGGCAATCGCCACCGCATGCAAAGTCCGCACCGGTGACCGCGCCTGGCACTCTGCAGCGCGAAAAGCGCTGAAATCATGTTCCCCCAGCAGGTGACATGCCGCAATCTTCATCTGCTCCAGGTCCAGGGGCGCATGATGCCAGCCGACCCGGCCGTGATCCGCCGCCGGCCGCACTACATCGTTGAGCAGCACATAACGGTAGACGCGGGCGGTCGCTGCAAACCGGGCATGAAATTCGTCATCGACGGGGCACGCCCAGGTGACCGCCATCTCCGGCGGCAGCAGGGCATTCACGCCACGCACCCAGGCACTTAACGGACGCTCGACCGCACAATCAAAATGCACCACCTGCCCGAGTGCATGCACGCCGGCGTCAGTGCGTCCGGCGCAGATCGTGCTGACCGGCACGCCTGCAATGGCGCTGCAGGCGGCCTCGAGCCGGTCCTGGACGGCACAGCCCGCTGCCTGAGTCTGCCAGCCGCAGAATCCCCTGCCGTCATATTCAATGCCGAGTGCCAGCCTCACGAATGATTTCCCGTATACCTGTTTGCAAATGCACCACCAAAAAAGAAACCGCGGCAGGGATGCCGCGGTTCATGATACAGCGCTCCGGCGGCGCGATCAGCCCAGCGAACCAAGGAGTTTCTGAGCCTGTTCTTTCTGCTCCGAATCGCCCTCCTTGATGACTTCCTGGAGAATTTCCTTGGCGCCGTCGTTGTCGCCCATTTCCTGGTAAGCCTTGGCCAGATCGAATTTCTGCTGCACGTCATACCAATGGCTGTCCTTGCCCTCTGCCGGAGCTGCAGTCGTCGAAGTGTCGTCGAGATTGATATTCAGGTCGCCGACATCAATCTTGAAATCAAGGCCGGCATCCGCCGCGGGAGCGGCCGGTTCAGCAACAGTCGGCGCAGCCTCGGCAGGCGCATCCGCCGCGGGCAATTCGATATTGAAATCCAGCGCCGGCTCTTCAGCCGGGGACGCGGGCGCATCGAGCGCGATGTCCGTTTCACTGGCTGCGGCCGGTGTGTCCAGATTGAAATCGGGAACAGCGCCCGGTGCCACGCCCGCATCTGCGGCAGCGGCCATGTCCTCCATACCACCGATCTCGGTGGCCTGTCCTGCGACAGGATCGGCATCGAGTGCTATATCGGGTGTACCCGCGCTGTCGCCGCCGAGATCGAAATCAAGGTCGGTACCTACAGCAGCATCGCCGGCGCCGGTATCGGCAGGAGCAACATCCTTGCCGGCTTCATAGAGAGGATTCTGCGGATCCAGCGCATAACCCAGTGCCGCCACCTTGATCCAGCTGTCTCCAGCGCCACCGGTGAGCCCATTCAGCGATTCCGCAACGGTGCCGAACGCTTTTGCATCCTTGCGATTCGAATAGATTTCAGCCAGCTTGACCTGCACGTCTTCACGCACAGGATCCCTGCTCATCGCATCCTTCAATATCTCTTCGGCCTGACCGTCGCGGCCATAGGCAATATAGACCTCGGCTTCCGCCACGGGATCGACATCTTCGCTTGCCGACGCAGCCTGCACGGGGGCAGCCTCATCGGCGGCAGGCTCTCCGCCGCTATCCGACAGGGTCGGCGCTACCGGCTCGATGTCATCCGCTTCCTGGGCACGGGCACGACGCCGGCGCAGTGCGGCAAATCCGGCGCCGCCCAAGACGAGAGCCAGCGCACCACCACCGATGATCGGCAGATTGTCCATTACCATGTCCATGATGGAAGGTTCCGGTGGCGGGGGCGGAGGTGCGGGTTTCGGTTTCGGCGCCGGCTTCGGTGCAGGTTTGACCTCGGCAGCAGGTTTGTCGGCGACCGGAGCGGGAGCGTCTGTCTTGCCATCCGGCGCTGCAGCGGCTTTGGCAGCGTCCGCTTTGGCTTCCGGTTTGGCAACAGGTTTGTCAGCAGGCTTGGCAGCGCCCTTGGCTGCTTCGGCCTTCTGCTGGGCCGCAGCCATGCCCGGGCTCTTCAGCTCAGCAAGCTTCTGGGTGTCCTTGATGGTTTTTTCCAGTTGCGCGATGCGCTCGTTGGCTTCGGCCAGTTCCTTGGTACGAGCCACCAGTTCTTCCTGCAAAGCCTGGGTACGCGCAGCACCGGTCAGCGGCTTTCCGCCGGCACCAGGTTCACCCTTGGAAAGTTTGACGACGTCCTTGTCACCTGCTGCACCGCCAGCATCTTCAACCTTGGTGGAAATGCGTCCGCGCACCGTGCTGCCGGTTTCAGGAGCCTTGCCAGCGGCATCAGCAACCCGGCCGACATAGGCGCGCCAGTCTGCAACCTGGGTGCGGTATTCCTTTGCAGCCTGGTCCTGGGTAATGGTGGAGAGTTCCTTTGCATCGGGAACCCGCAGAATCTTGCCGGCCTTGACCAGATTGACGTTATTGCGGATGAAGGCATCCGGATTGCTGCGGAGCAGACCGATCATCATCTGTTCCAGACTCACCCCTTCGGGCTTCAGGCCGGCGGCAATCTTGCCCAGCGTTTCACCCTTCGCGATAGGGCCGTACTCCTGCGCGGCGCCGGCGGCAGCAGCAGCAGCCGGCGCAGGAGCAGCAGCCACAGCGGGTGCGGTCGGCGTGACTATCGGCTGCGCGACCGGCGCAGCAGGCGGTACAGCCGGCGCGCTCACCGCGGCCGCCTGTTGACCATAACCGGGGGGATCCAGCAATGCGGTGTATTCACGCAGCAGCCGGCCACCGGACCAGGACAGTTCGATCAGCAGATCGACAAAAGGCTCGTTGACCGGGCGGCTGCCGGTCAGCTTGAGATAGGATTGTCCGTTCGCGCGTTTTTCAATGCTCAGCTTGATACCGGAGAGGGCAGTGTTGTACTGCAGGTTGGCCTGCTGATAGGCATCGGGAGAAGCCAGTCGCGCCTCCAGGGTCGCCGCTTCTTCGCCCCTGACCGAAACCAGATCAATCTCCGCGCTCAGCGGCTGCCCCAGGCTCGATTGGACGGCAAGCCTGCCCAAACCGGCCGCATGCACCAGCATAGGCGCAAGCAGTAACGCCACTGCCAGGGCTTTGCCTAAAGTGAATGTGCGCACCAGGGCTTCCATTTCATTTTTTTTGCGGGACAAGAAAGTTAGCATCAAACAGTTAGCCATGCAAGCTAATAAAACCTCTAATGTTGCCTTCCAACCACATAATTATAAAGGGATTTTCGGCATTTATAGCCAGCCGTTCCTGACCCGTTTCAGTGCCCGGCACTTCCTTCCGGATCAGGCATTTACGGCGGCTTTGGCGGTCACCGGGGAGTCCCCGACAGCACCCGCCTTGAGCAGGATGCGCAACATGCGGCGCAACGGCTCGGCAGCACCCCAGAGCAACTGGTCGCCAACCGTAAATGCGGCCAGGTAATCGCCCCCCATCGGCAGCTTGCGCAAGCGCCCCACCGGCACGGTCAGCGTGCCAGTGACTGCCGTAGGCGTCAGTTCCCTCAAGGTGGCTTCGCGCTGGTTGGGTATGACCTTGACCCAGTCATTGGCCTTGGCCAGCAGTTGTTCGATTTCCGCCAGCGGCACGTCGCGCTTGAGTTTCACGGTCAGTGCCTGACTGTGGCAACGCATCGCGCCGATGCGCACGCAGACGCCGTCAACCGGAATCGGGCTTGCTTCGCGACCGAGTATCTTGTTGGTTTCGGCCATGCCCTTCCATTCTTCCTTGCTCTGTCCATTGCCGAGATCCTTGTCAATCCATGGCAGCAGGCTGCCAGCCAGCGGGTGGCCGAAGTTTTCGGTCGGCACCGCTCCCTGACGCAGGGTATCGGCGACGATACGATCGATTTCAAGGATCGCCGAAGACGGCTTGTCGAGCAGCGGTTTCGCCACCGAGTGCACCGCACCCATCTGTGCTACCAGTTCACGCATGTTGGCGGCTCCGGCGCCGGAAGCGGCCTGGTAGGTCATCGCGGTAATCCATTCGACCAGGCCGGCCTTGAACAGACCGCCCATCGCCATCAGCATGAGACTGACAGTGCAGTTGCCGCCGATATAGTTCCTGATGCCTATCGCCAGTGCGTCATTGATGACGTCACCATTCACCGGGTCGAGAATGATCACTGCATCGGGCTGCATGCGCAGTGCCGAAGCCGCATCGATCCAGTAACCGTTCCAGCCGGCTGCGCGCAGCTTGGGGAAGATCGCGTTGGTGTAATCGCCACCCTGGCAGGAAATCAGCACATCCATCTTCGCTAGGGCATCAATGCTGTTGGCATCCGCGACCGGACCCGTGGCGCGGCCGATGTCCGGCCCCTTTCCGCCGGCCTGCGAGGTCGAGAAAAACACCGGTTCGATCAGGTCAAAATCACGCTCGGCCAGCATGCGCTGCACGAGAACCGAGCCGACCATGCCGCGCCAACCGATGATGCCAGTTTTTGTCATGAAAACACCTTCTAAAACAACAGATTACACTAATTTCCCCGGGGATTACAGTGCCGCCACCACGGCATCGCCCATCTCGACAGTGCCGACCTTTTTCGAACCCGGCTCGACGATATCGGGCGTCCGGTAACCTGCCGCCAGCACGTTTTTCACTGCCGCCTCAATGCGATAGGCCCACTCGTCCTTGTTGAAGGTATATCGCAGCATCATCGCCGTCGACAATATCGTCGCCAGCGGATTGGCGATGTTTTTGCCGGCAATGTCCGGGGCCGAACCGTGGATCGGCTCATAGAGACCCGCACCGCCCTCGTTCAACGACGCCGAAGGCAGCATGCCGATCGAGCCGGTCAGCATTGACGCCTCGTCGGACAGAATGTCGCCGAAGATGTTCCCGGTGACGATGACATCGAATTGCTTGGGATTCCTCACCAACTGCATCGCCGCGTTGTCCACGTACATGTGCGACAGCGCAACCTGCGGATATTTTTTCGCCACGTCGTTGACGGTCTCGCGCCAGAAGCGGCTGGTCTCGAGCACGTTCTCCTTGTCCACCGAGCACAGCTTCTTGCCGCGTTTCAGCGCAGTTTGAAAGCCGACCTCGGCGATGCGGCGAATCTCGGGCTCGGAATAAAGCATCGTGTCGTAGCCTTCGCGCTCGCCGCGCGCATTGTCGCGGCGGCCGCGCGGCTCGCCGAAATAAATGTCGCCGGTGAGTTCACGAATGATCATCAGGTCGAGGCCTGATACCACCTCCGGCTTCAGCGTCGAGGCACTGACCAGTTCCGGATAGAGCACTGCCGGACGCAGGTTGGCAAACAGCCCCAGTTCCTTGCGGATGCGCAGGATGCCCTGCTCCGGCCGCTGCGGCCGCGGCAGCGCGTCGTACTTGGGCCCGCCGACTGCGCCGCACAACACGGCATCAGCGTCTTTCGCCAGCTTCAGTGTCGACGGCGGCAGCGGATCGCCGTGCGCGTCAAATCCGGCTCCACCGAACGGCGCCTCTTCAAATTCGAGCTTGAGGCCGTCCGCCGTCAGCCGGCGCAATACCTTCAGCGCCTGGCCGACGATTTCGGGACCGATGCCGTCACCGGCGAGAACTGCGATTTTCATGCGGATTCCGTGAAATATGTATTTGGAGACGCGGCGCGACGCCGCACCGTCACGCGAACAGCCAGGGCTGCGCGGTCTTGTGTTTGGCTTCGAACGCCCGGATCTCGTCGGCGTGTGCCAGCGTCAGGCCGATATCGTCGAGACCGTTCAACATGCAGTGCTTGCGGTGCGGATCGATATCGAAGCTGAAGCTCTCGCCCGAGGGGGTGGTCACCGTCTGCTGCTCGAGGTCAACCGCGATGCGGTAGCCCTCGTTGGCCTCGGTTTCGCGGAACAGCTTGTCGACAATCTTGGCGTCGAGCTTGATCAGCAACAGGCCGTTTTTCAGGCTGTTGTTGTAGAAGATGTCGGCGAAGCTCGGCGCAATGATGGTCTGGATGCCGAACTGCAGCAGCGCCCACGGCGCGTGCTCGCGTGACGAACCGCAGCCGAAGTTTTCACGGGCAAGCAGCACCGTCGCACCGATGAAGCGGCTCCGGTTCAGCACGAAATCCTTGTTCAGCGGACGCCCGGTGCTGTCGGAGTCGGGCTCGCCACGGTCAAGGTAACGCCATTCGTCGAACAGGTTCTGGCCGAAGCCGGTGCGCTTGATCGATTTCAGGAACTGCTTGGGAATGATCGCATCGGTATCGACATTCGCGCGATCCAGCGGCGCGACCAACCCCTCCTTGCGGACAAACTTTTCCATCAATGCTCCGTCATCAATACGTCGAATTATTGATCGACACGCAGCATATTTACACGACCTGGCCCACACCGCGCACCGAGT
>JAYQOT010000059.1:0-2122 GCA_038144955.1 Burkholderiales bacterium | reverse complement strand
AATCTATACGTGGATTTGTTGATCGCCTCGCGGGCTTTTTCCTCGTCCTGGCAGACAGAGCTCACGGTGTTACAACCCGCAAGAACCATCAGCGCAACCAGCAGAAAGAAAACGCGTTTCATGATCATCTCCTTGGGTTATTTCAATGTCCGTACGTCGACAAAATGTCCGGTAACCGCCGCAGCAGCGGCCATCGCAGGACTGACCAGATGCGTACGACCGCCGGGACCCTGACGGCCTTCGAAATTGCGGTTCGAGGTCGAGGCGCAGCGCTCTCCCGGATTCAAAATATCCTCGTTCATGCCCAGGCACATCGAACAACCCGGTTCGCGCCACTCGAAACCGGCAGCGGTCAGCACCTTGTCCAGGCCTTCCTGTTCAGCCTGTGCCTTCACCTGTCCCGAGCCCGGCACCACCATCGCCAGCTTGACGTTGGCAGCCACCTTGCGTCCTTTGACCACCGCCGCCGCGGCACGGATGTCCTCGATGCGCGAATTGGTGCAGGCGCCGATGAACACCTTGTCGATGTGGATATCAGTGATCGGCATGTTCGGTTTCAGGTCCATGTACTTCAGCGCGCGCGCATAACCTTCGCGCTTGACCGGATTGGTTTCCTTCTCCGGATCCGGCACTTTGCCGTCGACCGTGGTCACCATTTCCGGGGACGTGCCCCAGGTCACCTGCGGCACGATGTCTTCGGCCTTAATCGTCACCACGGTGTCGAATTTGGCATCCGCATCACTGACCAGCGTGCGCCAGTACGCCGCCGCCTTGTCCCACAGCGCGCCGGTCGGCGAAAACATGCGGCCCTTGCAGTATTCAATGGTCTTGTCGTCCACCGCGACCATGCCGGTGCGCGCACCGGCTTCGATCGCCAGGTTGCACAGCGTCATGCGGCCTTCCATGGTGAGGTCACGGATAGCGCTGCCGCAGAATTCGATGGCATGCCCGGTACCGCCGGCGGTACCGATCCTGCCGATGATGGCCAGCGCGATGTCCTTGCCGGTAACCCCAGGACCCGTCTTGCCCTCGACCACGATCTTCATGTTCTTGTACTTCTTCATCACCATGCACTGCGTCGCGAGCACATGCTCGACTTCGCTGGTGCCGATGCCGAAGGCCAGCGCACCGAACGCGCCATGCGTGCTGGTATGCGAGTCGCCGCAGACCACCGTCATGCCCGGCAGCGTCGCACCGTTCTCCGGCCCGATCACGTGCACGATGCCCTGGCGCTTGTCGAGGAACGGGAAATAGACCTTGACCGGAAATTCCTTGATGTTCTTGTCCAGGGTTTCGACCTGCAGCCGCGACACCGGATCGGTAATGCCGTCCATGCCGCGTTCCCAGTTGCGCGTCGGCGTGTTGTGGTCAGCCGTAGCCACCACGGAATCCCCGCGCCATACCTTGCGCCCGGCGAGTTTCAGCCCTTCATAGGCCTGCGGGCTGGTGACTTCATGCACCAGGTGGCGATCGATGTAGATCAAAGCGGTGCCGTCAGGTTCCGTGCGAACCAGATGGCTGTCCCAGAGTTTGTCGTAAAGCGTCTTGCCGGCCATGCCTTATGCCCTGATTTATCAAGCGGAAAGAGTTACGATTATCGCACAGCAACAACGCCCTGCTCCATGGCAAAGCTCACAGATCGCGGAGTCCTTTCCACAGTGCGGCCGCCGACAGCAGTGCACAGGCGGCACCGAGGGTAAAAGTCCACGTCGCACCCAGCCCGCTCCAGGCGTAACCGCTCGCCAGACCGCCGATCGCCCCGCCGAAACCGTAGGCGAGGCTGCCGTAGATGGCCTGGCCCCGCGCCTGGTGGCGGCCGCGGAACAGCTTGTGCACCACGCCGATCGCAGCGGCATGGAAGGAGCCGAAACTTGCCGCATGCAGGGTCTGTGCCACCAGCAGCAGTACGACACTGTCCGCACCCCAACCGATCATCAGGAAGCGCAGCGCCGCCAGCAGCGCACTGGCGATCAGGATCGCCCGCAGCGAAAACGCGCGATACAAATGCGACATCCAGATGAAAATGCCGATTTCGCAGATCACGCCGAGTGCCCACAGCCAGCCGGCCAGCGCCTTGGTATAGCCGTGGTTGACCAGGTGAATGGTGTAGAAGGTGTAGTAC
>JAYQOT010000058.1:0-14226 GCA_038144955.1 Burkholderiales bacterium | reverse complement strand
CCCGACGAACCGTGGATGTTCACTGCCAGGGAACGCCTGCGCCACCGCCTGATCCGCGCCTTGCAGCAGGCCAGCCGTCACGCCCAGCGTGCCGGCTTGCTGGATCAATGCATAAACTGGCTTGAGCGCGCCATCGAAGCCGATGCCGCGACCGAGGCACTGTATCGACAACTGATGTGGTGCCATGCCCAGCTCGGGAGACGCGAAGACGTGGTCGCCACATTTGAGCGTTGCTGCAAGGTCATATCCGCGCTGACACAGGCCGGCCCGACTGCGGAAACGCGCGAACAATTCGCCGAACTTACGCAACGTGGGTGAACATTAATTATTGCAACCTCATGATTTTTAATGATTTTTAAAATGTAATCCATCGGTAAGCGACCTGTAACCGATCCGCAACCCTGCTCCCCCGATGATGCATGCCGTCACGCGACGGCAGCGGGTGATCCCACACCCGAACACGCATTTCATCCGCCCGCCGCGTGGCACCACAACACATACGGAGGGCAACATGGTTACTGGCAACAAAACCTCGTTTACAGCAGCAGAACAACAGGGCATGAACGGGAAGCGGCTGTGCCTGGCCGGATTGCTGGCCGGGTCGGCGTTGCTGCTTTCAGGTTGTTATGTCATGCAGACCGGCACCGACGCCAACGGCAATCCGCACTATGTCTACTCGACCGCACCGATCGTCAGTGCAAAGAGCGGACCGGGCGTGACCGTGGTATCGCCGACCGGACCAGCGCCGGCAACGCTCAATGTCAGGCTCTACCCCGCCAACGATCTGGCCAACCAGACCGGCGTATTGACCGGCCAGGTCACCAACATGATGAGTGGCAAGGGGCAGTTCCAGTTCAGCTACCAGGGCGAATCCCTGGTGGGCGAAGCCACCCGCGTGTCGAACGATGAACGTCGCGGCATCGCCAGCGCCTACGGTGCACGCGGCACCTTCGCCCGCTGCGATTACCAGATGAGCACGCCATACAAGGGGGCCGGCACCTGCACCTTCTCCAACGGCGCCAGCTATCAGCTGCACATCGGCAGCTGATTCAGGTCACCCTGCGTGGTCAAACGGACAGCAAGATCCGTTTCATTCGCCGCGCAGGGACTGCGCCGTTTCTGCAGGTACAGCCTGCAGGCGGCGCATGGTTTCCACCGCAAAACAGAGATCTTCCCAGGCCTTGGCCTTGTCACCGAGTGTGCGCAGCAGATACGCCGGGTGATAAGTAACGATCAGCGGAATCCCCCGATAATCGTGTACAGCACCGCGCAGGCTAGCGATACTCGCATCACGGCCCAGCAGGTTGACGGCTGCGACCTTCCCCAGCGCAACGATCAGCCGCGGTTTGATCAGTTCAATCTGGCGTTGCAGATAAGGAGCGCAGGCACGCGCCTCTTCCGGCTGCGGATTGCGGTTGCCCGGTGGACGGCATTTGACGATGTTGGCGATATAGACATGGCGCGTCCGCTGCAGATCAATTGCCGCCAGCATGTTGTCGAGCAACTTGCCGGCCTGGCCGACAAAAGGTTCGCCCTGCTGGTCTTCCTCCGCCCCCGGACCTTCACCGACAAAGAGCCAGTCAGCCTGCTCGTCGCCGACACCGAACACCGTCTTGTTGCGCTTTTCGTGCAGGACACAGGCCGTGCACCCGGACACCTGCGCTTTCAGTTGCGCCCAGTCGAATCCGCCGGCGCTGTCTTCGCTGCTGCGCGCCGGCCCGGATACCGCCGGCTCGGTTACAGTCATCGAAGGGGCAGCAACGGGCAAAACAGCATCGTCAGCCTTTACCCCGTTGCGCAGCTTCCACAACGGTGCAATGCCCATTTCCCGCAGCATTTCTTCCCGGCGTGCGCTCACGGCAGTTTCTTCTCCATGCTTACCGCATCCTCGCGGCCACCGGCGTGGGGGTAGTAATCCCGACGCTTGCCGATCTCGGCAAAGCCGTTCTTTCCATAGAGCGCCCGGCCAGCGGCGTTCGATTCCCGCACTTCAAGATATATCGTGCGCGCACTGCAATCCCGGGCAATGCTGAAAACATGCTTCAGAAGCACCGATCCGTGCCCGCGCCGTTGCCAGTCCGCCGCAATGCTGAGGTTGAGCAGATGCGCTTCTTCGGCAGCAATCATCATCACTGCGTAGCCGATCATCAGTCCGCCGCTCTCCATGATCCAGCAGTGATAACCCGCATCCAGAGAATCGGCGAAATTGCCCTGCGTCCAGGGATGGGTATACACCGCCTGCTCGATGGCCACGACCGCACCGAGATCTTCCCGTTTCATGCGCCGCATGCGCGGCATGGCATCGAGTTGCGCGCTCATCGCTCAGCCGTTTTCAGCGCAACCTTGTCGCGTATGTAGACGGGTGCAGCCCGTTCTGCCGCAACACCCTGCCCGGCGGCGAACACCGGCGCGGCCAGTCGTGCAATGTCGGCCGCAACAGGATGGATGCCCCCCGTGATCGCCTGCAACGCCGTGCCGTAGCGCTGCCTCAGCTTGTCACCATAAACCTCGAAACCGCTGCCGCACCCCGTCCATCCTCCATCCGCCAAGGGCGGTGCATCCTCAGGAGCGCAAACGCAGGGCGCGGAATGTTCGATGATTGAACCCTCTTCCATAACGTAGGCCGCATGGTAAATCTCACCCATCCGCGCATCGAGACAACAGACGACGCGCGGCGCCGCACAGGCGAGCGCCATCGCCTGCAGCGTACCTATGCCGGCAACCGGAATGTTTTCGGGGAAAGCCAGCCCCTGTGCCACCGCACAAGCCACCCGCAACCCGGTAAACGCACCGGGACCCTGGCCGTAGGCAATGCCGTCCAGCCTGTCCAGGGTGATGCCCCCTTCAGCGAGCACGGCATCGACCATCAGCAGCAACTGCTCGGAGTGCAGTTTGCCCCCGGTGGCAGTGCGCTGGCAGATTTCACCGTCACGCCAAAGTGCGGCGCTGCAAAGCTCGGTCGAGGCATCAATGGCGAGTATGTACATGGGGCAACATCGGGGAAGAAGGGAATTGTAGCCCACGGCTACTGTTCTACCGGTCTGGATGGCGCCTATCGTTACCGGGCGGGCGTTGTTATATACTGTCACGGATTCGGGAAATCCCGCAACAAATTAAGGTCTTACAAAACAACATGCGCGCGATACTCACCATGTTCGGTTCAGTGCTGGTCGGTGCACTGGTGCTGCTTGGCATCGGCGGGACGACCTATCACCTGTTCCGCGATAATGGCCTGATATCGAAGGGACTGGGCGCGATCTGGGAGGCGCAGTACAAGGCGCCAGTCATGACCATCGTGCTGATCGTGGCCGCGCTGTTCGTCGTCAAAACCCTGCACTCGGCCCAGATCGGCGGCAAGCGCACCAGCATCGTCCCGGATCTGGCGCTGTTCATTTTCATTGCCACCGGCATTTATTTTCTCGGCCGCCTGATCGCCTACGGCGAACTCTGATCCTGCTGTCCGGCGCCCGGTTGCCTCTGGAGATCAAGCATGAGCGAAATCAAACGCTTCAACAGTGACAAACGGCTTTCCCGCCTGGTCACTCACAACAATATCGCCTATCTCGCCGGCCTGACCGCTGACGATCGCAGCAAGGGTATGCGCGAACAGACCGCGGAAATTCTCGGCAAGATCGATGCGCTGCTGAAAACAGCAGGCACAGACAAGTCGAAAATACTCTCAGCGGTAATCTGGATTACCGACATGCGCGCAAAACCGCAGATGGATGAAGCCTGGGCCGACTGGGCAGACCAGAAAAACCTGCCGGCTCGCGCCTGCGTTGAGGCCCGCCTGGGCACACCGGACACGCTGGTGGAAATAATGGTGCAGGCAGCGATCTAGCTGCCCTCGCGCGTCAGCTCTTGGCGCGCCCCTTGCCCTTCAGTTCGATGCCCGCCCAGCGTGCCAGATCGCGGTGGAGCCGGGTGACCCGCTCGGTCTGCCCCTTGGCCGGAAACCGTTCGTAAAAACCATCGCCCTTGAACTGGCCACGCTGTTCAGCCCAGGGCGCCAGTCTTTCCTCCCAGCGCCGGATGCGGCCCTGCGCCGGTTCAGCATCGCTGCGCGCGAGATCGGCGCAAACCCGGATCATTGCCTTCAGCACCACGGGCTTGGTCACCTGATAAGCATCGTTGCCCCAGCTGTCGCCCCACACCTTCTGCGCAGCCTTCAGGAAATCACGCACGATTTCGTAAAAACGCTCGCTCTCCCGGTAAAGGTTGCTGGTGCGGCTGATCTTACGCCAGTCGCTGCTGACCCAGCGATGCAGTTCATTGAAGAGTTCAGCCTGGAGTATCCACTTGTCCTTCTGGCTGCGTCCGCCGAGACGGTTGATGCGGTAACGCAGCGGACTGTCACCCTCGGTATAGAGATCCTCAACCATGCGCGCCGCGAAACGCTTGTCCGGATCGGCCCAGGACACGCGCTCATAGAGATCGACGAGATGGCTCTTGTTGATGCGGGTCGGCGTCGAATTGATGATCACGAACATTTCAGCGGCAAAGTCTTCGCTGCGACCGTCGAAAATCACGCAGGGGACGTTGATCGATGACGCCTCCGCCGGATGCTCGTGCAGATAGAATTTCAGCGCAGCAAGCCGGTGCTGACCGTCGATGATGAGGTATTTCGATGACGGCTCCCCGAGATTGCCGATCGCATCCTGTCCCGACAGAGCGGTAAAACGCAGTTCGTCTGAGGTGAACAGCAGCACCGTGCCCGGAATCGGCGGCTGGCTGACCGCCATTTCATAAAAATTGCGCAACTGCCGGACCTTGGACTTCGACATCTGGCGCTGGAACGCCTCATCGTTGCGTTCGACGCGCGAAATGAACTGGGCGATTTCATCATGCTGTGGCAGATTTTGCGGCGTGATTTCCTCGCTTTCACCATAAAAACGGCTGATGAAGCGCACGCGATCCAGAATTTCCTTGGCCGGATAGCTTGCAAAATAAAACACGCTGTCTTTTTGTCTTATTCGCGTTGCCAGCATGATTCCTCTTTCCGTCTAGAGATAACCGTTGTAAGTGCTTGGCGAGACATGGAAAAAACAGCAAGCTACCACCCCGCGCGGTTTTGCCCGACATTCTATCGGTTGAGGCAGGTAAAAAGCGAGCACGGCGCCGGGTTTGGATGGCGCGATTAATTATTTTTCTTTTTAAAACAATTACTTAATTATTATTTACAGCGACGGGACAAAACACCCCGACTTTGCATCTGAAGCGGCTGCCACGGCGCGATTCACGACCACCGGATAAAAATTAAATACAATAAAATCAATAAGTTATATCAAGTTTCGGGGTAACCAAACCACGGGCTACCCCGGCTTGAAACCACTGATCTATGCGCTGTGGTGACGGTGCCCGCGATGACCCTTGCGTGTGGTCATCATTTCTTCCCGCGACAATTGGCCGTCGCCATTGGCATCCAGACGATCGAAATGGCGGGCCAGACGCGGCGAACGGCTGGCGGCCTCCTGCCTGGACAGCAGCCCGTTGCCGTCAGAGTCAGCTTTCTTGAAGCGCTCTTCCATGCGCGCCTTTCTTTCCTGCTCGCACTTGGCCGGATCAGCCTTGCATTGAGCGCGGCGCTGCTCGGCACGCGCCTTCATCTCCTTGCATTTTTCCGGATTCTGTTTGCACCACTCGTCACGCTTGGCCTGGCGCTCCTTGCGG
The DNA here is from genome assembly GCA_038144955.1 of Burkholderiales bacterium. GTDB lineage: Bacteria > Pseudomonadota > Gammaproteobacteria > Burkholderiales > SG8-41. The sequence continues at coordinate 8,556 of JAYQOT010000058.1, read as the reverse complement.
CATTTTTCCGGATCCGCCTTGCACTGCTCGGCACGGGCTTTCATTTCCTTGCACTTCTCGGGATTCTGCGCGCACCACGCATCGCGCTTGGCCTGGCGTTCCTGCCGGCATTTTTCGGGGTCTGCCTTGCACGCCTCACGCGCGGCCGCATGCGACTCGGGCCCACCCATGGCATGACCGGGGCCGCCGGGCATGCCCTCTGCCGCCATTGCCGATGCAGTCAAAAACATCAATGAAATCATACCGCTGCGAATATTCATGGTCGTCCGTCCTTGAAGGGTTTCAACGTTCGCGGCGGGGCCGGTAAATCTCCCGCCGCGCCTTGTCCAGATCACGATGCAATTCCCTGCGCTCTTCATCGGACATCTGGCGGTGTTGCTGACGACGCTCGTGCCGTTCCTGGCGCATGTTTTCGCGCCTGCGGTTCTGGCCCGGTTCGTAGCGCTCCTGCTGGCCCTGCTGCGCGTAGAGGTCGCGCCATGGACCAGCCATGACCGGTCCCGGCTGCAGGACCGTACACGCCAGAATCAACAAAGATGTCCAACCAAGCTTCATGCACCGTTCTCCGGGTCGCAATCAACGCCGACCGGTTTGATACGACTGATTACAGTACCGGCAGCGTCGGCACCATATTCAGTGCATCCTGTTAACAGAGTGTTTCGGGAAGCAGGCAACATGTAAGCGGATATTGCCGTCATCGCGCCAGCGCCCCGGGTCGTATGCTACGCGCAAGACCGAACCTTTGCCGGCATCGATTTGTAAGCGATTGTTTCAATACGATGGCCTGTGACGCCGGAACTGGCTAGGATTGCGCCATGACACAGACCAAAACCCGGATCCTGGTCGTCGACGACGACGCCCGTTTGCGCGAACTGCTCAACCGCTACCTCAGCGAACAGGGTTACACGGTACGCGTGGTTGCCGACGCCGTGGAAATGAACCGGCTGATTGCCCGCGAACGCTACGAGCTGATGATTCTTGACCTTATGCTGCCCGGCGAAGACGGACTGTCGATCTGTCGCCGCCTGCGCGGCGGCGGTGAAACCATGCCGATCATCATGCTCACCGCCAAGGGCGACGACGTGGATCGCATAGTCGGCCTGGAGATCGGTGCCGACGACTATCTCCCCAAACCTTTCAACCCGCGCGAACTGGTGGCGCGCATCCAGGCGGTACTGCGCCGCCAACCCCCGCCGCCGCCGCCCGGTGCACCCGGTGCCGCGGCACAAGCCATCGAATTCGGCGGCTTCCGCCTCAACCTCGGTACCCGCACGCTGACCCGGGACGGCGAGGAAATTACGCTGACCACCGGCGAATTCGCATTGCTGAAAGTTCTCGCTGAACACCCGCGCACTCCGATGTCGCGCGACAAGTTGATGGAACTGGCGCGCGGCCGCGAATTCGGTGCCTTCGACCGCTCGATCGACGTTCAGGTATCTCGACTGCGCAAACTGATCGAAGCCGATCCCGCGAAACCTGCCTATATCCAGACTGTCTGGGGGTTTGGCTACGTATTTATTCCAGACGGTAAATCACAGTGAAACCGTGGTCATGAGCCTGTGGCCGCGCACGCTGCTGTGGCGCAACGTGCTGCTGATCGCCGCGCTGCTGGTCATTGCACATCTCGCGTGGTTGCAGATATTCCGGGTTTCGGAACGCGAGCCGCGCGCCCTCCAGGTCGCACAGCAACTGGCAAGCGTCGTCAACCTGACCCGGGCGGCACTGATCACCGCCGATCCCGCACGCCGCTTCGCCCTGCTCGACGAACTGGCCGAACGCGAAGGCATCCAGGTCTATGCCGGCGACCCCGCAGAAGCCGTGCCGGAACTGCCCGACCGGCCGTTCCTGCGCATCATTGAATCCGAATTGCGGGAACGCCTCGGATCGCAAACGCGCGTGGCGCTGGAACGCGACGGCGTCGGGGGAGTCTGGGTGAGTTTCCGCATCGATACCGATGAATACTGGGTTTCGGTGCCGCGTTCGCGCATCGAACGCAACGCACCCCTGCGCTGGATTGGCTGGGGTGCACTGGTACTGACACTGGCAGTCATCGGCGCCTTCATCGTGGTCGCGCGCATCAACCGACCGCTGCGCGAGCTCACCCGGGCCGCGGAACAACTGGGACGGGGAACCATGCCGCCGCGCGTCACCGAAGACGGGCCAGCGGAGATCCGCACGCTGGCACGCTCGTTCAACCAGATGGCTGCCGATATCCGTCGCCAGGATGAAGAACGCGCCCTGCTGCTCGCGGGAGTCTCGCACGATCTGCGCACACCACTCGCACGTATCCGCCTGGCGCTGGAAATGCTCGGCAACGACAGCGATGCCGGGCTCAAAGCAGGCGTCGCGGAAGACATCAACGACATCGATGCCGCGATCGGACAATTCCTCGATTTTGCCCGCCCCATCGACGCCGAAGCCACGACTGGCGACAGCGATCTCAACGAAACCGTACGCACCGTGGTCGAGCGCTACACCCGTGACGGTAAAGATGTGCGCCTCGACGCAACACCCCTGCCGCCGCGCCCGCTGCGCAAACAGGCGATGCAGCGACTGCTCGCCAACCTGATCGACAACGCATTGCGCCACGGCAATGGCACGGTTGAGGTGACGACCGCACAGGAAGGACAAGACATCATCATCGAAGTACTGGATCGCGGCCCCGGCATACCACCTGCCGATGCCGGACGCATGCTGCAACCTTTCACCCGCATGGACAGTGCGCGCTCGACCAGCGGCACCGGGCTGGGATTGGCCATTGTTGACCGCATCGCGCAAATGCACGGCGGCAGGATCAGACTGCTGGAGAGGGATGGCGGCGGACTCAGAGCCCGCGTCGAGCTGCCGTCAACGACGCAAGCGGAACGAGGTATTGCGCAGGCGGATTGAGAGCACCCGCGCCATTGCAAACAGGAAGTCACGCGCGAGCACCGGCTCGGCATCACCGAAGCGGGTGAACTCCTCGAACGGCAGCAACAGCAGCGTGCCGTCGGTCACTGCCCACACGTTGGCCGAGCGTGGCTGACCATCGAAGAAAGACTGCTCGCCCAGTATGCTGCCGGCGCTGATTTTTGCAAGGGAAGTCATGCTGATGCCATCAACCTGCGTGACTCCGACTTCAAGCGACCCCCCCGCAACCAGATAAAGCGTGCGGTCGGCTGAACTGCGCTGGATGACAACTTCGCTCTTGCGGAACGGCCGCGGCTCGGTATGTGCCAGCAGGCTGGCCCATTGGTCAGCGCCCCACTGCGGCAGCGCCAGCCGGTCTGGCCCGTGGGTCGAGCCCTCACCCGCGAAAACCGCAACCCATTCGGCGCCGCTCATCTCAGCATTCCATCCCTGATTATCGGGAATCCATTATAGACCGCAGGTCAACAACCCCTCGGTGAAATCATTTGCGCTCGATGAGCACCACCGCTTCGGCGACGATACCTTCACCGCGACCGACAGCACCCAGTTTCTCTGCGGTTTTGGCCTTGACGTTGACGCAGCCTTCTTCCACACCGAGATCGGCGGCTATGTTCACGCGCATTGCTGGAATGTGAGGCGCCATTTTCGGCGCCTGCGCGATGATCGTGGAATCGACATTGACCACGGCATAACAGTGCTCTGCCAGCAGCCGTGCAACAGCTCGCAGCAACTCACGGCTGTCGACGCCCTTGTAGCGCTCATCGGTATCAGGAAAATGCCGGCCGATGTCGCCCAGACCGGCAGCGCCGATCAGCGCATCGCAGATTGCGTGCAGCAGCACGTCAGCGTCGGAATGGCCGGCGAGACCGCGATCATGCGGAATGGTGACGCCACCGATGATCAGCTTGCGACCTGCCACCAGCGCGTGCACGTCGAATCCCTGCCCGATTCTGGTCGAGGTCATTTCATTTTCCGTTGGCGATGATCAGTTCGGCGAGCGACATGTCTTCAGGATAAGTGACTTTGAGGTTGGTAGCACTGCCCTGCACCAGCTTCGGCCGCGCCCCTACCTGCTCGACAGCGCCCGCCTCGTCAGTCACGACAGCAATGTCGGCACGGCGCAGCGCCTCGACCAGCACACGGTAGCGGAACATCTGCGGCGTCTGCGCCCGCCACAGATGGTCGCGGTCTTCCGTCTGCAACACTTCGCGTTCGGCATTCGCACGCTTCAGCGTATCAGCCACCGGTATCGCCAGCAGGCCGCCGACGCTGTCGTCACCCACACCCTCCATCAACCTGTCGATATCACCCGCACCCAGGCAGGGCCGCGCGGCATCATGCACCAGCACCCAGTCATCGCCTTCGAAGGCGTTGTTTGCCGCCAGCAGCCCGTTGAACACACTGGCCGCTCGCGTCTCCCCGCCGCAGTACAGCGCCGACAGCTTGTCGCCGCAATCGCTCCAGTCCAGTTTGGCAAAACGCTCGTCCCCGGGCGCCAGTACTACAAATACCTGTTCGATGCGCGGGTGGGCACACAGACTGCACACGGCGTGCCGTATCATCGGCTGCCCGCCCAGCATTGCATATTGCTTGGGCATGTCCGATGACATGCGGGCCCCGCTGCCGGCAGCGGGAATCAGAGCTGCATAACGCGGCATGTGTAATTGACCCGTGGTGACTTGACGTAAAATCGCATACAGAAAAAGACCTGCGGGTGATTGTAGCAGCACCGCATGCAGGTCTTTGCCGATCCTGCTCATGACCACTTTACCTGCCGACGCCGGATGCATCCTGTTGCCGATCGCACGGCAATCGATCGCGCGCGCACTAGGGGGAGAGACGGCAAATTTTCCCGGCCCTGCGTCTGCATGGTTGCTCCATCCAGCCGCATCGTTCGTCAGCCTGTATCGCGAAGGACAGCCGCGCGGTCGCACTGGCACGCTGCGGCCGTCCGCACCGCTTCACGAAGACATTGCCAATAACGCCTTGCGCGCTGCATTGCACGACCCCTGCTTCAGCCCGATGACCTTGCTTGAGCTGAATGAAATCCGGATCGAGATTGCAGTGCTGTCACCCCCGGAACCGATCCCGGCCGCGAATGAAGAAGACGTCCTCTCGCGTTTGTGCTCCGGCACCGATGGCGTCACGTTTCGCTACGGCCACCACCATGGCAATTTTTTACCGGAAATGTGGGAGCAATATCCGGAGCCAAAGGAATTTCTCGCCTGGCTCAAGTACAAATCCGGTCTGCCACCGGATTTCTGGGATGCCAGCATTGAACTGCACCGCTACAGTGTCAGCCTGTGGCGCGAAACATAGACAAAAATAATTAAAAACATGTAGTTATGTGGCCACCCATCAGGAATCGCAATCGATGAACCCACTGTGGACTTGGCTGGACCGCAACATCCTCGCGCTGGGCCGCGAGATGCGCCTGTCATACCTGCCGCCGCTGATGGTCTACATGGCTGCCGGCATCTCCGGACTCACCGGCATCGTCGGCACTTTTTTCGTCAAGGATTACCTCGGGCTGTCGGCCGCCTTTCTCGCCGCACTCGGTTTCTGGGCCGGCGTGCCGTGGGCGCTGAAAATGCCGTTGGGCCATCTCGTCGATCTGATCTGGCGCTGGAAAAGCGCACTGGTATTCCTCGGCGCGGGGATGATCGCCGCCAGCCTGTCGATCATGATCGGCCTGCTCAGCGACCGCGAAGCGATGGCCGCCGTATTGCCACCGGGCAGCTGGTATGTCACCAGCGTGCTGTTGGGCGTAGTCGGTTATGTACTGCAGGACGTCGTCGCCGACGCAATGACGGTCGAAGCGGTGCCGCGCGTCGATGCGCAGGGCAACCCGGTCGATCCGGCACAACGCAAGCTGATGAACACCACGATGCAGACGCTGGGCCGGGTCGCGATCATCGGCGGCGGCGTGCTGGTCGCGGTCATCAACCTCTACCTGTTCTCCGGCGTCGGCAGGCTGGGCGAGGCGGAAAAAGTCGCGATCTACCGCCAGATCTACCTGATGGCGCTGTGCATCCCCGCGATTTCGGTGGCGGGCGTCATCATCGCCATGCTGATCCGGCAACGCGATATGCGGCAACTGCGTGCGCAGGGACGCAGTGCCGCCGAAATCGAGGAACTGCTCTCAGGACGCACTGAAAAAACGCATCCCAACTGGTGGATCCTCGGCGGCAGCGCGGCATTTGTCGCCTTCACCCTGGGCATGGGCTTCAGCAACATCGCCTTCAACCAGGAAATCATCTTCGCCGGCTCCTTCGGCATCATCGCCTTCCTGCTGGTACGTCTGACGCGCGAGCTCGAACCCGACACGCGGGCGACTCTGCTGGGAACGGTCATCGTCATTTTCGTATTCCGCGCCATCCCCGGCCCCGGCGAAGGCATCACCTGGTGGTTCATCGACGAACTCAAATTCGACCAGCATTTCATCTCCGCGCTGTCGCTGATCGGCTCGGTACTGACCCTGTTCGGCATGTTCATCTTCCGCCGCTTCATGGCCGATCACACCATCGCCTACGTTGTCGGCTTCCTGACGCTGCTCGGCGGCCTGCTTTCGCTGCCCTATGTCGGCATGTATTTCGGACTGCACCAGTGGACCGCCGCCGCCACCGGTGGCGTGGTCGATGCGCGCTTCATCGCGCTGGTCAACACCGCGCTTGAATCGCCGCTGGGCCAGATCGCGATGATCCCGATGCTGGCGTGGATCGCCAATTCGGCGCCGGCACACCTCAAGGCCACCTACTTTGCTGTAATGGCATCTTTCACCAATCTCGCGCTGTCCGCGTCCTCACTGGGCACCAAGTACCTGAACCAGATCTACACCGTGTCACGCGAGGTCCGGGACAAGACCGGCGCTGTCACCGTCCCGGCAGACTACAGCCAGCTCGGCGAACTGCTGATCGTCCAGCTGATCATTGCCGTGGCGCTGCCGTTCACCGCCATCCTGCTGATCAGAATGATGCGGCTGCGCAGCGCGTAGATGCCGACCGCCTGTCAGGCGTATCCTAGTCCACATGGATCTGCGCGAACTCCCTGCCGGCGGACATGAAACCACCGACCTGATTCTTAGAGCCGTGGCTTTCGCTGCGCACAAACACCGCGACCAGCGGCGCAAGGACAAGGAAGCCTCGCCCTACATCAACCACCCGATCGAACTCGCCCACGTGCTGTGGGACGAGGGCGATATCCGGGATCCGGTGGTCATCGCCGCAGCACTGCTGCACGACACGCTGGAAGACACCGAGACCACCTGGCAGGAACTGCGCGGCGAATTCGGCGAGGAAATCGCCGACATCGTGCTCGAAGTCACCGACACCAAGTGGATCAGGAAGGAAGTGCGCAAGCGGCTGCAGGTTGCCAAGGCGAAACACTCCAGCGAACGCGCGCGGCTGGTCAAGCTCGCAGACAAGATCTGCAACGTGCGCGACCTCGGCACCCGCGCCCCGGCAGGATGGTCGGAGGAACGCATCCTTCAGTACTACGAATGGGCCCGCGAGGTGGTCGACCGGCTGCGCGGCACCCACCCGGCACTCGAGCGCCGCTTTGACGAAATCTACGCACTGAAACCCTGATCCGCCCCGGGAAATTCCAGATGCTGTACGGTAGGCTGCGCCGGCTGCGCCATCTGTGCGATAGTCGCGTTTCCGCATTCACGTTCCCCGCGACATCCTGACGGAAAAACCCGATGAAAATCACCCACGCCAGCACCGCCCTCGTCTCACTGCCCCATGACGAACCGCTTGCCGACGGACCGAGCACGCCGGGCACCAAGAATTTCGTCACGCTTAAACTCGGTACCGACCAGGGCATCGAAGGCATCGGCTTCACTTTCTTCGGCGGCGCGCTCGACAAGGCGCTGCTCTCAGCCGTCGAATCGTTCGCCGCATTGTCGATCGGCGAAGACCCGCGCCGCGTTGAAGCCATCATCGACAAGCTGCGCGCTGCAGCACTCCACGCCGGACCCGGCGGCATCTTCACGCCCTCGCTCTCCGCGATCGACATCGCGCTGTGGGACATCAAGGGCAAGATCCACAACCAGCCGGTGTCCAACCTGTGCGGCGGTCACCGCCTGCGCGTCAACACCTATGCCAGCGGCGCACTGATGCGCCACTTTCCGCTCAAACACTGCGAAAAAGCGGCGGCATTGCTCAAAACCCGCGGCTTCAAGCAGATGAAAACCCAGCTCGCGCTGCCCGGTGACACCAACCAGGTCAGGGAAATCGAGCGCATCCGCGTGATCCGCGAAGCGATCGGCTACGAAATCGACCTGATGTGCGACATCAACCAGCGCTGGGACGTGCGCCAGGCCATTTCCATCGGCAAACAGGTCGACCCCTACAAGCTGTTCTGGCTGGAAGACGTCACCACCTGCGACGACTATGACGGTCTCGCCCGTGTCGCCAATGCACTCGACACTCCGGTGGCCGGCGGCGAATACGTCTATGGCATCGCGCCGTTCCGGCAGATGCTCGAAGCACGCTCGGTCGACATCGTGATGATCGACATCCTGCGCGCCGGCGGCGTCACCCAGTGGCTGAAAATCGCCGGCATGGCCGAAGCCTTCAACGTGCCGGTGGTCAGCCACCTGGCACCGGAAATACATGTGCATCTCGTCGCTGCGGTGCCCAACGG
>JAYQOT010000057.1:0-14341 GCA_038144955.1 Burkholderiales bacterium | reverse complement strand
TGCGCCGGCAGCAACGCAGCGAATCGCGGTTGACGGCCACGCTGCAGGATTTCCGTCAGGCCGGGATGGCGATGCCCGACGGCCTGGTGATTCTCGACGGACAAAACCAGATTGAATGGTGCAATCCGAAAGCAGAATTGCATTTCGGGCTCGACAGCGAACGTGATGCGGGGCAGCTGATCACCCACCTGGTGCGACAGCCGCAATTTGCCGAGGCGCTGGAGGCCGAGATTTATGGCGAGCCCCTGATCCTGAGGAATGCCAGGGGCGGGGTGCTTATCCTTTCGGTGCTGATCGTGCCCTACGAGGCCAACCGCAAGCTGGTGATCACTCGCGATGAGACCGACCGTGAGCGCGTGGAAACCATGCGCCGCGATTTCGTTGCCAATGTGTCGCACGAACTGCGCACGCCACTCACCGTAGTCGGCGGGTTTCTCGAAACCATTGCCGATCTGGAACATCCGGATCCGGCGCTGATCCGCAAGTCAGTGCCGATGATGCGTGACCAGGCCCGGCGCATGCAGAACCTGGTTGAGGACCTGCTGACGCTGTCACGGCTTGAATCGGAAAGCAATCCGGTGCGGGAGGGCCCGGTCAACGTGCCCGATATTACCCGTGCGCTCTCCCACGATGTCCAGGCGCTGTCGGGCGGAAAACACAGGATCCAGCTGTTCGTGGAAAGCTCGGCCTGGATCAATGGCGCAGCGGAGGAGTTGCGCAGCGCCTTAAGCAATCTTGTCAGCAACGCTGTGCGCTATACCCCTGCCGGCGGTGAAATCACCCTGTCGTGGCGGGATACGGATGACGGAGGCGCGGTGTTCGCGGTGCGCGATACCGGTATCGGCATAGCCCGTCAGCACATACCGCGGCTTACCGAGCGTTTTTACCGCGTCGACCGCGGCCGTTCACGCGAAGCGGGTGGCACCGGTCTTGGTCTGGCCATCGTCAAGCACGTCGTCGGTCGCCATGATGCGAGGCTGGAGGTGCAAAGCGAACCGGGGCGCGGCAGCTGTTTCAGCGTTTTTTTTCCCGCTTCCCGATCGATCCGCGAAAACCGCCGGGAACAGCCGTTGCAGCCCATCGAGAACTGAAATCCCGGTTTTTCATTGGCCGATATTTTTCAATTCGGCCGCCAGTGCCGCCGCGAGCGTTGTGGCATCGGCATCCGGTCGCGCGGTTTTTCCGGGACGCTGGCGGGCACCCCAGATCGGCTGAGGGAAATGGGGGTCATCGGCAAAGCGCGGGATCACATGCCAGTGCACATGCGGAACCATGTTGCCGAAGCTGGCGAGGTTGATTTTGTCCGGAGCCATGGTTTTGCGCAGCATGCGTTCGGTGGCGAAAACGATTTTCATGCAATGTGCCCGGTCGGCATCACTCAAATCGCTCATTTCCCTGACGTGCGTGTTCCAGATGACGCGGCAGAACCCGGGATATCCGGGTTCTTCGACATGCACCACGCAGCAACGGGCATCCTGCCACAGCACCACGCCGCCAGGTGATAGGCAGAGTTCGCAGATCATGGGGATTTCTCCTGGAACTGATGGCGGAGTGATTGTTGCACCAGGCGGATGCCGTGTGCGACGGCCGCGTCCCGCCACGCAGGCGCGGCTGGACACAAGGCCTCTAGCAGACGGCGTTTGGCAGAATGATCTGTTCTGCCGTTGCCGTAATGATGCCAGCGATTTTCCTCGCGCAGTGCATGCAGCACGCGCAATGGCGACCAGGTGCCGATTTCCTGGAGCAGGAACGTGGTGCGCACGCTGGGCAGCAGCCGTGGCAGGGCGGCACCCAGGCTGCCGCGCACGGTATAGGCGGCCGTGGACGAGCTGCCGCCGGCGATGCGCCTTTGCAGGATCTGTTCCAGCGTGATGGTCGTCTTCATCTGCGCAGGTTCGGCAATCAGCGTATCCCTGGCATGGGGGCCGAGGCCGGTATGCATGTCGATGACGAATAACGAATCCAGACCGGTGAACTCCGACCTGATCCATTCCGAAAACACGGCCAGGCCCGGCTGGAGTCCGTTGCCGCCGTAGAACAGGCCGCGGGGATAACGGTGCTGGCCGTGAGCGATGGCCTGGCGCAGGTTGCGCGTGCCATGACGCAGACCGGCCAGCACGATGCGGGGCACGAAAGCATCGCGGTTTGGTGGTGAGGGCGGATTCAGCAGTGTATCGATCCGGCTGTAGAGCGGCGGGGAGCCGGTCCAGGTGCTGTTTTCCGGATGGAAGTTACGGTTCAGATCTACATTGTGTTCGTTGGTTCGGCGCAGCCATGCCATGCCCCACGGATTGAGCACATGAACCAGTATCAGCGCGCCATCGGCAGGCAGCGACGGAGTTTTTCCCAGTAGTGCAAGCTGGGTGGCGGATCCCGCAAAGGCTTCCACACCGTGCACGCCGCTGATATGGAGCAGTGCATGACGGGGCTTGCGCGGACCCAGCCAGGCCAGGTCTATGGTCAGTTCTTCGCCGTGCGGCCCCTTGGCGGCCAGCGGCAACTCGTCCAGTTTGGCACCGCAGATCCGGGCAACCGCCCGAAAGCGGCTGCGGGCAGTAACGTAGTCCGGTGAGAAGAAACCGGCGCCCGCTGCAGGCGCGGGCACCACTGACTCAGGCAGCGGCGTAGGCTGCGCGCTCGAAATTGGGGCCACGGTCAAGCAGGGTCGTAAGCTTGATCTTGCTCGGCTTGCCATCGTCGTGCATATCGAGGATCCGTCCGGGTGAATAAGTTCCCGGTGCAACGATGACGGTGGGCGGCTCATTCCCCGGGCCGGCAGCAAGCAGCAAGGCCCTGTCGAACTTGGCGTATTTGCCAGATTCGCGTGCAGCGACCGCTTGGGCTTTATTACTCACTAGCCGTAATGCGACCCAGGTTGCACCCGAGTTGTCGACGCTGAGGCGTTGTACGAATCCTAGGTAGGTATTTTTGTTCGGCGCGACCAAACCGAGCAACTGGTTATGGGTCAGTCGCGTTGAACTATCTGGATTTCTGCACATACCCAGAATACCGGATTTACTCTGGTTGGCGACCGCCCAGGTCTCCATATTAGGTCTTTGCTTCGCGGCTTCGCCATTGACCGCGCCATCGACAAACTGGAAACCTGCCATTTCAAAACGCGCGCGCGAATGAAGGTCTGCATCCGGCGGCATAAAAGGCTTTCCGCCGATGTTGTAGTGTAGGTCTGCAATCGTGGTGGAAACCAGCACATTAAAAGATACCGTCTTGCGTTCTTCGATTCGTCCGGTGCCCGTTGCAAGCCAACATGTGTTCAGGCTGAACAACAGTTTATCGCATTCCTCGCGCGATATCGGACCGAGGCCCAGCTTTTCAGGGCTCTGGGTTTTCAGCGCCACTGCTGTTTGCCGCAGCTTGTCGCCGAACTGTTCAAGATCAAGGTAGCGAAGATTGTGGCCAAGCAGGTTTTTAATGCGGCGAGAGCCCTGCGCTGAACCCAGATCCACAGCTAGGGCCTTGGCGGACTCGGTCGCGAAAGGTGTTCTCGATATCCGCGCCAGCGGAACCCATTGCGCCAGCGCGCGATCGACAGTATTCATCTGCAGTAGGGTCAGGGCGTCGGGAATGGCGCGCTGGGCGAGTATGATTTGCAGATAGGCCAGATTGACCGTGCCATGAACACCGGATTCGCTGACAGATATGTCGGTAGCATCAGCGGTCTCAGCGAACACGTAGAGGCGATGCAATTGTTCCCACAGGACATCGGGAACCGCGTGGTAGGCGCGGTTGTGCGCAGTCATGGCGAATCCGGCGCTGCGCAGCGCCCGGTAGCAGATCGTGCCGGCCTGGGCTGCCAGTGCCGGTTCGGCCCCGGCCATGTCGGCGATCAGGGATTCGTAGGCATCGGCGACGGCGCGCCAGAGAGCGATGCTGCGCTCGAATATCTCCCGGGTGTCATCATCGAAGGGAACTGGTTTCCCCCAGTATTCCTTGCTCCGGGCATGCTGGGTTTCGAGGATGACTTCACGTAACGTTTCCAGAACCTGCAACCGGGTGATGCCGGTAACACGGGTGTCGGCCAGGAGTTTCAGTTGCGTCAACAGCAATGACTGGCGCTGGGCCGGCGCCGACGCAGTAAGCTGCGCGAGAAACGTTCTGGTTTCCGCGACAGTCGAGATTTTCAGTAATCCGGGTGTTGCACTCAAGACAGTGGCCATGGCGTATCCCATTGATAACGGATACGCAATATTCTGATCGACGGGAAAAGGTGACAAGTTAATATGTCACATGTCGTCACTGTACGACAAGTCTTGCGCCCTGCTGCGTGCGGAATGCCACGACTCACAGCAGCACCCTCTCGATACCGCCGTTGTTCACCCGGCTCACGTAGTCACTCATCCAGTCTGCGCCGAGCAGACGCCGCGCCATTTCGACGACGATGTAATCGGGTTCGATGTCGGCATCGCCGGCGAAGCGGGCGAGACCCTGCAGGCAGGAAGGACACGAAGTCAGCACCTTGACTGAAACGTCATTGCCGCCGGAGCGGATCTGGGTTGCGACGCGACGTAATTCTTCTTCCTTGCGAAAGCGGACCTGGGTTGATATGTCGGGTCGGGTAACGGCCAGTGTTCCCGATTCTCCACAGCAGCGTTCGCTCGACAGCACCGGTGTCGCCATCAGGGTGTTGACCACATTCAGCGGCGAATGCGTTTTCATCGGCGTATGACAGGGGTCATGGTACATGTAACGCACGCCTTCGACCCCTTCGAGCCTGACGCCGCGTTCCAGCAGGTATTCATGGATGTCGAGCAGGCGGCAGCCCGGAAATATCTTGTCGAACTCGTATTTCTGCAACTGGTCCATGCAGGTGCCGCAGGACACGATCACGGTTTTGATGTCGAGGTAATTCAGGGTGTGCGCGACCCGGTGAAAAAGCACGCGGTTGGCGGTGGTAATGGCCTGGCCTTTGGCCTCCTCTCCGGCCGCGGTCTGCGGATAACCGCAGCAGAGATAACCCGGCGGCAACACGGTCTGCACACCCAGATCGTAGAGCATGGCCTGTGTTGCCAGCCCGACCTGGCTGAACAGGCGCTCCGAGCCGCAGCCCGGGAAGTAGAACACCGCCTCGGAATCGTCATTGATCCGGGCCGGGTCACGGATGACAGGCACGATGCGCGGATCTTCGATGTCGAGCAAGGCTCGCGATGCTTTCTTGGGCAGCTTTCCCGGCATCGGCTTGTTGATGAAGTGGATGACCTGGGTGCGGACCGCGGGCTTGCCTACCGTGGCAGGAGGATGGCGCGTCTGCTCCCCGGTCAGCCCCAGCGTCTTGACGGTGCGGTGGGCAAGGCGCTGAGCCTTGTAGCCCCAGTCAATCATCAGTTTGCGGGCGATGTTGATGGCGCGCGGATCGGTGGCATTGAGGAACAGCATCGAGGCCTTGGTTCCGGCATTGAACCGGCGCTTGCCATGGCGGCGCAGGAAATTGCGCATGGCGATCGAGACATCCCCGAAATCGATGTCCACCGGACACGGGCTCGCGCACTTGTGGCACACGGTGCAGTGATCGGCGACATCGCCGAACTCGTCGAAGTGCTCCAGCGAGATGCCGCGGCGGGTCTGTTCCTCGTAAAGGAACGCTTCGATCAACAGCCCGGTGGCCAGTATCTTGTTGCGCGGGCTGAACAGCAGGTTGGCGCGGGGGATGTGGGTGGCGCAGACCGGTTTGCATTTGCCGCAGCGCAGGCAGTTCTTGATCGAGTCGGAGAGGTCACCGACATCGGATTGTTCGAGGATCAGGCTTTCCGCACCGAGCAGGGAAAAGCTGGGCGTGTAGGCGTTGTCGAGGTTTGCCCCCGGCAGCAGCTTGCCCTTGTTGAAATGCCCGTGGGGGTCGATCTTGTCCTTGTAGGACTGGAAGGCGGACACACGCTCCCTGGGCAGAAATTCCAGCTTGGTGATGCCGATGCCGTGTTCCCCGGAGATGACGCCGTTCAACGACTCGGCCAAACGCATGATGCGCGCCACCGCATCCGCTGCTTCCTGCAGCATGGCGTAATTGTCGGAGTTGACGGGAATGTTGGTGTGCACATTGCCGTCTCCCGCATGCATGTGCAGAGCCACAAAAACACGTCCCCGCAGAACCTGGCGGTGGGCCTGGTCGATGAGTTCGAGAATCTTCTCGAAGGACTTGCCGCTGAAAATGCCGGCGAGCGGGGCACGCACCTCGGTTTTCCACGAAACCCTTATTTCATGGTCCTGCAGCGCATGGAAGAGCGGCGTACCCGCCGGGCGGTTGAGTACATTTACAGGCAGGGCAGTTCCAGCGGTGCCGAGGTTTGCGATGGGGGTGTCGATTCCGTCAAGCAGAAATTGCCAGTGCCTGCGTATTTCGCCGACCAGTTGACGGGCGCGGGCGACACGGTCGCCGATAACCTCTGCAGCCGAAACATCAGCATCCAGGGGAATGACCGGCAGGTCGCCGCTCAGCAGCCGGTCGATTGCCTCCAGCACCCGCAGCTTGTTGCGGATCGACAACTCGATGTTGATGCGCTCGATGCCGTCCGAATAATCCCCCAGACGTTCCAATGGGATGACCACGTCCTCGTTGATCTTGAAGGCGTTGGTATGGCGGGCTATGGCCGCGGTGCGGGCACGATCCAGCCAGAAGGTGCGGCGGGTATCCGCTGAAACCGCGACAAAGCCTTCCGCACCGCGGGCGTTGGCCAGCCGCACTACCTGTGAGGCGGCAGCGGCAACTGCGTCTTCGTTGTCACCGGCAATGTCGCCGACCAGTACCATTTTCGGGCGACCGGCGCGCCGCGACTTGGTGGCGTAGCCCACCGCCTTCAGATAACGCTCATCGAGATGTTCAAGCCCGGCCAGCACCGCATCCGGGTTGCCGTCGAGATAGCGCTTGATTTCCACGATCGAAGGCACGGCTTCGCGCACCGGGCTGAAGAATTCAAGGCAAACGGTGCGGATGACGGGCGGCATCCGGTGCAGCACGAAAGTCGCCTGGGTGATGATGCCGTCGCAGCCTTCTTTCTGGACGCCGGGCAA
The DNA here is from genome assembly GCA_038144955.1 of Burkholderiales bacterium. GTDB lineage: Bacteria > Pseudomonadota > Gammaproteobacteria > Burkholderiales > SG8-41. Next base: position 7,321 of record JAYQOT010000057.1, on the reverse strand, counting down.
TCCGCCGAGCACCTTGTCGGTCACGTCCTTGCCCAGACCGTTCTTGCGGAAAACGCCTCCCGCGATTTCGAGAATCTCGGGCTGTCCGGTCGGGGTCTTCCCGTCGCGGCCGTAGCGCGTGATGCGGAAACGCGCGGTTGCTGCGTCATGAATCTTGCCGAGATTGTGATCCAGCCGCTCAACCAGCATCCAGCGCGCATCCGGAGTGACCATTTTCCACGACGCGAGGTTGTCCAGCGCGGTGCCCCACAGCACGGCCTTCTTGCCGCCGGCATTCATCGCCACGTTGCCGCCGATGCACGAGGCATCGGCCGAGGTCGGATCGCAGGCGAATACCAGTCCGGCGCCTTCTGCGGCTTCCATGGCGCGGCGGGTAACCACGCCCGCACCACAGCGCAGCACGGCTACGGGGCGATCCATGCCCGGCAGGGTGACCTGTTCGATCGGCTGCAGCCGGTCGAGTTTTTCGGTGTTGATGACTGCGGAGAGCCGGGTCAGCGGGATGGCGCCGCCGGTATAGCCGGTGCCGCCCCCGCGGGGAATGATGGTCAGGCCGAGTTCGATGCACGCCGCAACCACGGCGGCGACTTCATCTTCATTGTCGGGGTTGATGACCACGAAAGGGTATTCCACGCGCCAGTCTGTGGCGTCGGTGACATGCGAGACGCGGGCTAGCCCGTCAAACTGTATGTTGTCCCGTCGTGTTGCCCGTGACAGGCGTGCCACCGTGCGCCGGCGCATCGCCAGGGTTTCCTCGAATTCGGCCTCGAAGGCGTCAACGGCTTCCTGCGCAGCAGTCAGCAGCGCTTCCACGCGGGAGTCGGGCGCTTCCCGCCGTGCTTCGATTTCCGCCAGACGGCTGCGCATGCCATCGACCAGCGCAGCCCGCCGCTTGCGGTTGCCGAGCAGATCGTCCTCGATGTAGGGGTTGCGTTTCACCACCCACATGTCGCCGAGGATTTCGTAAAGCATTTTCGCGGAACGCCCGGTACGGCGCTGCGCACGCAATTCGTCCAGAAGTTCCCAGCGCGATGCGCCGAGCAGGCGGATGACGATTTCGCGGTCGGAGAACGAGGTGTAGTTGTAGGGGATTTCGCGCAGGCGGGCGGTCATGTTAGCGGGCGTGCGGGCAGGGATTTCAGAATGAGCGGAAATTACCCCTGAAGCACGAGGGTTTATGCATTGGAGTAGAGATTTTAGCCCAACGGCTCACAATCGATTAAACAGCCAGGACTGCAATGATCCAGTAACGGGCGAATTTTCCGACTGCAATGAACAATGCAGACCACCATGCGTTCAGGCGCAACCAGCCTGCTGCCACGCACAGTGGATCCCCCAGCAGGGGAACCCATGACAGCAACAGGGCCGGGCTGCCCCAGCGGCGGACCGCATCGAGCCCCTTCAGGGTTTTTGTCTGCGGCACCAGCCTCCCTATCAGATAAGAGGACATGCCTCCCAGGGTGTTGCCTGCCGTTGCTACGGCGAGCGCTGGCCACAGTTGATCAGGATGAATCTTGAGCACTGCAAACAGGACGGCTTCCGAACCGCCGGGCAACAGTGTTGCCGCCAGGAAACTGCTGACGAACAGGGTGCCTAGCGTAACCGGTGTGTCCACGGGTGCGAAGAATAAAATTCGGATTTGAACAAGGACGCGGTGTTCTTTAAACTCTGCTGTTCCGCGCTCGGTTTCCCCGGCGCCAATCTTTTCCCGGAAAGAACCACTGAATGAGTGCCCTGATTTCCGAAGAATACCGCAAGATGCAGGAAGAGCTGCATCAGAACCCGAATTACGGGGTGGCTTCGGTTCAATATGCGCCCATCGTCGCCGAAATTCTCAAACAGGTGAACGCACCGGAGTTGCTGGATTACGGCGCTGGCAAGGGGCGTTTGGGCGAAACGCTGAAAACGCTGATGCCGAATCTGCCCCGGATCCGTCATTATGATCCGGCGCGCCCTGAATGGGCGGCGACGCCGCAGCCTGCGTCGTTCGTGGCCTGCATAGACGTGCTCGAACACATAGAACCCGAACTGCTCGACAACGTGCTCGACGATCTTCGGCGTGTCACTGCCGGACATGGCGTGTTTACCGTGCATACCGGTCCTGCGGTCAAGGTGCTCGCGGACGGTCGCAATGCGCATCTGATCCAGCAGCCGCCGGCGTGGTGGCTTCCGAAATTCCTTCAGCGTTTTGATCTTGTCGTATTCCAGCGCATGTCGCATGGATTCTGGATAGCGGTTCAGGCCAAAGCCAAAGGTGGCTGATCTGCGCGGCGTCGCAGCCATAGATACTGACATCTTAATAATTGAATTTGGTTAATGTTGTACTGAAAAAAGAGAAAAGGAAAACACGATGGACTATGCAATTGATTTCCCCGGTGTCGTCACGTTGCCGGTTGTTGAAAGCAACAAGGCGTTCCCGGTGGGCCGGATTTACTGCGTCGGCCGCAACTATGCAGAGCACGCTCGCGAAATGGGTCATGATCCGGATCGCGAGCCGCCGTTTTTCTTCATGAAACCTGCCGATGCCATCGTACCCAACGGGGCGACGATTCCCTATCCGCAGGCCACCAAGGATCTGCACCATGAAATTGAAATGATCGTCGCCATTGGCAAGGGGGGCAAAGACATCCCGGTGGAGAAAGCGCTCGATCACGTGTTCGGTTACGGCGTCGGCCTCGACATGACGCGCCGCGATCTGCAGGGCGAGGCCAAGAAAATGGGTCGTCCCTGGGAGATGGGCAAGGCCTTTGACGACTCGGCGCCGTGCACGGCGCTGAAGACCGTGGCCATGGTCGGCCACCCGGCCAAGGGCGCGATCTGGCTCAAGGTCAATGGCCAGGTGAAGCAGAAGGGGGACCTGTCGGAACTGATCTGGAACATTCCGGAAACCATTTCATACCTGTCTAAGCTGATTACGCTGCGTCCCGGCGACATCATCATGTCGGGCACGCCGGCCGGCGTTGGCCCGGTGCAGCGCGGCGACAAGCTCGAGGGCCATGTCGAAGGCGTCGGCGACCTGTCGGTCTCCTACGCGAAATAATCACGACGGGGCGGCACGCGCAATGCGTGCCGCTGCAGCAGTATCGTGCCGGCTGCATAGCCGGCCATTGCGGGGGGGCAATCATGAAGAAACGCAGACTCGGCAGGAACGGACCCGAAGTTCCGGCGCTCGGCCTGGGGTGCATGGGCATGTCCATCAGCTATGGCGAGCCGGATGATGCCGAATCGATCGCCACCATGCATCGCGCGTTCGACCTCGGTTGCAACCTGCTGGTGACTTCTGATGCCTATGGCAGCGGCGTCAATGAGGCGCTGATCGGCAAAGCCATCAAGGGCCGGCGTGAGCAGGTGCTGATTGCCACCAAGTTCGGCAATCTCGGGCTGGCTTCCCGGGGCGGCGGCGGCGATGCCCCGGCACTGACCGGTGGTCATCCGGATTACGTGCCGCAGGCCTGCGAGAAAAGCCTGAAGAACCTCGGCGTCGATGTCATCGACATCTACGGCCTGCACCGCGTCGATGCCACGGTGCCGATCGAGGACACGGTGGGCGCGATGAAGCGCCTGGTCGAGCAGGGCAAGGTGCGCCACCTCGCACTGTCCGAGGCCGGCGCACAGACCATACGCCGCGCGCATGCCGTGCATCCCATCGTCGCGGTCGAAACCGAGTACTCGCTGTGGAGCCGCGATGTCGAAAACGAAATCCTGCCGGCGTGCCGCGAACTGGGCATCGGCTACATGGCGTATGCGCCGCTGGGTCGCGGCTTCCTGACCGCGACCATCAAGAGTGTGGATGCCTTGATTGCCAAGGACCGGCGCCGTGAACACCCACGGTTTCTGCCAGAAAATATTAATAAAAACAATGACTTATTGAAAACTCTCGAGGCGATAGCGAGCGCTCACAAAGCAACCCCGGCGCAAGTGGCGCTGGCCTGGCTGCTGGCGCAAGGGCCGGACATCGTGCCGATACCCGGCACCAAGCGGCGGAAATATCTGGAAGAAAATCTGGCGGCGGCCGATTTGCAGTTGAGCGCAGGCGAACTGGCTCAGTTGAGCGCAGCTTTTCCGCCGGGTGTCACCGCCGGTACGCGCTATCCGGAAAAGCAGTTGAAGGCGCTGGGGATATAACGCTCGTCGTGAGATATCCATTGCGATGCACTGGCAGATAACAAGCTGATATTGATCTCAGGAAATCCGGAGGATTCCCTGAAGTCGGGGGGGTACCGAACCTGCTTGTCGTGGCGTTGCGGGTCAGATGCCCGGCGGAAAAGGCCGATGGCAGCCAGTGGCGTTCCCTGTTCGAGGAACTTACGGCCGGTTAGGCGAGATGTAACGGCCGTTCATGATGCGCGGCCGCGCAACATGGCTTCGCGCTCCGCGAACCATTCCTTTGAATATTCGCAATCACGGTATTCGTCGAAATAAGGCCCGCCGAGGGTGTAATGCACCAGCGCGGCATCCGGGCGTGGCGGGTTGTAGCCGACCAGGTGGTTCCAGCGGTCGGGAATCGCGCCAATCAGGTTCTCGCCGTCCAGCCATTTGAACTGGTGCAGTTCAAGGCCGGAAGCCGTATTCACATATTCCGGGGTCAGAGCCCGGCAGCGGGCGTTGTTGAAAAGCATCACGCTCGACCAGTTTTTCTTCTCGTATTTGGTCTGCGGTTCGTTGAGGAACTTGCGCTCTTCTTTAGGTACGTGTTGGTGCTTGACCACCATTACCGCATAACGGTCTTCGCGCAGGGCCCACAGCTCGGCGATGTCCGCCAGATTCAGCATGTCGCAATCCATGAACACGGACCAGCCTTCGTAGCGGGACAGGTAGGGCGTCAGAAAACGCGAAAACGAAAAATCCGTCGATTGCAGCGGATGGCGCTCGCGGGAAAACACCCCTTTCAGTTGCGACAGCATGACCGGGGCAATGCAGACTGGTTGAGAGGCTCGGGCGTTGATGCTATGGGCCAGCACGCTGAAGGCGGCTGCTTCCCGCGCATCGTAGCCAATGTAAACCGGGATCATGTAAAGAATGAGACCAAAAATTTAAAAATCGCTGCAGTCTAGCACGCTGTCTATCGGGCTGATTGGAGCTTCGAGGTGGCGGCCCGCAGCTGGCTGTAGCATTTAGCCGGTCGGGTGCGATCAATAGCGTTTCAGGGTTAACTTTGTGAATGGAACAATCGGGTTAACCCCGAACGGATCCCCTAGCCCTATGGGTGCGACTAGGCCCAGCGGGAGCAGACGAGTGCAAATACCTCGAACACAGGTCCAGACCGGTGAAATAGGTTGGGCAGCACGAGGAGGAGTGGGGATGGTGCGGTAGCACCGACCCTTAAAGACCACAATACGGTCTAAAAAGGGGTAATCCCGCAATCAACGGCCGACGGCTAACCATCAGGATGTCGTATTTTTGCAACATATCAGCTATTTAGCCCCGTTTTTGGAGTTGTAATGTTGCTCCAGCAACGGTTCCATCGCGACAATATGTCAGCCTGAAACTAGGCTTCGGTCTGCCATGCCAACGGTAGCCTGCCTCTTTAATGTGGGCATGGTGAGGTCGGAGGGGGCGGCACTAGATATTTAATCCAAATAGGAGAAGTTGAAGATGAACAAAAAATTGATGGCGGTTGCCATTGCTGGTGTTTTCGCAGCTCCGGCTGTGGCGCTGGCACAAAACAGCACCGTTCAGATTTATGGGACGTTTGGTGTTGAATACGGGTTCTACAAAGGCGATAAATCCGCAGGCGTGTCTTATCACAGCACTGACGCGGTCAAGTCAGGCGCGTCAAACTTTGGTATCAAGGGCTCGGAGAAACTGGGCGGCGGTCTTTCGGCCTACTTCCAGTGCGAGTCGGATGTCGCTTTCCTGAACGGCTCTGGCGGTACTGGTTCTCTCTGCGGTCGTAACAGTGCCTTGGGCATTCAGGGCGGCTTTGGTAAGGTCTATTACGGCACCTGGGATTCCCCCCTCAAGCAAGCGGTTGGCCTGACGCGTCTGCTTAATGATACTGGCCCGCTGGGTGTGACTCATACGCTGCTGTCGATTGGAAGGAAGACGAATGACACGGTTACTTCAACCCTCATCCTCGGGGGCGTTGCCACTGCTGTAACCACCTCAATTACTCCGATGGCCACTTTCAGCGATCGCCCGGGCAACTCGTTCAACTACGATTCCCCGGTCTTTAGCGGTTTCCAAGTAAACCTGCAAACCACCGCCAAAAACGGTGCCCTGAAAACAGTCTCGACTGCAACAGGTGTTGAAGGACGCGCCAACAGCTTTAACCTGCTCTACTCGGGTGGCCCGATTAAAGCGGCGATTGCCCATACTGTTAGAGATGACAATATGGCAGCCGGCGGTGATGCCAATGATAAAGACAAAGCGACGACCTTCGGTCTAGCCTACTCGCTGGGCAAGGCCGTGATCGGATTGACCCATGCCGATATGGAGTCCAAGCTCGGTGGTGGCGTCACGACACTTGAACGTAAGGTCTGGAATCTGGCGGTGACATACGATCTGCCGGGACCGCATTCGGTGTGGGCGGGTTACACCAAAAACGGCAAGATCAGCACGAATGGAGTCTCGAATGACTCCGGCTCCAATCAGTTTCAGATTGGCTATAAAAACACCCTGTCCAAGCGCACGTTTGCGGCCATTGGTTACGGACGTGTAAGCAACGACTCAGCGGGCACGGACAGCATTGGTGGCCATCTGGAGCCCTCTGGTGGCGGTCGGTCCTCGAGCGTTGTTTCGTTGCAACTGAGCCACAAATTCTAATATCGTAGTTGTAGGTATTAGTGTTTTGAAAGGGGCGCCATGGCGCCCCTTTTTTTTGGGGGGGTGGATAACACAACACCCAAGGTCTTCGAAAAGTAACCGGTTCGAGAAACGACGACGCTATGGAAATTTTGTGGCTAGCGTATTAGTTTGATAAATTTTGTTCTGGAGTGAATGGACCCGGGATTTCGGTTTTCTGGACGGAGGTATAGCCGAGATACCAGGACAATTTGAGCGCTGTTCGCCGCAAAATTCGCCGTATCTTTGATTAAATGGTGCAGCCTCTGCATTTGACCTAATGCCCGCGTGGTTCCCCACGATGCTGACGATTCCCGGCCACAGAAGATGTCGCGGTAGAAGATTTGGCGGTGGTTAGAAAATGATCCTGAGCAGAATGTTTTTTTACTGGGCCAAGGGGGGGGGTGAGCCTGCTCGCACACCTGATGCATTTTTTCTCCGTATTGAATCGAAGATTTAAATGGCGGATTCAACCACGAAGTGCAACGCGGTTGAATGATTGCATAAATACCTGATGCGGTGTCTTCCAGTTTAGTCG
>JAYQOT010000056.1:0-14378 GCA_038144955.1 Burkholderiales bacterium | reverse complement strand
ACGGGTAGCAATACTTAAAGCCTGAGGATTGCCAAAGGCACTAATACTGCTCAGACCGATTAGCGCCAACATGATTTTTAACTTCATGGATTAATACCTCAATATGCTAACAACATGCTGAAAGTAGCAGCCATAACCGTAACTGTGCCTAAAGCAACATTCAGTTAAAAGATACACCAAACTGGCTGGAAACCTTGGTAAGTAAAAAAAATCATGCCAGCCGTTCTTGCCGTGACTGCCAGCGATTCTGTTTTATGCCTAAAACGAATGGGCGTATGGCAGTAGCAATGAAGCGGTAGTGCATAGAAAAACAGGGAGCACATTGGCTCCCTGTCTTGGTTCAGTAAGTCTAGGCACTTAGATTAATCGGCTGGTGACTAGGAAATGAGCTCAGCAATTCGTGTTCGGAAAAGTTCAGGAATCACTTACTTTTAATTCCATCAATGCACATAAAACGTTTTAACGTCCTGCGTTAATTAAAAGATAACCAATAACAAATATTATTACTGCAAGTGATGGCGAGAAAAAGAACACCACACCCGCAATAATCATCGGTATTCCAATTAAAGCACCGATAAATGAAAGAGAAAGCAAGCAGCCGAAAATAATTAGAAGCACACCAACAATTTTTGAAAATGAAGATGCAGCACTACCTGCAGCACTACCAAAAAGGTTGGCTGTCTCCTGTAAAACATTTTCAACTACAGAAGGAGAATATTCTTCTGACTTGAGCATCTCACCGCAATGCTTGCACTTGATAGCAACAGCAACAATCTCTTCGCCGCAGAATGGGCACGCTTTCGTTTCTTTTTGTTCGCTCATGAATTAGTCCTCTCCTGATACGCTAAATACCTGCTCTTGTTGTAGTGCTTTGAAATAAAAGGACAGCTGGCTGGTCTTTTTTATTCTTAAATTTTTTAATTACCTAATCTAATTTGAGCTCAGAAATTATTTTAGTAGACGCGGATTATTTGTTATCACAGCTTATGAGAATTGTTATTCCTCAAAGAAGAAAATAATTATCTTCTTGTGCATGGCTGTAAGGGAGATTCTCTCTACGAACTAATTTTTATTCAATCCGCGCAGATGACATTTTGTGATTAATTAATATTCCTGTTCCGACAAAATCAAGGCGCGCCCAAAATTTTATATGCTCACCCTTAACTAATTTATCGCCAACTGAATTGTTGCCGCAAGCTCGGCTGAGAGTTTTACCTGCGCTTCAGTCGGCTCTTTGAAAGTCAGTGTTGCCGTGGAATAGGTCATGGCTCCTCCTCTTTTCCATTTTATAGCCGAAATGGAAAGCACTGAGGACTGCGGAAAACGCGGTCTAAAACTGGTTCAGAAAGTTTTAGTTAAATGAAATGACTTGGCAGCTGACGTTATTAGATTGTTCGTGTTTCAGTATTTTTACGTTGTGCTCTCGTATCTCTCCCGCCTGCCACAAGTCATAAACCGTTTCGAGAGTATTTCGTAAGACTGTTCCACTTTTAGCAATTTGTGAGCAGCGAACTTTTATGTCTTTAACTGGATATGTCATGTTATTTCGTATCGACATAGAGACGGTCATTTGAAACGGATCTCGGATAGAACAATTCCTGTCAAACGAATTAATAAAACTTTCCGGACAAATAGATCTTTTGTCACTAATTTCTTTGATGTAAATGCCAACTCCAGTGACTCCAAAACGCTGGTTATGCTCCTCTCTTTGCTTTTTTTGAATAGCAATATTTATTTCACGTTGTTTCGAATTATAAATTGCTGATCGTATTTTTCTTCCCAATGACTCTCTGTTCTTTGGTGGGAGGCATTCAGGAGTTCCTGGCGGAACACATTGCACGTTTAGAGATTCTTTTCCACTAAATGGATCCTTTTCATACATTAAATTAAATTCATCTTGTGACTCGGGTAAGACTAATGCGGAAAAGGACTTCTTTACTAACTCCATATTGCTACATGCAGCTTCTTCATTCCTTATATTTTTTCTAAAATTGGCAGAGAACGGAATTTGGTACCCAGCGCCGGTGCTTTCAAAACATTTACCGACTAGCTCAAGATGCTGGGACAGGTCTTTAGATTCTGCTAAAGCGCTCGCACAGATTGCAATGGCTGCTACCGCGCACTTAGCGGCGACCTCAAAAGTTCTTTCAAAGCAAAACGGGCATACTTTCGATTCTTTTTGATCGCTCATTCCAAGCCCCCCCCCCCCTGAAGAATCTACCCCCGGCTAGTAACTCCCACCCTCATGCCGAAACAGGTAGTCATACGCTAGACTGGACTTCAAGCAACTCAGGGACACAAGATACACCAAACTGTCAACTATGTTCAGCAAGTGAAAAACTGACCATTCCAGACGTTCTTCCCAAGTCTGCCAGCGATTCCGTTTTATGCCTAAAACCATTATGCAAGTGCAGCGTAGACTGAGCCGATACCGACTTGGCACTGCGCTGCAATCTGCTTAATACCCATACCCTTCTCGCGAAGCAGTTTGATAGCAGTCCGTAATCCATCATTCATCTTGGAAGGACGACCAAGTTTCACGCCCTGTGCTTTCGCTCGTTGCTGACCTGCAATCACTCGTTCACGAATGAGTTCACGCTCATATTCAGCAAGAGCACCGAAGACGCTGAACATCATCCTGCCGCTGCTGGTGCTCGTATCAAGTCCCTGTTGCTGAAAGAACAGGTCAATTTTCAGTGATTGCAGTTCGTTCAGGATTTCGACCAGATTTTGCAGTGAGCGACCAAGCCGCGAGATGTCCCAGCACAGAATCATGTCAAAGCGCCGCTGGGTTGCTTGCTTCAGCATCTGGTCTAATGCGGGTCTGTCACAGCGGCTCTTAGCGCCTGAGATGCCGTTATCGACGAATTCAGCGACGATGGTGTAGCCCATGCGCTGTGCTGTCTGGCGAAGGTCTAGCAGTTGGTTTTCTGTGGTTTGGGAAGAAGTTGATACGCGAGCGTAAATTGCTACTTTTTTCATGTGGCATACTCCTTTTCAACACGCTATTAAGCAATGCTCCATGTGAACACCATGTAAATCGCGTCAGGTAAACATCAAAGTAATCAATGTCTTATTTTTTCATGTTAACACTATGTGAACAACAAATATAATTATAAATCAATGACTTGTGATGGTAAATGGCAGTTCTGGATCGATCGCGGCGGCACCTTCACTGATATTGTCGCGCGCCGGCCCGACGGCTCGATAGCCACGCGCAAGCTGCTTTCGGATGCGCCGGACCGCTACCGCGACGCAGCGGTTGCCGGCATCCGTTCGCTGCTGGGACTGGCTGCGGACGCCGCGCTGCCCCCTTCCGCAATTGCCGACATCCGCATGGGCACCACGGTTGCCACCAACGCACTGCTGGAGCGCAAGGGAGAACCCATGGCGCTGCTGATCACCCGCGGCTTCGGCGACGCGCTGCGCATCGGTTACCAGAATCGCCCGCACATCTTCAGCCGGCACATCGTACTGCCTGAGCCCTTGTACGACTCGACCGTTGAAATTGACGAGCGCATCGACGCCCGCGGCAAAGTTCTGCAAGCGCCTGACGAACAAACGGTCCGTAATCAATTACGTACGTTGCGCAATGCCGGACTGTGCAGCGTGGCCATCGTGCTGATGCACGGCTATCGTTACCCGCAGCACGAACGCCTGCTGGCACAGTGGGCACACGAAGCCGGATTCAGCCAGATATCGGTCTCGCACGAAACCAGTCCGCTGATGAAAATCGTCGCCCGCGGCGACACCACCGTTGTTGACGCTTATCTGACGCCAGTACTCAGGCGTTATGTCGACCAAGTGCGTGACGGGCTCGGTGCCGATGTTCCGCTGCGCTTCATGCAATCGAACGGCGGCCTCACCGATGCCGGACGCTTCCGCGGCAAGGACAGCATCCTGTCCGGACCCGCCGGCGGCATCGTCGGCGCAGTGCGCACGGCAATGCAGGCCGGATTCAACCGCATCATCGGCTTCGACATGGGTGGCACCTCGACCGATGTCACCCATTTCTCCGGCAGTGATGCCGCCGACCTCGAACGCAGCTACGACACGCAGGTTGCCGGGGTGCGCATCCGCGCGCCGATGCTGGCTATCCATACCGTGGCTGCGGGCGGAGGATCGTTGCTGCATTTCGATGGCGAACGCATGCGCGTCGGCCCGGATTCCGCGGGCGCCCAGCCGGGCCCTGCCTGCTACGGCAACGGCGGCCCGCTCAGCATCACCGATTGCAATGTCGTGCTTGGCCGCATCCAGCCCGCTTTCTTTCCCTGCGTATTCGGCGCGGGCGGCGACGCGCCGCTCGACGTCGCTGCCGCACAGCGCAGGATGAGCGCGCTGCATACTGAAATAATCAATAAAAACAATAAGATAACAAACATCGAGGCCATGGCTGAAGGTTATCTGCAGGTTGCTGTCGACAACATGGCCAACGCCATCAAGACCATCTCGGTGCAGCGCGGTCACGACATCACCGGCTATACCCTGGTGTGCTTCGGCGGCGCAGCCGGACAACATGCCTGCAAGGTCGCGGACGCGCTGTCGATGCCGCGCGTATTGATCCACCCACTCGCCGGTGTGCTCTCGGCCTACGGCATGGGTCTCGCGGACGCCATCGCCATCCGTGAAATCGCCGTCGAGCAGCGACTGGAACCGGGCTCAATTGAACCGCTGGTGCGCAGGCTCGAACCACTGGAACCTGAAGTCATCGCCGAATTGCAAGCCCAGGGCATCGCCCGCGGTCGGATTTCACTTCGTCGCCACGCCCATCTTAAATATCTCGGCACCGACAGCACGCTGCGGGTCTCCCTGGGACCGCACATGCAAACCGAATTCGAGCAGCTTTATCGTGCGCGCTACGGTTTCTTTGCCGCCGACAAGCCATTGGTAATCGAATCACTGGCCATTGAAGCCATCGGTGATACCGAATCGCCGGAAGAACCGGTGGACACCATAGCCTCCGCGACGCAACCACCAGCGGATCTTAGTGTGCGCTTGTTTCATGCCGGCGCGTGGATCGACTGCCCGGTTTTCCGTCGCGATGTCCTGTGCACCGGCCATACCTTGCAGGGCCCGGCGCTGATTGCCGAAGACAACGCCACCACGGTTGTCGATCCGGGCTGGCAAGCGGAAGTCATCGCACATCGCAACCTGCTGCTCACCCGCACCACAGAGACAGCCAGGCACGCCACAGCCCCAGTAAATTCCGCACAGGCCGATCCGGTGCGGCTGGAAATATTCAACAACCTGTTCATGTCGATCGCCGAGCAAATGGGCGCCACGCTCGCCAATACCGCGCACTCGGTCAACATCAAGGAACGGCTCGACTTTTCCTGCGCGGTGTTCGACGGCGACGGTCACCTGATTGCCAATGCTCCGCACATGCCCGTGCACCTGGGCTCGATGGGCGAAAGTGTCAAGGCGGTGATCCGCCTGCATGCGGGACGCATGGTGCCGGGCGATGCCTGGATGCTCAATGACCCCTACGCCGGCGGCACCCACCTGCCCGACATCACCGTCATTTCGCCGGTGTTCGATGCGGACGGAAAGAACGTGTTGTTCTACGTCGGTTCGCGCGGCCACCACGCCGACATCGGCGGCATCACCCCGGGCTCCATGCCCCCCGACAGCACGCACATCGACCAGGAGGGCGTGCTGATCACTGATTGCCAGGTTGTCCGCAACGGCGTTTTCGAGGAAACCGCGATCCGGCAACTGCTGGGCAGCGGCCCCTACCCCGCCCGCAACATCGACCAGAACATCGCCGACCTGCGCGCGATGCTCGCCGCCAACCACAAGGGCATGGGTGAACTGCAGCGCGCGATGACGGAATTCGGCATCGACACCGTGCGCGCCTACATGAACCACGTGCAGGACAACGCTGAATCCTGCGTGCGCCGCGTCATTGAACGCCTCACGGCAGGCCGCTTCGAATATGCGATGGACCACGGCGCCGTCATCAAGGTCGCCATCCGGCCGGATCGCGCCACGCGCAGCGCGGTCATCGACTTCACCGGCACCTCGGCGCAGGACGGCAGCAATTTCAACGCTCCCTACGCGGTGACGCTCGCGGCCGTGCTCTATGTATTCCGCTCGCTGGTCGACGACGACATCCCGCTCAACGCCGGCTGCCTGCGCCCGCTGAAGATCATCGCGCCGCCGGGCTGCCTGCTCAATGCGCAGCATCCGGCTGCGGTGGTCGCCGGCAACGTCGAGACCTCGCAGTGCGTGACCGACGCGCTCTACGGTGCGCTCGGCGTGATGGGTGCCTCGCAGGGGACGATGAACAACTTCACCTTCGGCAACGAGCGCTGCCAGTATTACGAAACCATTGCCGGCGGCTCCGGAGCAGGCAATGGTTTCAACGGTACCTCCTGCGTGCAGACCCACATGACCAACTCGCGCCTCACCGATCCCGAAGTGCTGGAATGGCGCTTCCCGGTGCTGCTGGAATTCTTTGCCATCCGCCGCGGCAGCGGCGGCGCAGGACAATGGCATGGCGGCGACGGCGCGATCCGCCGCATCCGTTTTCTGGAACCGATGACGGCCGCCATCCTCTCCGGACACCGCAGCGTCGCGCCGTTCGGCATGGCCGGCGGCGCGAATGGCTCCATGGGCGCCAACCGCGTGGAACGAGCGGATGGAACTGTTGACGAACTTGCGGCCTGCGCGCAGCAAGAAATGGCAACAGGCGATACCTTTGTAATCGAAACCCCGGGCGGCGGCGGTTACGGCCGGTTAAAATCCGGTTGAGCACCCACCCCACTTTACTGATCCCGACATGGCCCGAGTACCGCTGATCGGCGAAGAACGCCGCGACCTTGCCCCTTTCATCGACCGCGTAAAGAAAGAGCGCGGCAAGCTGATCAACCTCTACCGCGTGCTGCTCAACAGCCCGCCGGTGGCCGAGCAGTGGCTCAATTTCAACAGCGCCATCCGCTACAGCACCACGCTCGATGCGGCACTGCGCGAGATGATCATCCTGCGGGTATCCATCCTCAACGGTGCGCAGTACCAGGCGCAGATCCACGGCTCAAACCATGCCCTGAAAGCCGGTCTTACCCAGGAACAGATTGCCGACCTCGCAGACTGGCAGCCCTCTTCCCGCTTCACGCCAGCGCAGCGCGCAGCACTGGCCTGGACCGATGCCATGACCCGCGACATCGACGTACCCGATGCACTGCACGCAGAACTGAAAAAACATTTCGACGACCGCGCCGTCACCGAAATCACGGTGCTGGCCGGCGCCTACAACATGCACACCCGGGTCGGTCGTGCCCTCAAGATCGATTCCGAGAAGCCTGCCGCCGGATGAAAACCCTCATCGTCGAAAACGATCCGTTCCCGCGCCTGATCGGCGTCATCCTCGACCCGGAAACGCCGGCGGAACGCATCGCGGCGTTTGCCGATTTCTTCAAACACGATCTGCCCGATTTCGAGGGCTGGCTGAAAACAGTACGCAGCCAGTTGCCGACGCTCTACCCGTCGCGCGTCGTCCTGGTGGATGACGAAGCCCAGATGCAGCAGCATCTCGCCACAGCCGATGCACTGGTGGTCGAATCCATGCCGGTTACCGATGCGACGCTGGCGGCAGCGCCAAGACTGAAAGTCATCCATAAATACGGCAACATCACCAGCAACATCAGGCTTTCCAAGAACTCAGTGCCGGTGCTGACCATACGCCGTCGCGCCAACATCGCCTGCGCCGAGCATGCCCTGGCGATGATGCTCGGTCTGTCCCGGCAGATGCACCGCGTGATCAACCGCATCTCCAACGCACAACTGGAAGCCGCGGGCTATCGCCCGACGCAGTTCGACCGTCGCCACACTGCCAACTCGAACTGGGCACGGGTCACCGGCATCAGCATTCTCCATGGCACCACGCTGGGCATTGTCGGCATGGGCGAAATCGGCCGCGAGGTTGCACTGCGCGGCGCCGCGTTCGGCATGAACCTGGTCTACCATCAGCGCACGCCGCTCGATGCAAAAACAGCGGCGCAATACGGTGCGCGTTACGCAGCGCTCGACGAACTGCTCGCCACCAGCGACTGGATCGTGATCTGCCTGCCGGGGAACGCCAATACGCGCCACCTGTTCAACGCGGAGAAATTCAAACTAATGAAACTCGGTGCGCGGCTTATCAACATCTCCCGTGCCGAGATCGTCGAGCGCGGCGCATTGCTCGACGCCCTGCACAACGGCACGCTCGGGGGGTTTGCGCTGGATCCGCTCTACGCAGCTCCGGGACGCGACGATGATGAACTGTTAGGCTTCGACAACGTACTGATCACGCCGCACCTGGCGGCGCAGCCGCGTTTCAATGCGCTCAACGACATCAGGGATTTATTGCTCAGCATCGAGGAGAAAATAAAATGAAATCATGCACTTATCGTATTTTCACAGTGCCGCTGCTGCTGGCACCACTGCTGGTTTCGGCGGCTGACACCTGGCCCGCACGCCCGATCCGCATGATCGCGCCGTTTCCCGCCGGCAGTTCGGTTGATGCGGCGATACGGGTGATCGCGCCGCGCGCCTCCGAGGCACTGGGCCAGACCATCGTCATCGACAATCGCGCCGGCGCCGGCGGCACCATCGGCGCCGACCTCGCCTCCAAGGCCACGCCCGACGGCTACAACATCTCCGGCGGCACCACCAGCACGCATGCACTGCCCAAGGCGCTGGGCGCGAAGATTCCATACGACCCGCAACGCGATTTCATGCCGATCACGCTGTTCGGCCACCTGCCCTACATCCTCGCCGTGCATCCCACGGTTGCAGCGAAGAATGTGAAGGAACTCGTCGCACTGGCCAAAGCGAAACCCGGCAGCATCCGCTATACCACTGTCGGCAACACCAGCATGGCGCGTCTCGGCGGCGAATACCTGTCGACGCTGACCGGCATCGAGATGACGCCGGTGGCCTACAAGAGCTCGGCGCAGTCGGTGATCGACACCATTGCCGGCCGCATCGAACTGCAGTTCGGCACCATGGCGCCGGTACTGCCGCATGTACGCGCCGGACGCCTGCGCCCGCTCGCGGTCACCAGCAGCGAGCGCTCCCCGGCATTGCCCGACGTGCCGACGGCGCAGGAGTCTGGGCTCAAGGATTTCGAAGTCACGCTGTGGATGGGTGCCTTCGCCCCAGCCGGCACGCCCAGGCAGTATGTCGACCGCCTCAACCGCGAATTCATCACTGCCATCAAACTGCCAGCAGTGCGCGATGCACTGATCCACCAGGGCCTGCAGCCGCAGACCACGACACCCGACGGATTCCGCGTTCTGATAGAAAAAGCCATTGCGCGCTGGCGCGACGTGGCCAAACGGGCCAACCTGAAACCTGAATAACGCCTGCCGGATTACACGCTAGAATGTTTGTGCAACCCTACGGAGGATTCGATCATGACTGAAGAAGCAAAAACCCACAGTTACGATGAGTTCAAGCATTCAACCGTGGCGCAACTGCGGGAAATCGCCAAGGGCATCGAGCACGAAGCCTTGAAGGGATATACCCAGCTCAACAAGGATCACTTGATCACGGCACTGTGCAAGGCACTGAACATCGCCACCCACGCCCACCACGAGGCGCACGGCATCGACAAGGCCAATTTCAAGACCCAGTTGAAGAAACTGAAGAAAGAACGCGCAGCTGCGCTGGCCGCGCACGATCACGAGAAACTGAAAGTCATCCGCAGGACGCGGCACAGCCTGATGCACCGTATCCGCAGGGCTACAACCTGAGCAACTAGGATTTGGGGCCCGTTCCTGATTCAGGCACTGGTTTCTTGCCGGCGCCCGGGTCGAGGCCCATCAGCCGCAGCGCCCATGCCGAGAGGAAGCCGAGGACCAGCGGCCACCACTCCTTCATCATCAGCGCCAGCAACGCGGACAGCAGATAGGTTGCAGCCAGCAGCAGCGCACCGATGTGGCGGCCGCGCCACCAGGTGAATACCAGCGCCAGCGCCAATAGCACGAAGATCGCGGCAATGATGTAAATGACTATGGTCATTGGTGATAATCTGCGGAACTGCGCAAGCATCCGTTTCAAGTGAAAAAATTATAACTGATGGCCTCCCGACCCCGTCGCGCCCTCTCCGCCTGCTGTGCCGCGCATGCGCTGCATGACGGCCTGTCCGACCTGACCTACGTGCTGCTGCCATTGCTGGCGCAGACCTTCGGCCTGTCGCTGGCACAAGTCGGCATGATCCGCGCTGCGCACCGCACCGCAATGGCCACATTCCAGCTGCCGGCAGGACTGGTGGCCGAGCGCATCGGCGAGCGCAACCTGCTCGCCGCAGGCACGCTGATCGCCGGGGTGGCATTTGCTGCACTCGCTCACGCCCCGGGATTCTGGGCACTGCTCTTCGCGTTATTCTGTGCCGGACTCGGCTCGGCGGTGCAGCACCCGCTGTGCTCGACCATCATTTCGCGTGCGTTTCCGGAAAGCGGCCGTCGCGCGGCACTGGGCACCTACAACCTGTTCGGCGACGTCGGCAAGTTCGCCTTCGGCGGCCTCCTGAGCCTGCTGTTGCTGCTCGGGATACCCTGGCAGGGACCGGTGTTTGTCTATGGCATTGCCGGCATGCTGGTGGCCATCGGGATTTTCATCTGGGTATCAGGAAACTCATCGGTGGCCGCCAGCAGCAACGAGGCAGACAAGGCCCGGAATGGCGGCTGGGGCATCCGCAACCGGCGCGGTTTCGTCGCGCTGTGCCTGATCGAAATCATCGACAGCAGCACCCGAGTCGGCTTCCTGACGCTGATCGCGTTCCTGCTGATCGACAAGGGCCTGCCCACCGGCTGGGCGGCGGCAGCAGTGCCGCTGATCCTCGTCGGCGGCATGGCCGGCAAGCTCGCCTGTGGTCTGCTCGCCGAACGCCTGGGCATCATCCGCACCATCGTCATTACCGAAATCGCCACCGGCATCGGCATCCTGCTGGTAGTCGCCCTGCCCGGCACGCCGGCGGTGCTGCTGCTGCCGCTGCTCGGCGTGGTGCTGCAGGGAACCTCGTCGGTGCTCTATGCCACCATCGGTGACCTGGTCGCACCGGAACGTCTGCCCCGCGCCTTCGGTCTGTTCTACACGCTGGGCTCGGCCTGCGGCATTGCCGCGCCGCTGGGCTATGGCCTGATCGGCGACCAGTTCGGCGTGCAGACCGCCATTGCGATCATGGGTGTCGCCGTGCTGCTGGTACTGCCGCTGTGCGGCGTGCTGCGGCCGACGATCAGCCCTGAACCGGTACGAATCTGATACGACATCCCGCTTTTACCGGCAGCGTTCATAATAGCGTCGCCATCACCATCAGGAGTTTCGACATGGCCAAACAACGCATCAGCTACGTTCCTCTCGAACAGATGACGCCGGAAATGCGCACGGAGATGGAACGCTGCGCGCGCGAAGGCACGCCGCGTCCCGAGAGCAGCGCCGTGCGCGCACATGTGCCGGCATGCTTCTGGTTTTTTGCCAATTCCTGGCATGAAGTCTTCCGCACCGGGATCCTCGACCACGCGATCAAGGAAGTCTGCCGCCTATACGTTTCACGCTCGGTAGTGTGTGAATTCTGCGGCAACCAGCGCTCGATCAAGGGACAGCAGGCCGGCGTCAACGAAGGCCAGGTTGACGACCTGATGAATTTCGAGAAGTCGGTCAAATACAGCGAGCGCGAGAAAGCCGCACTCGCCTACGCCGAGGCCATCGTCTGGCGCACCGACACCGACGATGCGTTCTGGGCGCGCATGTACAAACACTTCAACGAAAAAGAACTGGTCGAACTTGGCTGCGCCATCGGCCTCACCTTCGGCCAGCAAAGCTGGCTCAGGCTGCTCAATATCGATCACCACCAGGTCATGGTCGGCACCGCTGCTTCGATGGCCCCCGGATTCGAAACTGCGGAAGCTCTTTCCAGATCAAAGGCTGATCCCGCCTATTGGGCGCGCAAACCGGCTGCGTCCGGCAAGAAAAACGCCGCCTGACTACCTCTTCACTTCTTTCAACCCGCCTCTATCAGGCGGGTTTTTTTATTTCCCCAACCAGTGGATTGCAGTTGACAGACTGCATGGCTATCCTTATATTGAGAATCATTCTCATTAGTGGCATGTAAAAAAATACTCATAACGATATGTTTTATATGATTTTTCAGGATAACTGGCATTGAACAATCCAGAAGCACAGGCTGCTGGGGCTGCCGCAACCACCTCTTCGGCGCCCACAGCGAAAGCCATCCACAGCAGCGACCTGCTCGGAAGCGCGCGGATGCTGAAGATCGAACATCAAGGAGCGGTATACGTGCTGCGCGCCACCTCGAAAGGCGGGCTGATCCTGACCAAATAGTTTTTTTATCCGCCAGCCAGAGCGTCCTCGCTCCCAGCCAGCCCGTGTGCCAACCACCCATGAGGACGCTGTAATGATCATCACCCGTCTCGCCCTGCCCCGCGCCACTTCGCGCAGACACGACACGCCAACCCTGCTAGCGCATTTTCTGGAATGGCGCTGCCCGCTGATCGCCTAAGTACTGGCGCAACAATTAACGAAAGTACGGCCATGAGCAAACAATCACTGGCCCGCGGACTCGTCGCCGAACTCGACTGGTGCCCGAGTTGCGACATCGTTCACCTGCATGTCGGTGCTGTCACGCTGCGACTGCAACCCGCCGTGCTCCATGACCTGCGCGATACACTGAACCGGGCTGTCAGCGCCCTGGAAAGTGAACGAGCTCCGCGGGAACAGGGCCATGCGGCGCCCGCAACGCATCACCACTGTCACTGACGCATGCGTACGTCCAGTCGTTTTCCGCTGCTGATGGCCTGCATCCTGGTCACTGGCCTGCTCTCCGCGCTGCTCGATGCGGTGATCGGCTGGGAAAATCTGGCCACACAGTTCTTCGCCCGCCTAGCGGCCTGACCGACAGGCCCGGCACGGTAGAATCCGGTCATGCAGTCACACGACTGCAGCAATGACAGGGAGACACCATGCTGGACCTGAAAGGAAAAATCGCATTCATCGCTGGTGCCGGCACCGTCGGCGGCGGCGCGGGCTGGGGCAACGGCAAAGCAACCGCAGTGCTGCTCGCACGTCAGGGCGCGACCGTCTACGGCACCGACCTCAACCTGCAGGCCGCCGAGGACACCAGAAAAATCATCACCGATGAAGGCGGGACCTGCGTCGTGCAGGCCTGCGACATGACCGACTCCGCTGCGGTAAAAGCCGCGGTCGACGCCTGCGTCAAGAAATTCGGCCGCATCGACATACTGATCAACAACGTCGGCGGTTCCGCACCCGGCAGTCCGGTCGACATGCCGGAAGAAATCTGGGACAAACAACTCGACCACAATCTGAAGACCGCATTCCTCGGCTGCAAGCACGTGCTGCCGGTGATGGAAAAACAGGGCAGCGGCGCAATCGTCAACATCTCATCAGTGGCAGGCTTCAGCCATCAGGTAGGCGGCCGCGTGCACGTCGCCTACAGCACCGCCAAATCCGGACTGCTCGGCTTCACCCGCTCCACCGCCATTGCCTATGTAAGGAAAGGCATCCGCTGCAACCTCGTCGTCGTAGGCACCATGCACACGCCGCTGGTCGAAGAGCGCCTGATGAAACAGCTCGGCCCCGAAGCCGCGAAAGATCTCGTCGCCAAGCGCAACGCCGGTGTGCCCATCGGCCGCATGGGCGATGCCTGGGATACCGCGCACGCGGTGCTGTTCCTGGTTTCGGATGAAGCGCGCTACATCACCGCAACGAAAATCGTCGTCGATGGCGGACTAACGGCGGCAAGGCCGGGTTGAGCCAGCCACTGCGGGCAAAATAAAAACGGGAGCCTAGGCGTCCGTTTTTATTTTATATAACTGTTTGTTTTAATTCATTTTTTAAGCAGCCTTGCGCTTGCCGGCAGCGACCAGTCCGGCGACATGGGACGCCCGTACCAGCACCTGCCCTTCGAACATGCGGCGCTGGGTGCGGTAGAAAGCGCCCTGCTCGGCCATCCATTTGCCGTTCTGCTGTTTGACGGTTGCCGCGACGGTCAGCACGCCCGAAGGCATGCCGATGCGCACCGGCGCCTCGGCATCGCCGCCCTTGCGCAGCACGGCGTTGACCAGCGAACCTTCGATGCGCGCGGCAACGCCCATGCACAGCGTTACCGTCAGCGGCAGCGCGCGGTGCGGCTGGCCGTTGGAAATCACGCGGCCGGTGAGATCGACGTCGTTCGCGCTGATCGATGCCCCCGACAGCAGTTTCGAATCCTGCGGCGGTGATACGAAACCAACGAAGGGTATCGATTTCTGCTGCATCGCTTTTTCGAAATCCGGTGCAATGCCCATCGCCACCGAGCCCGCGGCACGGATCGCCGCCAGCTTCTGCATCACTGCGGTGTTGGCTTCCAGCGC
>JAYQOT010000055.1:0-14746 GCA_038144955.1 Burkholderiales bacterium | reverse complement strand
CAGCCCATCGCGATGGAAGAGGGGCTGCGTTTTGCCATTCGCGAGGGTGGCAAAACCGTCGGCGCCGGCGTCGTCGCCAAGGTCATTGAGTAAGGCTGCAGGCCAGTAGCTCAACTGGCAGAGCGTCGGTCTCCAAAACCGAAGGTTGGGGGTTCGATTCCCTCCTGGCCTGCCAAACAGGTGTAACGGAACTCAGATCTGCCGGGCGCAGGCACGGCAGATTCGGAAAGCGCGGGACGGTAGCGATAGTGGACAAGATCAAGGTAGCAGTGGCGGCATTGCTGGTGCTTGCCGGCATTGCCGGGTTTTATTACCTGCAGGAAAGTGCGACGGTGATCCGTCTGGCATCGGTGCTGGCTGGACTGGGCGCAGGTGCTGCCGTGCTCTGGACTTCTGCGATCGGGCAAAGCCTGTTCGCTTTTGCCCAGGAGTCTGCGGCCGAGACCCGCAAGGTGGTATGGCCGACGCGCAATGAAACCCTGCAGGCCACTGCGATCGTGTTCGTGTTTGTGCTGGTGATGGCGCTTTTTCTGTGGATGGTGGATGCGATCCTGCTGTGGGTCGTGCAAAAGCTGATCGGCGGTGAATGATGAGCAAGAAATGGTATGTCGTGCACGCGTATTCGGGCTTTGAAAAAAGCGTCCAGCGCGCTTTGCTCGACCGTATCCGCCGTGCCGGCATGCAGGACAAGTTCGGCCAGATACTGGTGCCGGTCGAAGAAGTGGTCGAGATGAAGAGCGGCCAGAAAAGCATCAGCGAGCGCAAATTTTTCCCTGGCTACGTGCTGGTCGAAATGGACATGACCGACGAGTCCTGGCATCTGGTCAAGAACACCGCGAAGGTCACCGGTTTTGTCGGCGGTACGGCCACAAAGCCGACGCCGATTTCCGAGAAGGAAGTGCAAAACATCCTCAACCAGATCCAGGAAGGGGTTGAGAAGCCGCGGCCCAAAGTGCTGTTCGAGGTGGGCGAGGCAGTGCGCGTGAAGGATGGTCCATTCGCCGATTTTCACGGCAACGTGGAAGACGTCAACTACGACAAGAGCAAGCTGCGGGTGTCGGTGACGATTTTTGGCCGGTCGACGCCGGTCGAGCTGGATTTTGGTCAGGTCGAGAAGGCCTGAGTTTTATTAACCCCGGGGAGGACGCTGCAGCCAGGCGCCCGTTTGCACCCGTAAGGAGAACTTAGATGGCAAAGAAAGTTGTCGGCTTCATCAAGCTGCAAGTGCCGGCGGGAAAGGCGAATCCTTCGCCGCCCATCGGGCCCGCGCTCGGCCAGCGCGGCCTGAACATCATGGAATTCTGCAAGGCGTTCAATGCCGCCACGCAGAAAATGGAAGCCGGCCTGCCGGTCCCTGTGGTGATCACGGCTTACCAGGACAAGAGCTTCACCTTCATCATGAAGACGCCACCGGCGTCGATCCTGATCAAGAAGGCAGCCAAGATTGAAAGCGGCAGCGCCCGCCCGCATACCGACAAGGTAGGCAAGATCACGCGCGCCCAGGTCGAAGAAATCGCCAAGGCAAAAATGCCCGACTTGACTGCTGCCGATCTTGAAGCGGCCGTGCGCACCATCGCCGGCAGTGCCCGCAGCATGGGCGTCGAAGTGGAGGGTGTGTAAATGGCCAACATTTCCAAGCGTTACAAGGCCGTGCGTGCGAAGGTCAGCCGTGACAAGCTCTACGCGCTGAAAGACGCGCTGCAGCTGGTCAAGGAAAACGCCACTGCCAAGTTCAACGAGGCCGTTGATGTCGCGATCAATCTCGGCATCGATGCCAAGAAATCGGATCAGACGGTTCGCGGTTCGGTCGTGCTGCCCCAGGGCACCGGCAAAACCGTGCGCGTGGCGGTGTTCGCGCAGGGCGACAAGGCGCAACAGGCAAAGGATGCCGGTGCCGATCTCGTCGGCTTCGACGATCTGGCGGCCGAGATCAAGGGCGGCAAGATGGATTTCGACGTGGTTATCGCCACGCCGGATGCAATGCGCGTGGTCGGCCAGCTCGGCCAGGTGCTGGGCCCGCGCGGCTTGATGCCGAACCCCAAGGTGGGAACGGTGACCCAGGACGTGACGTTGGCGGTCAAGAACGCCAAGGCCGGCCAGGTGCAGTACCGGGCCGACAAGGCGGGCATCGTGCAATGCACGATCGGACGTGCGTCGTTCACGGTGGATGCGCTGGAAGAAAACCTGAAAGCACTGGTTGATGCCGTTAACAAGGCGCGTCCGACGGGCATCAAAGGCATCTATCTGAAGAAAATCGCGGTGTCGAGCACGATGGGTCCTGGCGTACGCGTCGACCAGTCGAGCTTCGCGCAGCAGCAACAGCAGTAATTGAAGTCCCCGCGCATTGAGTGCGCGGGGCAGGAACTTTGGGCCGTCGGCAGTGCATCGCCGGCGGGTTGTCAAAGACCGTAGGTACCGAGAGGTTTAATTTTGGAAGAAAGCCGCGGAACAGTGCGGCCGGAAGCTGAAGTCCTACGCAGACGGTGTGCCCGAAACAGGTCAGACATGTTCATGTTGGCTCCTGGATCATTGGTCGCCGTATAGCAGCAGGAGCGGCAAGTGCAGAAACAAGGAAATGGGGAAGGTAAACGCTTTGCGGTACCCGCCCTGATTCCGGATTCGGTGTTTGCCGGCATCGTTTAACGTTTAACGGAGAACGACCTTGAGTCTCAATCTGGAGCAGAAGCAAGCGGTGGTGGCTGAAGTCAGCGCGCAGGTTGCGCAGGCGCAGGCCATCGTACTCGCAGAGTACCGCAGCCTGCCCGTGGGAGACATGACCGCGTTGCGCAAGAAAGCGCGTGACTCGGGCGTGTATTTCCGCGTTCTGAAAAACACCTTGGCGCGACGCGCCGTCGCTGATACGCCGTTCAAGGCCCTGGCCGACCAGATGGTCGGACCGCTGGCCTACGGCATTTCCAGCGACCCCGTTGCCGCTGCCAAGTTGCTGCACGAGTTTTCCAAGGAGAACGAGCGTCTCGTGATCAAGGGCGGCGCCATGCCGAATGTCGTGATGAGCGTGAAGGAAATTGCCGCGCTCGCCAAGATGCCCAGCCGTCAGGAGCTGATCGCTACCCTTATGGGAACCATGCAGGCGCCGGTCGCCAAATTTGTCCGCACCCTCAACGAGGTGCCGGGCAAATTCGTGCGCACGCTGGCTGCCGTGCGGGATCAGAAGGAAAAGCAGGCCGCGTGAGCCCACGGCCCCGGGGCCAGGCTTACCGAAAGACATTAACCAATTGTTTAAATTAAATTTTTGATTCAGGAGAACAACATGGCTGTTGCCAAAGCAGAAGTACTCGATGCCATCGCGAACATGACGGTGCTCGAGCTGTCCCAACTGATCAAGGACATGGAAGAAAAATTCGGTGTTTCGGCTGCTGCTGCCGTCGCTGTAGCTGCACCCGCCGCCGGTGGTGGTGCTGCTGCCGCGTCCGAAGAGAAGACCGAGTTCACCGTAAACCTGACCAATGCAGGTGCGAACAAGGTGAACGTGATCAAGGTCGTGCGTGCAGTGACCGGTCTGGGCCTGAAGGAAGCCAAAGACCTGGTCGACGGCGCACCGAAGCCCATCAAGGAAGGCGTGTCGAAGGCTGACGCCGACGCTATCGCCAAGCAGATCACCGAAGCGGGCGGTACCGCTGAGATCAAGTAATTGCAGGAAACCGTGCCGGACGGCGGTTTTCCGCCGACCGGCACCTTTTGACTTTTGCATCGAAGGTCGAAAGTGTCAGGTCATACCGCGGATTTCGCGTCTGTGACCTGCGACGTTTGACTTTCTGACTCTGCCCCGGAGTGGACATGGCCTATTCATTCACCGAAAAGAAACGCATTCGCAAAAGCTTTGCCAAGCGCGAGAGCGTGTTGCAGGTACCGTACCTGCTGACGACCCAGATCGAATCGTTTGCTGCTTTCCTGCAGGAATTCACTCCTGCCGGTTCGCGCAAGAACGAGGGGTTGCAGGCGGCCTTTACCAGCATTTTCCCGATTGAGAGTCATTCCAAGAACGCGCGGCTGGAGTTTGTCAGCTACGCGCTCGGAATTCCGCCTTTTGATGTCAAGGAATGCCAGCAGCGCGGCCTGACTTTTGCGGCCCCGCTGCGCGCCAAGGTGCGCCTGACGATCATGGACAAGGAGGCTTCCAAGTCCACGATCAAGGAAGTCAAGGAGCAGGAAGTCTACATGGGCGAAATCCCGCTGATGACGACCACCGGCTCGTTTGTGATCAATGGAACCGAGCGTGTGATCGTGTCCCAGCTTCACCGTTCACCCGGGGTGTTCTTCGAGCACGACCGCGGCAAGACGCATTCCTCCGGCAAGCTGCTGTTTTCGGCACGGATCATTCCCTATCGCGGTTCCTGGCTGGATTTCGAGTACGATGCCAAGGACTACCTGTATTTCCGTGTTGACCGCCGCCGCAAAATGCCGGTGACGATCCTGCTCAAGGCCCTGGGGTTTTCTGCCGAGCAGATCCTCAAGGAATTCTTCGTATTCGATACGTTCCACATTGCCAAGGGTGGGATCGAATTCGAAGTGAAACCGGAGCGCATGCGCGGTGAAACCGCCCGCTTCGACATCACGACCAAGGGCGGCAAGCTGATCGTCGCCAAGGACAAGCGGATCACCGTCAAGCATGTCCGCGACATGGAGGCTGCGGGACTCAAGCGCCTCGATGTGCCCGAAGATTTCCTGATCGGACGTGCCCTGGCACAAAACGTCATCGACAAATCAACCGGTGAGCTGGTGGCCACGGCCAACGACGAGATCACCGAGGAAGTGCTGATCAAGCTGCGCGAAGCCGGTGTCGATACGGTTGAGACCATCTATACCAACGATCTCGACCAGGGTCCTTACATCTCGCATACCCTGCGCATTGACGAGACAGCAGACCAGCTCGCAGCCCAGGTGGCGATCTACCGGATGATGCGTCCCGGGGAGCCGCCCACCGAGGATGCGGTCAAGACCCTGTTCAATGGCCTGTTTTTCTCCGCAGATCGCTATGATCTGTCTGCTGTTGGCCGCATGAAATTCAACCGCCGTGTCGGTCGTTCAGAACTGGAGGGGGCAGGCACCTTGTCTCCAGATGACATCGTGGCAGTGATCCGCATTCTGGTTGAACTGCGCAACGGCAAGGGCGAGATCGATGACATCGATCATCTTGGCAACCGCCGCGTGCGTTCGGTGGGTGAACTGGCGGAAAACCAGTTCCGTGCCGGACTGGTTCGCGTCGAGCGCGCAGTGCGCGAGCGCCTGTCGCAGGCCGAATCCGAGAACCTCATGCCGCATGACCTGATCAATGCCAAACCGGTTTCGGCAGCGATCCGCGAATTCTTCGGTTCCTCGCAGCTGTCGCAGTTCATGGACCAGACCAATCCGCTGTCGGAAATCACTCACAAGCGTCGGGTTTCGGCTTTGGGACCGGGTGGTCTGACCCGCGAGCGCGCCGGTTTCGAGGTGCGCGACGTGCACCCGACTCACTACGGTCGCGTATGCCCGATCGAGACGCCTGAGGGTCCGAACATCGGTCTGATCAATTCTCTGGCTCTTTACGCCCGTACCAACCAGTACGGTTTCCTTGAAACACCTTATCGCAAAGTCAAGGACGGCAAGGTCTCTGACCAGATCGACTACCTGTCGGCGATCGAGGAGGGCAAGTTCGTGATCGCGCAGGCGAATGCGGCGCTCGACAAGAGCGGCAGGTTCACCGACGAGCTGGTGTCCTGCCGTCATCACAACGAATTCGCGCTGTCCACACCGGATCGCATCGAGTACATGGACGTGGCGCCGGCCCAGGCCGTATCGGTGGCTGCTTCGCTGATCCCGTTCCTCGAGCACGATGACGCCAACCGCGCACTGATGGGATCGAACATGCAGCGCCAGGCGGTTCCCTGCCTGCGCGCCGAGAAGCCTCTCGTCGGCACCGGACTGGAGCGCACCGTTGCAGTGGACTCCGGCACCGCAGTACAGGCACGCCGTGGCGGTATCGTCGACTACGTGGATGCCGGCCGTATCGTGATCCGTGTCAACGACGACGAAACCTCAGCGGGTGACGTTGGTGTGGACATCTACAACCTGGTGAAGTATCAGCGGTCCAACCAGAACACCAACATCAACCAGCGGCCGCTGGTGAAGGTGGGTGACCATATCGCCCGCAATGACGTCATCGCCGACGGTGCATCGACGGACATGGGCGAGCTTGCGCTGGGCCAGAACATGCTGGTCGCGTTCATGCCCTGGAACGGCTACAACTTCGAGGATTCGATCCTGATTTCCGAGCGGGTTGTGGCCGACGACCGCTTTACCTCGATCCACATCGAGGAGCTGTCGGTGGTTGCACGCGACACCAAACTCGGTCCTGAGGAGATCACCCGCGATATCTCGAACCTTTCGGAATCGCAACTGGGCCACCTCGACGAATCGGGCATCATCCACATCGGTGCCGAAGTAGAGGCCGGTGACGTGCTGGTCGGCAAGGTGACACCCAAGGGTGAAACCCAGCTGACCCCGGAAGAGAAACTGCTGCGGGCGATCTTTGGTGAAAAGGCCTCCGACGTGAAAGACACCAGTCTGCGCGTCCCCTCGGGGATGTCGGGCACGGTTATCGACGTCCAGGTATTCACCCGGGAAGGCATCGAGCGCGACAAGCGTGCCCAGCAGATCATTGACGACGAGCTGAAGCGCTACAAGAAGGATCTGGGCGACCAGTTGCGCATTGTCGAAAACGACGCGTTCGAACGTCTTGAGCGCCTGCTGACCGGCAAGACCGCCAACGGTGGTCCGAAAAAACTTGCCAAGGGTTCGAAGATCACCAAGGCTTATCTGGCCGAGGTCGAGCGCCACAACTGGTTTGACATCCGTCTCGCAAACGAGGAATCGGCCGCGCAGATGGAGCAGATCAAGGAAAGCCTGGCGCAGACCAAGCTCCAGTTCGACAAGGCCTTCGACGAGAAAAAGAAGAAGCTCACCAGCGGTGACGAACTGCCGCCCGGCGTGCAGAAGATGGTCAAGGTCTACCTGGCGGTCAAGCGCCAGCTGCAGCCTG
Source organism: Burkholderiales bacterium (assembly GCA_038144955.1). Taxonomy (GTDB): domain Bacteria; phylum Pseudomonadota; class Gammaproteobacteria; order Burkholderiales; family SG8-41. Next base: position 7,707 of record JAYQOT010000055.1, on the reverse strand, counting down.
GCGACAAGATGGCCGGCCGCCACGGCAACAAGGGCGTGATCTCGAAAATCACCCCGGTGGAAGACATGCCGCACATGGCTGACGGCACGCCCGTCGACATTGTGCTCAACCCCCTTGGCGTACCCTCGCGGATGAACGTCGGTCAGATTCTGGAAACCCACTTGGGCTGGGCAGCCAAGGGTCTGGGCCTGCGCATCGGCGAGATGCTCAAGGCACAGGCCAAGGTTGCCGAAGTGCGCAAGATGCTCGACAAGGTTTACAACGCCAGCGGCAAACCCGTTGACCTCGGATCGATGAAGGATGAGGAAGTTATCGAACTCGCATCGAACCTGCGCAATGGCGTGCCGTTTGCGACGCCGGTTTTCGATGGCGCGACCGAAACCGAAATCCGGCAGATGCTCGACATTGCATACCCGGCTGACGATGCAAGCACCAAGAAACTTGGATTCACGCCGAGCAAGACACAGGTGACCTTATATGACGGCCGTACGGGCGACCCCTTCGAGCGTCCCGTCACCGTCGGTTACATGCACATGCTGAAATTGCATCATCTGGTCGATGACAAGATGCATGCCCGTTCAACCGGACCGTACAGCCTGGTGACCCAGCAGCCGCTGGGCGGCAAGGCGCAGTTCGGTGGACAGCGTTTCGGCGAAATGGAGGTCTGGGCGCTGGAGGCTTACGGTGCGGCTTACGTGTTGCAGGAAATGCTCACGGTCAAGTCGGACGACACAGAAGGCCGGCGCAAGGTCTACGAATCCATCGTCAAGGGCGACCATCGCATCGAGGCCGGCATGCCGGAATCGTTCAATGTGCTGGTCAAGGAAATCCGGTCTCTGGCGATCGACATCGACCTCGATCACAACCGCTATTGAACTGAAAGGGATTGCGGCGGCGGGTGAACCCCGCTCCCGCAGAGCCGAAGTTTACGGGACAGCGCAGCACAGAAAGATTACCTAGGAGTTTGCGATGAAAGCACTGCTTGATTTGTTCAAACAGGTTACGCAGGAAGAGGAATTCGATGCGATCAAGATCGGGCTGGCCTCGCCCGAGAAGATCCGTTCGTGGTCGTACGGCGAGGTCAAGAAGCCGGAAACCATCAACTACCGCACGTTCAAGCCAGAGCGCGACGGCCTGTTCTGCGCAAAGATTTTCGGGCCTACCAAGGACTACGAATGTCTGTGCGGCAAGTACAAGCGGCTGAAGCATCGCGGCGTGATCTGCGAGAAGTGCGGTGTCGAGGTGACGTTGTCCAAAGTTCGCCGCGAGCGCATGGGCCACATCGAGCTTGCCAGCCCGGTTGCGCACATCTGGTTCCTTAAATCACTGCCTTCCCGCTTGGGCATGGTGCTCGACATGACGTTGCGCGACATCGAGCGCGTGCTCTATTTCGAGGCCTACGTGGTCACCGACCCCGGCATGACCCCCCTGAAGCGCTGCCAGCTGATGACGGAAGACGATTATCTGGCGAAGGTCGAGGAATTCGGCGACGATTTCAGTGCTGCAATGGGTGCGGAAGGCGTGCGCTCCCTGCTGCGCAGTCTCGATCTTGGCCATGAGATTGAGACTTTGCGTGCCGACCTCGAGGCGACCAGCTCCGAGACCAAGATCAAGAAAATAGCCAAGCGCCTGAAGGTTCTTGAGGCTTTCCAGAAGTCGGGCATCAAGCCGGACTGGATGGTGATGGAAGTGCTGCCGGTGCTGCCGCCCGAACTGCGGCCGCTGGTGCCGCTGGACGGCGGCCGGTTCGCGACTTCGGACCTGAACGACCTGTATCGCCGCGTAATCAACCGCAATAACCGCCTGAAGCGTTTGCTCGAACTGAAGGCGCCGGAAATCATCGTTCGCAACGAGAAACGCATGCTGCAGGAAGCGGTGGATTCACTGCTCGACAACGGTCGCCGCGGCAAGGCAATGACCGGTGCCAACAAGCGTCCGCTCAAGTCGCTCGCCGACATGATCAAGGGCAAGGGTGGTCGTTTCCGTCAGAACCTGCTGGGCAAGCGCGTCGACTACTCCGGACGTTCTGTGATCGTGGTTGGTCCGCAGCTGAAGCTGCACCAATGTGGCCTGCCGAAAAAGATGGCGCTCGAGCTGTTCAAGCCCTTCATTTTCAACAAACTGGAAGTCATGGGGCTCGCCACCACCATCAAGGCGGCCAAACGCATGGTTGAGAGTGAAGAACCGATTGTCTGGGATATTCTCGAGGAAGTGATCCGCGAGCACCCGGTGATGCTGAACCGTGCACCGACACTGCACCGTCTCGGCATCCAGGCTTTCGAGCCGGTGCTGATCGAGGGCAAGGCCATCCAGTTGCATCCGCTGGTATGCGCGGCGTTCAATGCCGACTTCGACGGCGACCAGATGGCTGTCCACGTGCCGCTGTCCCTGGAGGCGCAGATGGAGGCGCGGACGTTGATGCTTTCCTCGAACAATGTTCTGTCTCCCGCCAACGGCGACCCGATCATCGTGCCGTCCCAGGATATCGTGCTTGGTCTTTACTACATCACTCGCGAGAAGCAGGGCGCTCGTGGTGAGGACTCGAAATTCATCAACGTTGCTGAAGTCTCCCGCGCCTACGAAACCGGCCAGGTCGAGATTGGCTCGCGCATCCATGTGCGCATCAAGGAAACCGACGTCAATGAAGACGGCAGCAAGCAGGAACGGATGACGCGCTACCAGACCACGGTCGGCCGCGCGCTGCTGTCCGAAATACTGCCCCATGGCCTTTCTTTCGAGTTCATCAACAAGGCGCTGAAAAAGAAGGAAATTTCGAAAATCATCAATGCCAGTTTCCGGCGCTGCGGTTTGCGTGAAACTGTGATTTTTGCCGACAAGCTGATGTACAACGGTTTCTCCATGGCAACCCGCGCGGGTCTTTCCATCGCGGTGGATGACATGCTGGTCCCGCAGCAAAAGAACGACATCATTGTCGAAGCCGAGAAAGAAGTTCAGGAGATCGAAAAGCAGTACACCTCGGGTCTGGTCACCCAGGGTGAGCGCTACAACAAGGTTGTCGACATCTGGGGCCGTGCGGGCGATTTTGTCGCCAAGGCCATGATGGAACAGCTCGGTGTCGAGCCTGTCATTGAATGGGATGCTGATGCCCGCGAATGGAAATCACGTAACGACAAGAAGGGCAACCCTGTCATGCAGGAGTCCTTCAACTCGATTTACATGATGGCCGACTCTGGCGCCCGCGGTTCGGCGGCGCAGATCCGGCAGCTCGCCGGCATGCGCGGTCTGATGGCCAAGCCGGACGGTTCGATCATCGAAACCCCGATCACGGCTAATTTCCGTGAGGGCCTGAACGTTCTGCAATACTTCATTTCAACCCATGGCGCCCGCAAGGGTCTGGCGGATACTGCGTTGAAGACCGCAAACTCGGGCTATCTGACGCGCCGTCTGGTTGATGTGACCCAGGACCTGGTGGTGACCGAGGAGGATTGCGGTACCGAGCAGGGCGTGGCGATGAAGGCTCTTATCGAAGGCGGTGAAGTGGTTGAAAGCCTGCGTGAGCGCATCCTGGGCAGGGTTGCTGCGGCTGATATCGTTAATCCTGAATCAGGCGCGGTGCTTTATCCGTCGAACACCCTGCTTGACGAGGAAGTGGTTGATGCCGTCGAAGCCGCCGGTATCGACGAGATCAAGGTGCGTACGCCGCTGACCTGTGAAACCCGCTATGGACTATGTACCCGCTGCTATGGCCGTGATCTCGGTCGTGGCTCAGTGGTGAATGTCGGCGAGGCGGTTGGTGTGATTGCAGCCCAGTCGATCGGCGAACCCGGAACCCAGCTGACCATGCGTACTTTCCATATCGGTGGTGCCGCTTCCCGGACCGCCGTCGTCAGCCAGGTAGAGAGCAAGTCAGCTGGTGTCGTGCGTTATTCGGCCGGTATGCGTTATGTGTCGAATACCCGCGGAGAACTGGTTGCGATATCACGCAACGGCGAACTGGTTATACATGATGATGCCAATCGCGAGCGCGAGCGCCACAAGGTTCCCTACGGCGCGCTGCTGTCGGCGCGCGATGGCCAGGCCGTCAAGCCCGGGCATGTGCTGGCAACCTGGGATCCGCATACCCGTCCGATCATTACCGAGTACGCCGGACGCATCAAGTTCGAGAACGTTGAAGAGGGCGTGACCGTTGCCAAGCAGATAGACGAAGTTACCGGTCTGTCAACGCTGGTGGTGGTCGATCCGAAGCGGCGTGGCAGCGCTCAAGCGAAAGGCCTGCGTCCCCAGGTGAAGCTGCTGGATGGCAACGGCAAGGAAATCAACCTGGCCGGATCGGACCAGTCGGTCAATATCACGTTCCAGATCGGCTGCATTATCACGGTGCGTGACGGACAGGAAGTCGGCGTTGGTGAAGTGCTGGCACGTATTCCTCAGGAAACCTCAAAAACCCGTGACATTACCGGCGGTCTGCCGCGTGTTGCCGAATTGTTCGAGGCGCGTTCTCCCAAGGATGCAGGTCTGCTTGCCGAAGTTACCGGTACGGTGTCCTTCGGCAAGGACACCAAGGGCAAGCAGCGTCTGGTGATCACTGATCTTGACGGCGTGGCACATGAGTTCCTGATTGCCAAGGACAAGCATGTCATGGCCCACGATGGTCAGGTCGTGAACCGTGGTGAAAGCATCGTCGACGGTCCTGCTGATCCGCACGATATCCTGCGACTGCTCGGTGTCGAAGCCCTCGCACGTTACATCTGCAATGAAGTACAGGATGTCTACCGGTTGCAGGGCGTCAAAATCAACGACAAGCATATCGAGGTCATCGTGCGCCAGATGCTGCGCCGTGTCCTGATTACCGAACCCGGCGATACGCGTTTCATTACCGGTGAACAGGTGGAGCGCGCCGAGTTGCTGCTGGAAAACGAGCGCGTTGAGGCCGAGGGCAAAAAGCCCGCGCAGTACGAACATGTGCTGCTGGGCATTACCAAGGCTTCACTGTCGACGGATTCGTTCATCTCTGCAGCTTCCTTCCAGGAGACCACGCGGGTGCTGACCGAGGCGGCGATCATGGGCAAGCGCGATGAACTGCGCGGGCTGAAGGAAAACGTCATCGTCGGCCGGCTTATCCCGGCTGGTACCGGTCTTGCCTATCACCGGATCCGGCGCAAGCAGGCTGCCCAGGCCGAGCTGGAGCAGGTCGCGGCGGCTGCCGAGGCCGAGGCCCCGAGTGCGGAAGGAGAAGAGCAGGTAGCTTGACAGTAACAGGGCAAGCCCATAAAATTGATAGTCTTTTTTGGGCTCTGCTCGACGACTATTTCCTCCAGCAGCGCACCAGCGGTAAAAGCCGGGACGGTGGAAACGCCGTCCCCGCGTTTTTTGGGCGGTCACCGCGGTCAGATAAGGCTTGAGTTGGTGCCACCGTACGATAACCAAGATTTTTTTGTAACTTATTGATTTTAAATAAAAATGCCGACCGTAAATCAACTGGTGCGTAAGCCCAGACAGGCCCCCCGCACCAAAAGCAAGGTGCCGGCGCTGGCGGGCAGCCCGCAAAAGCGTGGGGTATGCACCCGTGTCTACACCACGACCCCCAAAAAACCGAACTCAGCGCTGAGGAAAGTCGCCAAAGTGCGCCTGACCAACGGTTTCGAGGTCATCGGCTATATCGGTGGCGAGGGCCATAACCTGCAGGAACACTCGGTGGTGCTGATTCGCGGCGGACGCGTCAAGGATCTGCCCGGTGTGCGCTACCACGTTGTTCGCGGCAGCCTCGATACCGCTGGTGTCAAGGACCGCAAGCAGTCGCGTTCGAAATACGGCGCGAAACGCGCCAAAGCGGCTTGATAGGGGATCAGAGAAATGCCACGTCGCAGGGAAGTTCCTAAACGCGAAGTTCTGCCGGATCCGAAATACGGTAGCCAGGATATCGCCAAGTTCATCAACGTGCTGATGACGCGCGGCAAGAAATCGGTCGCCGAGCGCATCATGTATGGTGCTCTCGAGCAGATCAAAAAGAAGGGTGGCAAGGATGCCCTTGAAGTGTTCAACCAGGCGGTGAATAACGTCAAGCCGATGGTTGAAGTCAAAAGCCGCCGGGTTGGCGGCGCAAACTATCAGGTTCCCGTGGAAGTCCGGTCGGTGCGGCGCGTGGCCCTGGCCATGCGCTGGCTGCGTGACGCTGCGCGCGGCCGTGGCGAAAAATCGATGGATGCCCGGCTTGCAGGAGAGCTCACCGAAGCGGCCGAGGGTCGCGGCGGGGCAATCAAGAAACGCGAAGAAGTGCATCGTATGGCGGAAGCCAACAAGGCCTTCTCGCACTACAGGTTTTAACGCGGGCTGCTGAAGGGTAACGAACGTGCCACGCAAGACTCCAATCGAACGCTATCGCAACATCGGGATTTCCGCGCACATTGATGCGGGCAAGACCACGACCACTGAGCGCGTTCTGTTTTACACCGGTGTGAATCACAAGATCGGCGAAGTGCATGATGGCGCCGCTACCATGGACTGGATGGAGCAGGAGCAGGAACGGGGTATTACGATCACCTCCGCAGCCACTACCTGCTACTGGCGCGGCATGGGAGCCAATTATCCCGAGCATCGCGTCAACATCATCGATACCCCGGGACACGTCGATTTCACGATCGAAGTCGAGCGTTCGATGCGCGTGCTTGACGGCGCCTGCATGGTCTATTGCGCAGTGGGCGGTGTGCAGCCCCAGTCCGAGACGGTTTGGCGGCAGGCCAACAAGTACAAGGTTCCGCGCCTAGCTTTTGTCAACAAAATGGATCGCACCGGCGCGAATTTCTTCCGCGTCTACGAGCAGATGAAATCCCGCCTCAAGGCCAATCCAGTACCCATCCAGGTGCCTATTGGCAGCGAGGACAAGTTTGTCGGGGTGATCGACCTCGTAAAAATGAAGGCGATTATCTGGGACGAGGCATCCCAGGGCATCAAGTTCGAATACCAGGATATCCCCGCCGATCTGCTGGATACCGCAGACGAATGGCATGAAAAGCTCATGGAAGCCGCTGCCGAGGCCAATGAAGAGCTGATGAATCAATACCTCGAGGCGGGAGCTTTGACGGAGCAGGAAACAAAGACTGGCCTCCGGCTGCGCACCATTGCCGGCGAAATCGTGCCGATGCTGTGCGGCTCCGCTTTCAAGAACAAGGGTGTTCAGGCAATGCTGGACGCAGTGATTGATTACCTGCCGTCCCCGGCCGACATTCCTCCGGTGAAAGGCATACTCGAGAACGAATCGGAAGGTTCCCGCAAGGCGGAAGACAGCGAGCCGTTCTCCGCGCTGGCATTCAAGATCATGACCGATCCTTTCGTCGGCCAGTTGACCTTCATCCGCGTCTATTCCGGTGTCCTGAATTCCGGCGACACGATTTACAATGCGGTGAAACAGCGCAAGGAGCGCATCGGCCGGATCCTGCTGATGCATGCAAACCAGCGCGAAGAGATCAAGGAAGTCTTTGCCGGGGATATCGCTGCGGCAGTGGGTCTCAAGGACGTCGTGACCGGCGATACGCTGTGTGATCCATCGAAGATCATCACGCTTGAGCGGATGGTTTTCCCGGAGCCGGTTATTCATGTGGCCGTGGAGCCGAAAACCAAGGCCGACCAGGAAAAAATGGGCATTGCGCTCAACCGTCTGGCCCAGGAAGATCCCTCTTTCCGCGTGCGTACCGACGAAGAGTCGGGTCAGACCATCATCTCGGGTATGGGTGAATTGCACCTGGAGAT
>JAYQOT010000054.1:0-14878 GCA_038144955.1 Burkholderiales bacterium | reverse complement strand
TGATGGAAAAATTCGCGCTGCGTGATGGCGCGGACCCGCAGGTCTACGGCATCGGACTCAAGGAGCTGTGGGAGATCAAACCGGAGATGCACCAGCCCGGCCTGGTCATCCACACCGCGGGATGGCCGCTGGAGAGCGATACCTACGGCGGTTCGTTCCTCTACCACCTCGAGGACAATCAGGTGGCCATCGGTTATGTCGTCGGCCTCGCCTACAAGAACCCTTACCTGAGCCCGTACGAGGAATTCCAGCGCTACAAGACGCATCCGGAAATCCGCAAGTTCCTCGACGGCGGCAAGCGCATCGCCTACGGCGCACGCGCGATCGCCGCGGGCGGCCTGCAGTCGCTGCCCAAGCTCACCTTCCCCGGCGGCTGCCTGATCGGTGACGACGCCGGTTTACTCAACGCTTCGCGCATCAAGGGCAGCCACGCCGCGATCAAGTCGGGCATGCTCGCCGCCGAGGCCGCGTTCGCCGCGCTGAAATCGGGCAACCCCGCGCCGGAACTGACAGCCTATCCCGAAGCCTTCAAGGCGAGTTGGCTGCACGAGGAACTGCACCGCGCGCGCAATTTCAAGCCGTGGATGAGCAAGGGGCTGTGGATGGGCACGCTGATGGTGGGAATTGATCAGGTGCTGTTCCGCGGCAAGGCGCCGTGGACGCTGCACCACGACCATGCCGACCACGAATGCCTGCGGCCGAAGACCGAATACGCGCCGATCGACTATCCCAAGCCCGACGGCGTGCTGACCTTCGACCGCCTGTCCTCGGTGTTCATTTCCAACACCAACCACAACGAGGACCAGCCGGCACACCTGACACTGAAGGATGCGTCGGTGCCGGTCAACGTCAACCTCGAACTCTACGACGCGCCCGAGCAGCGCTACTGCCCGGCCGGGGTCTACGAGATCGTGCGCAATGACGACGGATCGAATCCGCGGCTGCAGATCAACGCGCAGAACTGCGTGCACTGCAAGACCTGCGACATCAAGGATCCGACGCAGAACATCGTCTGGGTCACGCCGGAGGGTGGCGGCGGGCCAAATTATCCGAACATGTAACCGGACGTCCAGAACCGGCGTTCCGCGAACAGACATAAAGAAACAGCGTGAAATTCCTCATCAGACTTTCTGAGTTTCTCAGCCGGCGCTGGGTGAAGACCCTGCTTGCGCTCGGCCTCACTCTGACACTCGGTCTGATGGTCATTGCTACCATTTATTTCACTTTGTTCGACCTGCAATGGCTCGCTTTTCTCGGCGGCGTCCTGTTTGCCGCGATTCTGGCGACGGCGAGCCAGGCCTCCAAGGCCGAATGGCTGATCATGCGCCGCACGACCCAGCTCGAGCGCACCCGGGAGGAACTCAAGCGCGAAGCCGCACGGCGCAAGATTTCGGAAGACGCCATGCGCGCCAACGAAACGCGCATGCATCTGGTCTACAGCCTGATGCCCACACCAATGCTCTACGTTGACCGCGATCTGCGCATCCACGAACACAATGCCGCCGCCCGGACCTTGACCCGCATCCCGGAAATCCGCATCGAGAACCAGTTGCTGCGGGACGTCGCCGGCGCCCAGTACATGGAAATACTTCCGTACTGCCGGGAAACCCTGACGGGCACCAAGGTCGAATACCAGGTCAAATGGCACAATGGCCAGCCTTATCGCATAAAGCAGGTTCCCTATCCGGCAGGGACCGATCAGCCGCTGGGTTTTTACATGCTGTGGATACAGCAGAATATTCTGGAGCAGGCACCGACGTCTGACGCTTCCGCAACAGGGGGCAATGCATCTGATGGAGCCCCGCTGCTGCCTGCAGAAACCCCGCTGGAACTGACCGACCCTCATGCCGCGATTACCAACGACAACGGCGAAACGCTGTACCTGCGCTCGATCAGCAACCAGCTGATGGAGGGCGAAAGCCCGCGCAGCAAACTGGTACGTGCCATCGAAAATGACGAGTTCCTGCTGTTTGCACAGGAAATCACGACACTGAAGCCACTGCCTTTCGACCACGGGGTCTACGAAATCCTGCTGCGGCTGAAGGAGGAAGAAGACAACCTGCTGCCACCCGGAGGTTTCATCCCCATCGCCGAACGTTACGGGCTGATGCAGGAAATCGACCGCTGGGTGATACGCACGCTGTTCAACTGGTCGATGGCACTGAAAAAGAAGAACCCCAAGTGGGAAATTCCGATGTATTGCGTAAATCTTTCGGAGAGTTCGGTCGGCGACATCGACTTCGCGCGTTACGTGCGCACCGAACTGCAGCGCAGCGGCTTTCCGGCATCACAGCTGTGCTTCGAAATCGGGGAAGTCGACACCATTACCCACCATGTCTTCGTCGAGCAGTTCATCGCCGCTCTTAAACCGGCCGGTTGCCGTTTCACGGTGGATTCGTTCGGCAGCATCAAGCTGTCGTTCTCTCATCTGAGCGGCCTGATCATCGATTTCGTCAAAATCGACGGCGTGCTGGTTCAGAACCTGTTCAAGTCGCCGATGATGACCACCAAACTCAAGGCCATCGTCACGGTGTGCGACAAACTCGGCGTCCGCACCATCGCCGAGTTCGTCGAGGACGAGAAAACAATGCTTGCACTGCAGGAACTGGGGATTGATTACGCCCAGGGGTTCGGCATCGATCGCCCCGGCCCGATCAGCAAGGTCATCACCCGCTCGACCAAGGGGCGCAGCCCCGGCTAGCCGCCCAGCATGCCCTGCTTGAGGTCGCTGTCGGCCGGATTTTCGCCCAGCCATACGCGCAGCAATGCGCGATTGAAATCCTCACCGGCGACCGTGCCTTTGACATTGCCGTTGAACGTCACCCGGGTGCCGCTGCCCGGCAGGTAGTCAACAAAAATCACGTCGCCCGGCTTGACCGCCTTGGCGGAATCAAACAGCGCACGCAACTCCTTGACCCGGGCGTCGAGCTTCGCCAGCGTGGCGGCGTCGTGATTGTTTTTCAGACCATCCTCGAGCGCATCCGACAATTGCGCCGAGGTCAGTTCGCGCAGGATGTGCAGCGCGACGCGCTTGGCGCCGGGCTGGCTGATCGCCGACTGCGCAGCCTTGGTTTTCTGTTCGAGATAAAGCGCGCCGACATAGACGCGGAAGAAAAAGCGCGTGCGCACGCCGGCGCCGTTGAGTGGCAGCGCTGCACCGCCCGCAACCACTTGCGCGGTGTCGGGCACCTTGACGCCCTCGATCTCCAGCGCTGGTGCCGAGAACGGCAGCAGTGACAGCGATAATGCTATAAGTATATGTTTTAATTCATGTTTTTTCATGTTACCTCCTGATGATCAGGGCAGGAATTCATTGCGCTGAGCAGAAAGTGAACCGTCGCGAGCAGATTGAAGCGCAAGGAGCCGCAGTTTTCTCACACCACTTGCAGAACCAATCTGAAAATAAGCCGAGCGCAGGCAGGACGCGTAGCGCGCGAGGCTCCGACGAGACATTACTTAACGGTAAGGCGAGGAGGAACGGAGCGCGCGACAAAGTCATGCCAAGCGCAGGCATTTTCAGAGCGCTTCAAAGAGGCCGGCGGCGCCCATGCCGGTGCCTATACACATCGAGACCATTCCGTACTTCTTCTTGTGCCGCTTCAATCCATGCATCAGCGTCGCCACGCGGATCGCGCCGGTGGCGCCCAGCGGATGCCCCAGGGCAATCGCCCCGCCCATCGGGTTGACCTTTGCCGTGTCGAGCCCGAGTTCGCGAATCACCGCCAGCGCCTGCGCGGCAAACGCCTCGTTGAGTTCAATCCAGTCGAGCTGTTCCTGTTTGAGTCCCGCCTGAGCCAGTACCTTGGGGATCGCCTTCACCGGCCCAATGCCCATCACGTCCGGCGGCACGCCGGCCACTGCGTAACCAAGGAACCGCCCCAGCGGCTGCAGGTTGTAGTGCTTCAGCGCCGCCTCACTCATCAGCACTACGGCGCCGGCGCCGTCGGAAGTCTGCGAGCTGTTGCCGGCGGTGACGCTGCCCTTGGCAGCAAATGCAGGGCGCAGTTTCGCCAGGCCCTCGGGCGAGGTATCGCGGCGCGGACCTTCGTCGTGCAGCAGTTGCTTGGTGCGCACCGTGATTTCACGCTTGTCGAGGTCAGGTAGCCGCTCATTGAGGATGTATGACGAAATTTCCGACTTGAATTCACCGCTGTCGGTGGCCCACAGCGCGCGGCGGTGACTTTCGGCCGCAAACAGGTCCTGGTCTTCGCGGCTGATCTTGTATTGATTGGCGACACGCTCGGCAGTGATGCCCATGCCGTAGGCGATCGCGAAATTTTCGTCCTTCTTGAATATTGCCGGGCTGAAGGTCGGCTTGTTGCCACCCATCGGCACCATGCTCATGCTCTCAGTGCCGGCAGCGATCATCACGTCGGCCTCGCCGAGGCGGATTTTGGCCGCGACGTCGGCCACCGCCTGCACACCCGAGGAACAGAAGCGGTTGATGGTCATGCCGGGCACGGTGTCGGGAAACCCGGCAAGCAGCAGTCCGATGCGTGCCACGTTCATGCCCTGCTCACCTTCCGGCATCGCGCAACCGGTGATCACGTCGCCGATTTCGTTGAGGTCGAGACCCGGGCACTGCGCCACCGCGCTCTTCAGCACATGCGCCAGCAGGTCGTCGGGGCGCACATTTTTCAGCATGCCGCGCGGCGCCTTGCCCACCGGGGTGCGCGTCGCGGCAACGATGTAGGCATCCTGGACTTGTTTCGCCATGTTCAGCTCCGTTCGCTCAGTTCCTGAGCGGCTTGCCCGTCTTCAGCATGTGCTCGATGCGCGCCTGCGTCTTCTCGGTCGCGATCAGTTCCATGAAATGCTGACGCTCGAGGTCGAGGAACCATTGTTCGTCGACCAGGCTGCCGCCCTCAATGTCGCCGCCGCACATGACGGTGGCGACCTTGGTGCCGATCAGGTAGTCGTGATCGGAAATGTGGCCGCCGGCGCGCATGTTTTCCATGAAGGCGCGGATGGTGGCAATGCCGCTGCGGCCGAGTACCGGAATCGCCTTCGCGCGCAGCGGCGGCCGGTAGCCCGCGGCAGCCATGGTCCGCACTTCGGCCTTGGCAATCTCCAGCAGTTCGAACCGGTTCATCACCACGCGGTCGGTCGCCCGCAGGTAGCCGATCTCGCGCGCGTGTTCGGCACTGCGCCCGACCTCGGCCATCGCAACTGCCTTGAAATATTTCTGCAGGAACGGCGACATGTCGCCGCCCTTGGCATCAGCTGCAGCGCGCATCGCAAATTCCTTGCAGCCGCCGCCCGCCGGCAGCAGGCCGACACCGACTTCGACCAGGCCGATGTAGCTCTCGAGGCTGGCCACCGTGCGGTCACAGTGCATGAGGGATTCGCAACCACCCCCGAATGCGAAACCGTCAACGGCGGCCACCGTCGGCACCATCGAATACTTAAGCATCTGCGTGGTGACCTGGAACTGCTCGACCAGGTGTTCGACTTCGGCGAGCTTGCCGGCCATCAACTGGTCAGCGACACCGAGTTGCCGCGCCGCCTTCAGCGCCAGCGATTCCGCTTCCTTCTTCACACTCTTGAACCATTTGCCCAGCGCAGAAGGTTTCGAGCGTGGCGCCCCACCACCCGCCGGCGTTTTTTTCAGGTTGGCACCCACCGAGAACGGCGGCTCAGTCTGCCAGATCACCAGCCCCGCATAGTTGCGCTCGGCCTCGTCGATCGCCTGCTGCACGCCCTCCAGCACATCGTCGCCGATGGCATGCATGCGGCTCTTGAAGCTGACGATGGCGATGTCATCACCAGTGTGCCAGCAGCGCACGCCGTCGGTTTCGAATATCGTTGTGCCGTACTGGCGCTCTTCACCCAGCAGCCGGTCCGGAAACGGCTGACGCTTGTACACCGCCAGTGCAGAGCGCGGCTGGTACTGGCCCGATGCCGGGGCCAGCGATCCCTCGGGCCGGTGCACCGCGGTACGCGTCGGCTCGGTCGCCCACGCCGGCAGCGGCGTGGACACCATCGCCTTGCCGGCGGCGATGTCCTCGGCAATCCATGCCGCCACCTGACGCCAGCCCGCGGCCTGCCAGATCTCGAACGGTCCCTTGTCCCAGCCGAAACCCCAGCGGATCGCGAAATCGAGGTCGCGCGCGTTGCTGGCAATCGCCTCGAGATGCAGGGCACAGTAATGGAAAGAATCGCGGAAGATGGACCAGATGAACTGCGCCTGCGGATGGCTGGAACCATGGAGGGCAGCAAAACGCTCCATCGCATTCTTGTTCTTGAGGATTTCGACGACGGATTCGTCAGCTTTGCCGTCAGACAGCCGGTAATCGCCGGTCTTGAGGTCGAGCACCTGGATGTCGCGTCCGACCTTCTGGTAAACCCCCTTGCGTGTCTTCTGGCCCAGCGCCTTCTTGTCGATCAGCCCCTGCAACCACGCCGGCACGCCATAGTACTGGTGCCACGGATCGTCGGGCAGCGTGTCGCGCATGGTGTTGACGACATGGGCGAAGGTGTCGAGGCCGACGACGTCGGCGGTACGGAAAGTCGCGCTCCGCGGCCGCCCGATCAGCGAGCCGGTCAATGCATCGACGGTATCAAAGCCGATGCCGAGGCGTTCGGCATGGTGGATGGTCGCCAGCATCGAGAACACTCCGACGCGGTTGGCGATGAAATTCGGTGTGTCCTTGGCACGGATCACGCCCTTACCCAACGTGGTCACCAGGAAACGCTCAAGGTCGTCGAGGATGCCGGCGTCGGTGCCGGTGCAGGCAATCAGCTCGACCAGGTGCATATAACGCGGCGGATTGAAGAAGTGCACACCGCAGAAGCGCGCGCGCAGCTCCTGCGGAAACGCATCGGCCAGCTTGTTGATCGACAGGCCCGAAGTGTTGCTGGCAAATATGGTTTGTTTGCCAAGGTGCGGCGCGACCTTGCGATAGAGGTCGGCCTTCCAGTCCATGCGTTCGGAGATGGCCTCGATCACGATGTCGCAATCGGCCAGCTGGTCGAGATGCTGATCGTAATTGGCGGCTTCGATCAGGTCAGCGCAGTCGCGCGTCGCCAGCGGACTCGGTTCCAGCTTTTTCAGGTTGGCAATGGCCTTGAGCACATTGCCGTTGGCATCGCCTTCCCTGGCCGCGAGCTCGAACAGCACCACCGGCACCCGCGCATTGACCAGGTGCGCGGCAATCTGCGCACCCATGACGCCGGCGCCGAGCACCGCGACCTTGCGCACCATCAGGGGACGTTCAGAGGACATGCGAAAGACTCCTGGCAGAGTCAAATGATTTTAACACCCCTGTTACCGGGGCGGAGGAGCAAGGCAAAAATCAGAAGCAAAAAAAACGGCCCCACGCGGGGCCGCTTTGCGACTGCAAATGCCAGTCAATTCATCAGAACTTGTGGGAATACTGTACCGACAGTATGTCCGCTTTGCTGTTGAATGAACCAATCAGCCTGCTACCCCCAGCTCCGGCATTGTTGACGGTGGCATCCTTGATGAACTCGTGCGCGTAGCCGATTTCGATGACGCCCTCCTTGCTCGGCTTGTACTGCACACCGAACGCAATCCAGGTGCGATCCTGGTCCGGCAGGCGCACGGTACGGTCCACGTTGTTAGTCGGCGTCGGATCAAGCGCCAGGCCGAAGCGCAGCTTGGTCTGTTCGTTCATCTTGTAATTGGCACCCACCCCCACCCGCAGGGTGTCTTTCCAGTTGAATATCTCACTGGTTACCAATGAGCCAGCCGCACCAGGTACCGCACCGCCTGCAGCTGCCGTACGGAACACGTCGAGCCGCTTGACGCTGCTCCAGCCGGTATAGGTCAGATCCGCCATGACTTCCCATTTGCTGCCCATTGCACTGAGCACGCTCAGAGAGGCCGAATCGGGAACCTTGATGGACGCCCGCGCCCCCACGTTTGAAGCAGCGCCGACTGTCCCGGTAAACGTGGCCGCGCCCTCCAGATCGTAGTCTATGGCCGAACGGTAGCTGATACCGATGCGGGTGCTGGGCGTCGCCTGGATCATCGCGCCAAGATTGAAGCCATAACCGACATCATCGGCCTCAAGTACCGCATTACCCACAACCCCGACTCCGGTGAACCGCGTCAACTTGGCCTCGATGCGCTGCACGCTGATACCAGCACCGACCGAGAGCTTGTCACTCACCTTGTAGGCCAGCGAGGGATTGATGTTGATGGTCTTGAGGTCCGATTCAAGCGCAACGGTCTGCCCCACCCACCCCGCATCGTATTTGGTGCCGAGGCCGAACGGCACGTTGAGCGCCAGCCCGAAACGCAGGTTGGGATTGATGCTCATGGTGAAGAATCCGTTGGGGATCATCGCCCACCCACCGCCGTCCCCGCCATTGCCGGCACCGGGCGACGTTGATCCGTTATTCGTGAACTGGAACGAAGGCAAGACGAAATGCGCAGCCGCCGTGACCTGCTTGCCCATCGGCAGCAATGTCATCCCGGCCGGGTTGGACCAGGCGACGCTGGCGTCATCCGCCACCGCCGCGCCGCCGGCAAAAGCGTTGCCGGTGCCGCTGCCGCTCTGGGTGCCGATACCGAAGCCCCCCGCGAAAGCGGTTGTTGAAGTCAAGCCCGCCATGGCCAACGCCACAGCAATCGTGGAAAGACGCAATTGAGGATTTGCCATGTTCCCCTCCAGCCAGAAGCCAGTTATAAAAATATGCGTCAAGAAAGCCGGTTTCCGGGCTATCTTACGCCCCTTTTCTCAATGCAAGCCAGCCTGCTCCGTCATTGTGGCGGGGATACCACACGCGGCTTCCGGTTGTTGTCCACCGCCACGTAAGTCAGCACCGCCTCGGTGACCTTGACGCATTCCTCGCGGTCGGGACGCCGTTGGGCATAAACCGTCACGTCCACGGTAATCGACGTCCGTCCCACCTTGACCACGTCGGCATAGAAACTGACCAAGTCGCCGACGAACACCGGCTGGCGGAACACGAATGAATTGACTGCGACCGTGGCCACCCGTCCCCTGGCCAGGCGCACCGCCGGTATGCTGCCCGCCAGATCGACCTGCGACATGATCCAGCCGCCGAAAATATCGCCGGTATGGCTGGCGTCCGAGGGCATCGGGATCACCCGCAACGTCGGCTCCTGACCCTCCGGCAGGCGGGTAATTTCAGTTGCATTCACTCCTTGATCCTCAATCAATGTCCTTCATACATGCGTTCGATTTCGGCGTTGTATTTTTCCATCACTTTTGCCCGCTTTACCTTCATCGTCGGCGTCAGCAATCCGTTCTCAATGGTCCATGCATCCAGCGTGATGCAGCAACGACGTATCTGCGCGTAACCCGGGAACTCCGAGATCTGATCGGCAATCCGCTTGAGGACCAGTTCCTCGGCACGTGGTTCGCGCAGCAGTTCGTCGAGCACACCCCCACCGGAAGAGTCCATCAGTTTTTTCCACTGATCGGCATTCAGCACCGCCATCACCGCCAGGAACGGCTTGCCCTCGCCCAGCACCATCACCTGCTCGAACAGCGGATCGCGTGCGATCGCCAGCTCCATGTCGTTGGGTGGCACTTTCTCGCCGTTGGACAGTACGATGATTTCCTTCAGACGGCCGGTGATGAACAGGTGACCCTGCTCGCCGATGTGGCCGGTGTCCCCGGAGTTGAGCCAGCCGTCGGACTGGATCATTGATTTGGTCGCCTCCTCGTTGTTCCAGTAGCCGAGCATCACGTTCGGTCCCTTGATCAGGATCGCACCCTTGTCGCCGATCTTGACCTGCACGCCGGGAATCGGCTGGCCGACGCTGGCCGGGATGTTGTTCTCGGGACGGTTGGCGGTGGCAATCGGGCTGCATTCAGTCATGCCGTAGCCCTGCAGGATAGGCAGTCCCAGCCCGATGAATATGCGCGAAATCTCCGGCGGCAGCGAAGCGCCGCCCGACAGCGCGTAATTCAGCCGGCCGCCGAGTCGCGCCAGCACCTTGGCAGCCACCAGCTTGTTGAGCAGCGGCCACAGCAGGAAAGAAGGTTTCCACGGCCCGCGCCCCTGCGCGTGCTCGAAGCGTGCGTAGCCGACTTCGGCGGCGAGCAGGAACAGTTTCTTGCGCAACGGCGGACCCTCGTCGAGCTTGGCACGGATCGCGCCCCAGATGCGCTCGTAGATCCGCGGCACCGAGATCAGCATCGTTGGCCGCACGCTCTGCAGGTCTTCGGCCAGTTGCGGGATGCCCCGCGAATAGGCCACGGTCGAGCCCGACATGATGGTCAGGTAATAGCCGCAGGTGCGCTCGAAAGTGTGCGACAGCGGCAGGAACGACAGAAAGATATCGTCATAGGTGGTGGCAAGCACCGTCAGCGCCGACTCGGTGTTCGACAGGATGTTGTTGTGCGACAGCATCACTCCCTTGGGACGTCCGGTGGTGCCTGAGGTATAGACGATGGTCGCCAGCGAATTGCCGTCGCGCGCGACATGGCGGGTTTCGCCGCCTTCGTCCGGCAACCAGTCGCCGATCCACTTCAGCCGCGGATCAGCGCCTTCAGCCGGCAGTGAATTGAGGGTCAGGAACCGCACGACACCGCGCAGTTCACCGAGCACGTCCTGCAGCGCCTGCCAGTGCTCCTGGCCTTCGATCAGCAGCACCTTGCAGTCGGAATTGTTGATGATGTAGGCGACGTTGTCAGCGCGGTCCTGGGTGTAGAGCGGCACCACCACCAGCCCCAGGCCTAGCGCGGCCTGGTCAAAGGTAGCCCATTCCGGGCAGTTGCGCAGCATGACGGCAACGCGGTCTCCCGACTTCAGGCCGTCTTTCTCCATCGCGGTCTGCCAGCGCGCGACCTGGCGGTCGATCTGCGCCCAGGTGTAATCGCGCCAGTTGGCGTGTTGCTCGTTGTAGGCCTTGTAGGCCACCAGGTCCGGGGTACGGCGGACCCGTTCACGAAACAGCCCGTCGAGGGTGCCCGCCACCCGCATCGGAATCACATGCGATACATCCTGATTTTTGTTCATGATCTCTCCTCCTGCAAGAAACCGCTACTCGTCTAGGAACAGGTCTGTAAACAGCCTCGAACCCGGGGTAACTGCATAGGCTGCGAAATCAGTGACGCCTTCGGCGCGCAGCACAGCTTCATCAATGTAGAAATTGCCAGTCGCCGTGCGGCTTTCTCTGCGGAAAATCGCATAAGCCGCATCGGCCATGATATCCGGTTTGCGGCTGGCCTCCAGTATCTCGCGCGGAAAATTGACCTCGATCGCGGCAGTGGCAATCGTGGTCCGCGGCCACAGCGAATTCACCGCAATGCCCTGTTCACGGAACTCCTCGGCCATGCCCAGCGTGCACATGCTCATGCCGTACTTGGACATGGTGTAGGCAACGTGATCCTTGAACCAGCGCGGTTTCATGCTCAGCGGCGGGGCCAGGTTGAGAATATGCGGATTGGATGATTTCGCCAGGTACGGCAGGCAGGCCTGCGAACACAAAAAGGTGCCTCTCACGTTGACACCGAACATCAGATCGAAGCGCCGCGCCGGCGTTTTCGACGTGCCGGTCATCTGGATCGCACTGGCATTGTTGACCAGGATATCGATGCCACCGAAATGCGCAGCCGCCTGCTGTGCTGCTGCGGCAATCGCAGCCTCATCGCGCACATCGAGCTGTATCGCCAGCGCCTTGCCGCCTGCCGCTTCCACCTCCTTAGCCACTTCGTGGATCGTGCCCGGCAGTTTGGGTTGGGGTTCTGCTGTCTTTGCCGTCACCACGATATTGGCGCCAGCGCTTGCACAACGCAGCGCGATCGCACGGCCGATGCCGCGGCTGGCGCCGGTGATGAACAGTGTTTTTCCCTTCAGCTCAAGCAAGATTTCCTCCTAGTGACCCTTGAACACGGGTTTGCGTTTGCCCACAAAAGCGGCAACACCTTCCGCAAAATCGCCGGTGGCGGCACAGCGCGCAAAGGCCAGTGCTTCGGCATCGAGATGTGCAGCCAGTTCCTGATGCAGTGCGCGATTGGCCAGAACCTTGGTTTCAGCAAAGGCACGGCCGGGTCCCGCGGCCAGCCGTTGCGCCATTTTTTCAGTCTCGGCTTCCAGGTCGCCGGCTGCAACCACGCGATTGATGACCCCGTGCTGCAGCAGCGAATCTGCAGTCACGTTTTCGGCCAGCAACATCAGTTCCATCGCCTTCTGGTAGCCCGCAACCCGGGGCAGCGTCCAGGTCGCGCCGCCGTCCGGACTGGCGCCTATGCGGCTGTAGGCCAGGGAAAACTGGGTATCCGCTGCCGCAATCACCAGATCGCAGGCCAGCATGATGCTGAAACCCGCGCCGGCCACCGCGCCGTGCACGGCCGCGATCACCGGTTGCCCGGCATTGCGCAGCGCGAGAATTCCGCGATGCAGTTCGCCCGCCAGTTCCGGCACCAGCACCGGCAGGGATTTCAGCTCCTTGCGGAACATGGCGACATCGCCACCCGCAACGAACGCGGGGCCCGCACCGCGCAGCACGATGACGCGAACAGCGGCAGCAGCAGACAGCACTTCGGCCGCTTCGCGAAAACCGCGGATCATGCCGGCGTCGAGCGCATTTATCGCCTGCGGCCGGTTGAAGGTGATGGTTGCCACGCCGTCGTTGACGGCATGGACAATGCCGGCGCTCATGGCTTGCGCGCCAGCGCCTCGAAGGTGACGGCCTGCGTGGTCTGGTGCAGTTCTGATTTACCGAAATCCTGCGGAAAATCATCAACCATGATGACTTTGCGCCGCAGTTCGGCGGCACGCTTCAGCAGATCATGCTCCTGCTGGCTGATCACGCCGTTGCGCAGTCCCTCGTCAGCCACCTGGTCGGCGTAGCGCCGCGCGATGCGCCCGTCCTGCTGGGCCTTGCGCAGCTTGGCCTCCACCGGCTCCGCGGCAATCGCCGCCTCCAGCGCCATTTCCAGCGCACGCACCGGATCGTTTTCATCGGCGGAGATAAACACGCCACGGGTCAGGCGTTGTCGCGTCGGCCCCGGCGTCATCATCAGGCCCACGACCTCATGCCCCAGCGGATCGCGTGGCGGTGCAAATTCACGTCCGTAGGGCATGACCAGCGGGAAAATCAGCATGCGCAGCGCCCAGGCAACGACCGGCCACGGCAGATTCTCGAATATCGAATAGAACGATTCCTCGATCCGGTTAAGGCAATCGAGCAGTCCCCAGCGCACCAGCGGCAGGTCCTGGTGCGGCCGGCCGTCATCCTCGTAACGCTTCAGCACCGTTGATGCCAGGTAGAGCTGGCTCAGCACATCGCCGAGGCGGGCTGACAGCCGCTCGCGCCGCTTCAGCGTGCCGCCGCAGAGGAACATCGCCATGTCGGCGGTCAACGCGAATCCGCTGGAGAGCCGTGTCAGCTGCTGGTAGTAATGCCTCAGCTCCGGCGCTCCTGGCACCGGTGTCAGCCGCGCGCCGGTGATGCCCATCCACAATACCCGCGCGACATTGGATATCGTGAACGCCAGATGGCCGAAGAACGCGCCATCGAAATCACGCAGCGCCTTATCCGGATTCTCCTCACGGGTCGCCTCGATCTCCTTCAGTACATAAGGATGGCCGCGTATTGCGCCCTGACCGAAGATGATCATGGTGCGGGTAAGGATATTGGCGCCTTCGACAGTGATCGCGATCGGCGTCTGCATGTAGGCGCTCGCAAGGTAATTGCTGGGCCCCATGCAGATACCCTTGCCGCCATGCACATCCATCGCATCGTTGATCACCTGCCGCCCGCGCTCGGTCAGGTGATATTTGACGATCGCCGACACCACCGAGGGTTTTTCGCCAAGATCAACCGCACCGGCGGTCATCACCCGTGCGGCATCCATGACATAGACATTGCCGGCGATGCGCGCCATCGCCTCTTCCACGCCCTCGAAACGGCCAACCGGCATCTTGAACTGCTGGCGCACGCGGCCGTAGGCGCCGGATGTCAGGGTCGACAGCTTGGAGATGCCGGTGCCGTTGGCGGGCAGCGAAATCGAGCGCCCCGCCGCAAGGCAGTTCATCAGCATTTTCCAGCCTTCACCGACCTGCTCCACGCCGCCGATGATGCAATCCATCGGAATGAACACATCCTTGCCCCAGTTCGGGCCGTTCATGAACGTCGCAGTCATCGCACGGTGACGACGGCCAATCTGCACGCCGGGTGTATCCGTAGGCACCAATGCCAACGTGATGCCGATGTCACTGCGATCACCGAGCAGTCTATCGGGGTCGTAGAGCCGGAAAGCCAGCCCGAGCAGCGTCGCAACCGGGCCGAGGGTGATGTAGCGTTTTTCCCAGGTCAGGCGCACACCGAGCACGTCGGTCTTACCCTGCCATTCCCCCTTGCAGACGATGCCGAAATCGGGAATGCCGCCGGCATCGGAACCGGCGTCCGGACTGGTCAGCGCAAAACACGGGATTTCCAGGCCCTTGGCCAGCCGCGGCAGGTAGTGGTCCTTCTGCTCCTTGGTGCCGTAATGCAGCAGCAGTTCGGCAGGACCCAGCGAGTTCGGCACCATCACTGATACCGCGGCGGTGCCGCTGCGCGTAGTCAGCTGCATCACCACCTGCGAGTGGGCCAGCGCCGAGAATCCCTTGCCGCCGTATTCCCTGGGAATGATCATGCCAAGGAAACCGTTGTCCTTGATGAACTGCCAGACATGCGGCGGCATGTCGGTCATCTCATAGGTGATTTCCCAGTCGCTGAGCATCTCGCACAGCTCTTTCAGCGGCCCGTCGATGAATGCCTGTTCCTCGGCGGTCAGCCGCGGCTTGGGATAGGCCAGCAGCTTGTTCCAGTCGGGCCGGCCACTGAACAGCTCTCCGTCCCACCATACCGTGCCCGCTTCCAGCGCTTCGCGCTCGGTCTGCGATACCGCCGGCAATATCCTGCGGAACAGTTTCAGCACCGGCGCAC
>JAYQOT010000053.1:0-15275 GCA_038144955.1 Burkholderiales bacterium | reverse complement strand
ATCGGGGTGGTCGCCAATTTCGAGACAACATTGCCTCACCATGGCGCGGCGTTTCAGTGGTTTCGTGCCGACGGTGTCCTGGCGCTGCTGCCGTTGCCGGGTAAACGGACATCGATGGTCTGGTCAACTGCTGTCGAAAATGCGGGGAGCCTGCTCGCAATGGACATGAATGTGCTGGCTGAAACGGTGACCTCAGCCAGTCAGCGCGCGCTGGGTGATCTACGACCACTGACCCCCGCAGCAGGTTTTCCGCTCAGGCTGACCCAGGTAGGGCGCCTGGTTGCGCCGCGCATAGCCCTTGCCGGCGATGCCGCGCACAGTGTGCACCCGCTGGCCGGGCAGGGCGTTAATCTGGGCATGCGTGACATTCGCGAACTGGCGGCGGTGCTGGCCTCGAGGCTGTCCAGACAGGACTGCGGCGATTGGCCGTTGCTGCGCCGTTATGAGCGAGCCCGGCGCGAAGATATTGCGTCGATCGAATTCAGCACCGATGCATTGCAGAAACTTTTTGCTGTCCGCTCGGTCTGGGTATCAGGGGCCAGAAATTTCGGATTGGCCGCGGTGAACCGTCTGCCTCAGCTCAAAAATCTGCTGATCCGTCACGCGGTCAGCTAGCTACTGGAATACTCAACAATCTTCATCAATCATGGGCATTTCGCCCGGAGAATTTTCAATGTCGACTTTCATTCGTTTCACCCTGTTATTGCTCGCGACGCTTTCACTGGCCATGCCGGCCCGGGCGGATGAGGCAGCCTTACGCAAGGCCTTCCAGGACAAATTCCCCGGCGCCAAGATTGAAAGCATCGCCCGCGCACCCTTTGCCGGGTTGTATGAAATCGTGTTCGACGGGCAGATTGTCTATACCGATGAAAAGCTAGGTTACCTGTTCAGCGGCAGTCTCTTTGATCTGCGCGGTCCCCGCGAGCGCAACCTGACAAGTGAAAGGCGCGGCCAGATAGCAGCCGGTGCCCTGGTGAAATCCCAGGCTAATGCCATCAAGCGGGTACGCGGAAACGGAAAACGGGTGGTTTATACCTTTGAGGATCCAAACTGTGGCTACTGCAAGCAGCTGCAGAAAGAACTCAACAAGATGACGGACATCACCATCTATACTTTCCTGCTGCCGATCCTTTCCCCGGATTCCCACGAGAAAGCCAAGGCTGTCTGGTGCGCCAAGGATCGCGCAAAAACCTGGGACGAACTGATGAACAAGGCATTTTTGCCGGCCAATGCGGTAACGACATGTAATACGCCCCTGGAAGAGAATCAGGAACTTGCACAGCGTTTCGGCGTTCGCGGCACCCCGGCCATTTATCTTTCCAACGGCCAGCAGGTCGGTGGCTATCTGCCGATGGAAAAACTGGAGCAGGCGCTCGCGTCGGTTAAATAGTGTAGGTCTGCGCTGTCACCCAAGGCGTAACCATGGTGACTGCATACGCCTTACCGACTGCACCACCCTGTTTCCGGCGCAGGTTTCACCTGGCGCTGGTCGCATCGCTGATGGTGCATGCACTGATGGTCGTTGACTGGTCCGGAGCGGGCTCGTTAAGGCCAGGACTTGCGTCAAATCCGGAGTTCAGCACTGAACGGCAGGGGTTTTTTTCAGCCGTTCTGCTGGCACAGGTGGAACCTCAGGCCGAGGGTGTCGCCGGGCTTGCGGATTTTTCTTCGCAGATTGTGCGGGCGACTGCAGCCAAGGATGCCGTGCCGGCACCTCAATTCTCCGACTCCGATGCCGGTCAACGCTATTACAGTGCGCTGGAGCTTGATCATTACCCGGCACCGTTGGTGCCGCTGGAAAATCTCCTGGCAGATGTCTCCGGAATAAGCGGACAAGTGCGATTGTTACTGCGCATAGACCTTTTCGGAAGAGTGGTTGACCTGACAGTGCTCGCCGCGGATCCACCCGGCGCATGGGGCGCAAAAGCGAGGGAACACCTGCTGCAGACCCGTTTTACCCCGGCCCGCAAGGACGAACGCCCGGTTAACAGCCGGATTGTGCTGGAACTGCGGGCGCAGGGCTGAAGTACCTGGGCTGCGGGGGTTTCAGCCAGCCGTTTGGAGTAAAATCAGCGGTTCATTCCGCTTAAGGCAGCACATGCAAAACCGGCACGGAATTTCACATTCGGCACGCGCAGCCAGCTGCGGCATTCGCCCAGGCAAGGACTGACCATGCGCCTGCGAGTTCTCGGATGTTCGGGCAGTATCGGAGGCCAGCAGCACCGGACCACCTCATTTTTGGTTGATCAGGACATCCTGATTGATGCCGGCACCGGGGTTGGTGAACTGTCACTGGCCGAGTTGACGCTGATCGATCATATTTTCATTACCCATTCGCACCTCGACCACGTCGATTCGATCGCCTTTTTCCTGGATTCCGTAGGCGCATTGCGCCCGAAACCCGTCACGGTGTATGCCACCGGACCAACCACGGCGATCCTGAAGAAGAACCTGTTCAACTGGGACATCTGGCCCGATTTCACGGTGATTCCGACACCGGAAGAACCGTTCATGCGCTATCAGGAAATCGAAGTAGGCAGCGTGGTCACGATTGACGGACGGAAAATCACCGCTTTGCCCGCCAAGCATACGGTTCCCGCTGTCGGTTACTGGCTGGACAGCGGCAAGGGCAGCCTGGTGTTCAGCGGCGATACCGGTCCGAACGATGAATTGTGGAAAATCGTCAATGGGGTGGAAAACCTCAAATACCTGATCATCGAAACGGCGTTTTCCGACAAGGATCGTCGCCTGGCCGAACTGGCCCTGCATCTATGCCCGTCCATGCTGGGTGTGGAGCTGGGCAAGCTCGAACGCGATGCCGAGGTATACATTACCCACCTCAAGCCCAGCGAGATCGAGCTGACGATGCAGGAAATAGAGGAACTGTCCACCCCGATCGCTCCCAGGCTGCTGCAAAACAACCACGTTTTCGAGTTCTGACCCCATTCTTCCCACCGCTTGCGCCGGCGGCGGGCAGGATGGAAAATCCGTTGTTAGCTGTCCATGGACGACGGTGGCAGCAGATTGACCTCACCATAATGAAAAAAGAAGTTCCTGTAGAGAAACTGGAGTTCGGGGTATTCATTTCCGAACTCGATCGGCCATGGACGGAAACTCCGTTCATGTACCAGGGTTTTATCCTCAGCAATGAAAAACAGCTTGAGGCGCTGAAAAAATACTGCAAGACGGTCTTTATCGATCTCGACAAGGGACCCGATCTGCCGGATCGCAGCCAGTTGCAGACAGGTGACGTCAGCAGCCCCGCCTCCAAACGTGCCCCGGTTCCCCTGGGTCCCAGCGTACTGACCACGATCAAGAACAAGGTCACCTACCGTGAACAAGCCACGGTCGATGAAGAATTGCCGGTTGCGCGTACCGCTCAGCGCAAGACCGAAGTTGTGCTGAAGGACATCATGAGCAATGTCGAGGCCGGCAAGGCTCTCGATGCTCCGCGCGTCCAGGAAGCGGTTTCAAGCATGACGGACAGCGTGGTGCGCAATCCCGATGCGATGATGCTGCTCGCCAAACTCAAGGAGAAAGGGGGGCATACCCTGGACCGGGCTTTTGGCGTTTCGATCTACATGCTCACCTTCGGCCGCTTTCTGCAGTTGCCGCGCGACCAGCTCGACTTCCTCGGCATGGTCGGTTTGCTGCAGGACGTCGGCATGACGGCCATTCCTGAGGAAGTGGTTACCAAGAAGGGACCACTGAGCAAAGTGGAAATGATGGTTTGTCGCAGTCACGTCGATCATACGGTATCCATCATCAAGGAAACCCCGGGGCTTCCGCCTGAGTTGGCGGACATTGCTGCTCTACACCATGAGCGTTACGACGGTAGCGGGTACCAGAAAGGCCTGAAAGGCGAACAAATCGGCCTGTTCGGATCCATCGCCGGACTTGTGGACTGTTTTGATGCGATGACCCATGCACGTTCGTATGCGGACACCTACGCGCCCTCCAATGCGCTGAACCAGTTGTACAACTCGCGCAATGTACTATTCGACGGCCCGCTGGTCGAACAGTTTGTCCAGTGCATAGGCATATTCCCGGTCGGCGCACTCGTCGAACTCAATTCCGGCGAAACCGGGATTGTTATTGCGCAGAACATGGTGCGCCGCCTGCTGCCGCGGGTTATGGTGGTGCTGGATGCCAAGGGCAATTTGCTCAAACCGCAGGTCATTCTCGATTTGTCCAAGGATCCCAAAGCCGCGCCCGGAGTACCCTACCGCATTAAACGCACACTGGAGCAGGGTAGTGTCCCCATCGACCCCTCAGAATTCTTCCTCTGACAGCGAAGGCGCCGGGGAAGGCGTCGGGCTGGGCGCGCTGGTTGCCAACCTCGCGGAGGAATTCGGTGCCGGACCTGCCACACTGACCACGGTCGCCAAGGTGTTTTGCGATGTCCGGGAGCGTGCTCCTGATCTTTATGTTCCGGCAGCAGGTACGCTGGATGTCGCTTTTTCGGGAGCCTGCGCGGTCGGTACGGTGGATACCGCGCCGATTACCGTGGCACTCGGGGAATGGGCTCTCGATGCGGAAGGCGAGCCGCTTGAACGCATGCGCCGCGACTGTCAGCGTTTCCAGAGTGCGATGACCCGCGGTGCGCTGCGGCTTTACGCTGACGAACCGGAACGCTGTGCCGAAACCCTGCTGGCCTTGCAGACTTTCAATTTTCTCCAGCTTGCCCTGCTGGCATCCCTTGCTGCCCGCGGCCAGGCCGAGGGCGGTGTCGTCCGTACGCTGCCAACGCCGGAGTATTCGGCGTTCATGGAAATTTTCCGGTCCACGATCGAAAACCATAAAAAGGAAGGTAAGCAGCTCGGGCTGCTGCTGCTGCAGGTCGGCAAGGTGGAACAGGTCGATCGCCAGCTTGGCCTGCAGAGGGGCGAGGCTTTCATGTTGCGTGTAACCCGTCGCATGCGCGAGGGTGTTTTGCGCAAGCAGGATCAGTTGGGCAGGATCAGTCGCGACCAGTTTGCCTGCCTGCTGCCACGCATCGCCGGTGAGGGTATTGCAATTATGGCGGCGAACAAGGTGCTGGGAGCGCTGGAGGTGCCGATCCCGATCGGCGACCGCACGTTCGAGGCCGACCTCGTCATCGGCATTGCGGTCTATCCGGATCATGGCGAGGATCCGCAGACACTGGTGCGTAACGCCAAGCTGGCTGCGCGTGCTGCTCGCAGCAGCGGCAACGTCACCACGGTTTATGACCCCGCACACGGCGCCAGCGAAGAATCACAGATGCTTCATGAAACACGGCTGCGCAATGCACTCGAGCGGAGCGAACTGGACTTGGTATTCGAGCCTCAGCTCGATGCGCAATCGGGCAAGATCGGCGGCCTGGAATGCCGGCTGCACTGGACAGACTCCGAGCTCGGGGAAGTGACCGAGGCGCGGGCAATCGAAACCGCGGAAACCGCTGGCCTCGTGCGCGAACTGACCTGGTGGATATTCAATAACGCGATGCGGCAGAGCGGTGAATTCGCGCGTGCCGGGCTGCAGTGCAAGCTCGGCCTGAAGGTGTCGGCCAGCGGGTTGATGCAGTCGGACTTTCCGGATTTTGTCGATCGCGCACTGCGTACCTGGGGTGTTCCTCCCGGACGTGTCGTGATCGGGATTCACGAGACGGCCATTGCCGGAGAGCTGGAGCCGGTCAAGAACGTGCTGTCACGCCTGAAGCGACTCGGCGTGCGCCTGAGCATCGACGGCTTTGCCACTGGCGCCTCTTCACTGCACAACCTCGCACAGTTGCCGTTTGACGAACTGAAGCTCAGCTCGAAATTCGTCGTCAACATGCAGCAGTCGGCGCTGCACGGGAAAATGGTGCGAACCCTGGTGCGGCTGGCGCGCGACCTCGGGCTGCGCATTACCGCAGAGGGTGTGACCAATGGCGAAACGGTTGTGGCACTGCTCGGGTTGAGTTGTGAGCGCGTACAGGGTGAACACGTCAGCCCTCCGCTGACGGCGAAGGAAATACTGGAATTCGAGCGCAGCGGTTCAGGACTAACCAAGCTCAGACTTTCCGATCTTTAAGGCGGGCAACCGCCAGGGGAGGCGGAGATGGAAGTCAATTTCGAGATCATCCGCGGCATCCTGGAGCGCAGGCTTCGCCAGGCGGATATCGAGCGGCTGCTCGGCGGGCTGTCGGATACGGAAAAAACCCAGCTGCTGATCCGGATTACCGAACTGGTACGGCGTACCACTGCACTGGTCGATGTCGCCAACCGGGTATCCGATACGCTTTCACTGGATGTGCTGTTTCCGCGACTGATGGAAGTCGTCACCGAGACGCTCAATGCCGAGCGCAGTTCACTGTTCCTCTATGATCCGGAGACCCGGGAACTGTTCTCCAGGGTCATGCAGGGCAATGCGATAGGCGAAGTACGATTCCCTGCCAATCAGGGCATCGCCGGGTCGGTGTTCACGTCAGGGAAGGGGGAGATTATTCCCGACGCCTATGCGGACTCCCGCTTCAACCGCAAGGTCGATACCGAAACCGGTTATCGGACACGGAACATTCTCTGCGTCCCCATACTGAACAAGAAGAAAATCGTAATCGGGGTCACGCAGGCACTCAACAAGCGGGAAGGCGAGTTTGACCTGGAGGATCAGCATGCCCTGGAGTCTCTGTCATCACAGGCCGCCGCCGCCCTGGAAAACGCGCAGTTGTTCGAGAAAGTCGAACGCTCCCAGCGCGAGGAGGCCCTGTTGCTTGACGTGGTGAGTTCGATCACGTCTGAAATCCTGCTCGATCCCCTGTTGGAAAGAATACTCGCCGCGGCAACCCAACTGCTTGGCGCGGACCGGGGTTCGCTGTTTCTTTACGATCCGGTAGCCAACGAATTGTGGTCGCGGGTGGCAGGTGGCGAGTCATCCGGCGAAATCCGCTTTCCCGCCATTGCCGGCATTGCCGGCGAGTGTTTCACCAATGGCGTGAATATCACGATCGACGATGCCTACCAGGACAGCCGGTTCAATCCCGAGGTAGACAAAGGTACCGGGTATCGCACCCGCAACATATTGTGCATGCCGATCACGACCAAGAACGGCAACAAGGTCGGCGTCATGGAAATTCTCAACAAGAAAGAAGGCCCCTTTACTGCTGCCGACCAGCGACGGCTGGCGGCCCTCTGTGCCCAGGCAGCTGTTTCAATCGAGAATGCCCAGTTGTTCGAGGACGTCAACAACTCGCGCAATTACAACGAAAGCATCCTGCGCAGCATGAGCAACGGCGTAATCACGCTGGATGCCGGCCGTAACGTGAGCAAGGTAAACCAGTCGGCCTTGCGGATACTGAAGCAATCCGAGAATGACACGATCGACAGGCGCGCGGATGAAATTTTCAGTGGTCCCAACAGCTGGGTGATACACAGCCTGGAAAAGGTCCTGCGTACGGGCAGGACTGACAGCACCGTGGATTCCGACCTGTTGCTTCCCGGAGGGAATGCGATTTCGGTCAACATGACCGCGGTACCTCTGGAGGACATGCGCGACGAACGCATCGGCTCGATGCTGATCATGGAAGACATTACGCGCGAAAAACGCCTGCGCAGCACCATGTCGCGTTACATGAGCAAGGCGGTCATGGACGAACTGCTGGCGGGTGGCGATTCCGCGCTGGGCGGCACTACCCGGGAGGTCAGCGTACTGTTTTCCGACATCCGCGGCTTCACCACGATGTCGGAGCGTCTCGGCGCGCGCGAGACCGTCGCCATGCTCAACGACTACTTTACCGACATGGTCGATATCGTCTATGCCCACAACGGCATACTGGACAAATACATCGGCGACATGATCATGGCGGTGTTCGGATCGGTGCGCGCATCCCGTCAGGATGCCGAGAATGCAGTAATGGTCAGCATCAAGATGATGACGGCACTCAGCGAACTGAACCGGCGGCGCATGCCGGCAGAATCCATTCGCATCGGCATCGGCATCAGCACCGGCGATGTCGTTGCCGGCAACATCGGTTCACCGAAACGTCTGGAGTACACGGTAATCGGCGACCGGGTCAATCTGGCTGAACGGCTGCAGAACGCCAACAAGTATTACGGCACCGATGTCCTGATCTGCGGGATGACTGCGTCGCGGCTGCCGCGCCCGGTGCGCATGCGGGAACTGGATCTGATCCGCGTGCGTGGCATGCAGGCCCCGGTGGGAATCTGCGAAGTGCTTGAGCATCGCAATTCCGCAAACCATCCGCACCTGGATCATCTTATCTTCGCCTTTGCCGAAGCCGTCGCGCATTACCGCCGTCGCGAATGGGCTCGCGCGACAAAGATGTTCGGTGAAATTCTGGAACTTTGTCCCGACGACCGGCCAACGCAACTCT
The DNA here is from genome assembly GCA_038144955.1 of Burkholderiales bacterium. Lineage (GTDB taxonomy): Bacteria > Pseudomonadota > Gammaproteobacteria > Burkholderiales > SG8-41. The sequence continues at coordinate 6,943 of JAYQOT010000053.1, read as the reverse complement.
ATCTTGAGCGCTGCGGAATCTACGCCAACAATCCTCCGCCCGAGGACTGGGACGGCGTCTGGTCACTGCAGGTCTGAGCCGGACCCACGCAGGCTTATCCCGCCCGGCTGCCGCAGAAATCGAAATCGACTTCGGGGATGCGGCCTGCGACCAGCTCCGAAACCGCCGAGGCCGCGCCGCAGGCCTGAGTCCAGCCCAGGGTCCCGTGTCCGGTGTTCAGGTAAAGATTGGGGAATCGCGTGGCGCCGATATAAGGCAGGTTCGACGGTGTGGCCGGTCGCAGACCCGCCCACAGCTGGGCCTGGCTGACATCGCCCGCATCCGGGAAAAGCTCGTTGAGTCGGCGCAGGATGGCGTCACAGCGCGCCGGGGTAAGCGCGGTATCGTAACCGGCGAATTCAGCGGTGCCGGCGATGCGCAGGCGGTCCCCCAGTCGTGAAAACACCAGTTTGTATTCATCGTCGGTCAGTGAAACCGTGTAGGCGCGCCGGGAATCCAGGACCGGCAACGTCACCGAATAACCTTTAACGGGATAGATGCGCAGGTCCACTCCCAGCGGACGCAGCAGGGACGCACTGCCCACTCCCAGGCAAACCACGCAGGCATCGGCGGTTTTTATTTCTTCACTGCCGTCTGCGAACAGCAGTCTTGCGCCGCTGAACCTGCCGCGGGCATCGATGAGCAGTGATTTAACCGTAGTTCCGTAACTGAAGCGGGTGCCGCGCTCTGCGGCCAAAGCGGCCAGCCGGGTGGTGAAGAGGTGGGCATCACCCGATTCATCCTCGGGCGTATAGGTGGCTCCGGCAATGCGGTCTTGCAGCGGAGCCAGCGCAGGTTCGATGGCGACACATTCCTCTGCGGACCGCGATTCCAGCGTGCAACCCGCATCCCGCATCAGGCGGGCAGCCTGCTGCGCATCACGCCATGCGCTGTCGCTGGTGTAGAAATGCAGAATGCCGCGGGTGAGCTGGTCGTACTGAATGCCGGTTTCGTCGCGTAGTTGAGCGAGGGTTGTGCGGCTGTAACGACCCAGTGCGACAAGCTGGCGGATGTTGTAGTGCAGGCGTTGTGGAGTGCATTCGCGCAGGAATGCCCAACACCAGCGCCATTGCTGCCAGTCTGCGCGCAACCGGAACAACAGTGGCGCATCAGCCCGCCCCAGCCAGCGCAAAACCTGCAACGGTGCCCGCGGGTTGGCCGACGGTTCGGCGTGTGAGACCGAGATCTGGCCGCCATTGGCAAATGACGTTTCCAGTCCCGCAGCCTCGCGGCGGTCGATGACCGTGACATCATGGCCCGCTTTGCGCAGGTACCAGGCGCTTGCCACGCCGGTAACACCTGCACCGAGAACGATGACGTTCATGACCGATGTTTCATAAAACTATGGGTTGCGGGGTTCCGGACAAACCGGATCCTGTTGCAGATTGGACCGCGAAATAAAGCTAAGGTGCCGTCAGCGGAAAGCCGTGAGGCAGCAACAACCACATACGCAGCGACTGTTTCATGCGTCCCGCTTCTTGCCCCGCGGCATCGCCATAGCCCCAGAAAAAATCGGCCCGCACCGCACCGCGGATGGCTGACCCCGTATCCTGGGCCATGACCAGCTGATTGAGTGGCTTGTTACTGAGCGGCCAGGTGGTGGCGAGAAAGACCGGGGCACCCAAAGGCACATGGCGCGGATCGACCGCGATAGAGCGGCGTGCCGTGAGTGGCACACCCAGCGAGCCGAGCGGACCGTCCAGGTTTGACGGCAGTTCGCGGAAAAAGATGTAGCGGGGATTGTGGTTGAGCACCTCGCGCAGTTTTTCCGGATTTTTCTGTGCCCACGCCTTGATGCCCTGCATCGATGCGCGCTCCAGCGTCAACTCGCCACGATCAATCAGGTGGCGACCGATGGAGCGATAGGGATGGCCGTTATGGTCGGCGAATCCCACGCGCATGACGCTGCCGTCATCGAGTTCGATGCGTCCTGAACCCTGGACCTGCAGAAAAAACAGCTCCACGGGATCGTCGACCCAGGCGATTTCCCTGCCGCGCACCGGTGCAAGGCCCGATTCGATCTGAGCGCGATCGAAATAGGGCACGGCACGACGATTGTCGAGCCGGGCTTTCAACCTTGATCCACGGTCGCCCATGCCGAAGGCCGGCAGATCGATCGTGATCAGGTCATCGGGGGTGCCGTATATCGGGTAACGGAAGCCGCCTTTGAGTGTGCGGCTGCCGCGCAGCAGCGGTTCGTAATAACCGGTGGCAAGGCCTTCGTTGCGGCCGCCGTCACCGACCAGCTGATAAGGCTGGAAATTCAATTCAAAAAAACTCCGGGCTGTCGCATTGTCGGGCCGGGAAATTTTTTCAGCTTCAGTACAAACCTTGTTCCATGCCGACTGGGCTGCCAGCACCCGGCAACTGGTGAGAAAGGCGCTCCAGGCAGCAGCGACATCATCCTGCGCCCAGGAAGGCAATTCCCCCCACGTTGCTGGACGCAGTGACGACGCGGAAACCGGCGGTGTTGGTTGTGGCGGCGCCGGCAGCGGTGCGATGACGGGTGCCGGTTCGGCAAGTTGCGGGGTTTTTTCCGGTGTAGACCGGCAGGCCGCGAGAGACAGGGCCACGATTATCGCGCCCAGCGCCACGCGCAACGGTATTTTGTTAAAGTCCACTGCAATCATTGATCAAAGCCGGAGCGGGTTGCACGCCATGAGTGGATTGATGTGGTTGTTGCTGGAGGCTGCCCTTGCGGTGGCGTTGCTGGTCGGGATCGTTTGGCTGACCTGGCCGCGCGGCGACGACAAAGACAAGCCGGGAAATTCCTGAGGCGCGGGCATGGCAGCCTAGTGCAGCACGCGCGGCGCGGAGAGGGTGAACTCGGGGATAGGCGCATCGAAACGCGTGCCGTCTTCCGCCACGATCTGGTAGGCGCCGCGCATGGTGCCGACGGGAGTGGCCAGTATTGACCCGCTGGTGTACTCGAAACTTTCGCCTGGCTTCAGATTCGGCTGCGCGCCGACGACACCCTGGCCCCTGACTTCCTGCACCAGATTGTTGGCGTCGGTAATGATCCAGTGGCGGCTCACCAGCTGTGCCGGAACGTCACCGGTGTTGGTGATGGTGATGGTATAGGCGAAGGCATAGCGCTCGGATCCCGCATCCGACTGCTCGGCGATGAATTTTGCACGCGGGGTGACGGTAAACTGGTATTTGCGTTCGGTCATGGCCGTATTTTCTCATCCATGGCGTGGTGGCGGAAGCGGCACCGCGCATCCGTGAAGAGTACCGGGAAAGGTCGCAGAACAGTTACAATCACGGGAACATTTTGCGGATAACGACATGACCCATCGTCTTGCACCGAGCATCCTTTCTGCTGACTTTGCGCGTCTGGGCGAGGAAGTGCAGTCCGTGGTTGCCGCCGGCGCCGACCTGATCCATTTTGACGTGATGGACAACCATTACGTGCCCAACCTCACCGTGGGGCCGCTGGTGTGCCAGGCGATCCGCCCGCTGGTCAAGGTGCCGATCGACGTGCACCTGATGGTCAAACCCGTGGATCGCATCGTGCCCGATTTCGCCAAGGCCGGCGCCAACATCATTTCATTTCACCCGGAAGCCTCGGAGCATATCGACCGCACTATCGGCCTCATCCGGGACAACGGCTGCAAGGCCGGACTGGTGTTCAATCCGGCAACGCCCCTCGATTATCTCGACCATGTCATCGACAAGCTTGACCTGGTGCTGATCATGTCAGTCAACCCCGGTTTCGGCGGGCAGTCCTTCATTCCGGGTGCGCTGGCCAAGCTGGCCGAGGCGCGCAAGCGCATCGAGCGTTCCGGCCGTGACATCTGGCTGGAAGTGGACGGCGGCGTCAAGACAGACAACATCGCCGAGATTGCCCGTGCCGGCGCCGATACCTTTGTCGCCGGCTCGGCGATATTCGGCACCAGGGATTACAAGGCCACCATCGCGGCGATGCGCGCAGCGCTCGCCAAATCCTGAAAAAAGCTCCAGCGGACGACTGTGCCCGTACGGTTCGCTGAGTACACTGCATCATGATGAAACCCGCGTTTCCCCTTCCCGTCAGCGCCGTGATGATCGACCTGGACGGAACTTTGCTCGATACCATTCCCGATCTTGCTGCCGCGGTGAACGGCATGCTCGAGGCGCTGGGGCGGGCGCCATTGCCGCTGGAAACCATTACGACTTACGTCGGCAAGGGCATACCGCGGCTGGTGGAGCGCGCCCTGGCGCGCGATATCAATGGGCATGTCGACTCCAAGGCTATGACAGAGGCGTTGCCGGTGTTCGAGCGCGTCTACACCGAGATTAACGGCCGTCACACCTCTATTTATCCTGGCGTGCGCGAAGGACTGGAAGCGCTGAAGTCGGCGGGTTTCCCGCTGGCTTGTGTGACCAACAAGGCGGGCGCATTTACCGTGCCGCTGCTGGAACGCATGGGACTTGCGCCGTACTTTTCGCTGATCGTGTCAGGCGACACCCTGTCGCGCAAGAAGCCCGATCCGGATCAACTGCTGCATGCCTGTACGCATTTTTCTGTGCCGCCGTCCGTGATGTTGATGATCGGCGATTCGGTCAACGACGTGCAGGCTGCCCGCGCCGCAGGCTGTCCGGTGTTCTGCGTGCCCTACGGATATAACGAAGGTTCGGCCGTGCAGAATCTGGAGGTTGATGCTATAGTAGGCGCGCTTTCTGATTGTATCCCATTGATTAAAAAGGTTTAATTGTGTTTCTTCCCACGAAGGCCGCAACACTTCCCGGCACTTGGTGCTGGCGTCGCGATTGGCGTTGCTGATTCGCGCTGCTGGTATGTGCCGTACGGGTTGCTGTTTCGTTCTTTTTCGTGGAGTAGGACATGACTGAAGCTGAATTCAATCGACTTGCCGCCGCGGGCTACAACCGTGTGCCGGTTGTGCTCGAAACCTTCGCCGATCTCGACACGCCGCTGTCGATCTACCTCAAGCTTGCGCACCGCCCTTATACCTACCTGCTCGAATCCGTAGTCGGCGGCGAGCGTTTCGGCCGCTATTCGTTCATCGGGCTCGCCGCAAATACCCGTATCGAAGTTCATGGTCATACCTGTCGCGAGCTTTGCAACGGCCGGGAGACGCTGCGCGAGGAAGCTGCAGATCCGCTGGACTTTGTTGACCGTTACCTGAAGCGCTTCAAGGTGGCGACCGATCCGCGGCTGCCGCGCTTTTGCGGCGGTCTCGTCGGCTATTTCGGTTACGACACCGTGCGCTACATCGAAAAGCGGCTGGCCAAAACCGATAAACGTGACGAACTCAAGACCCCGGACATCCTGTTGCTGGTGTCCGAGGAGATCGCCATCGTCGATAACCTCTCCGGCAAGTTGTCGCTGGTGGTCTATGCCGAACCGGGACAACCCGGCGCGTATGGTGCGGCCCGCAAGCGCCTGGCTGAATTGCTGGCGAAGCTGCGCGCACCGGTTACGCTGCCGCAAAGCGCACCGGTGCCGTCCGAGCCTGCGGTTTCGGGATTCGGCGAAGCGGCCTACCACCGGGCGGTGGAACGGGCCAAGAAATACATTTACGAGGGCGACATCATGCAGGTGGTGCCTTCGCAGCGCATGAGCAAGCCTTTCCATGCTTCGCCGCTGTCGCTGTACCGCGCACTGCGTGCGCTCAATCCGTCACCCTACATGTTCTTTTTCAATCTCGACGATTTTCATGTCGTCGGCGCATCTCCGGAAATTCTGGCCCGCCTCGAAGGTGATACCGTCACCGTGCGTCCGATTGCCGGCACCCGCCGTCGTGGCGCTACACCCGAAGAAGACGCGGCGCTTGCCACCGAACTGCTGGCCGACGCCAAGGAGCGCGCGGAGCACATCATGCTGGTCGATCTCGGACGCAACGACGCGGGGCGGGTTGCGCAGACGGGCAGCGTCAAGGTTACCGAGCAAATGGTGATCGAGCGCTATTCACACGTGATGCACATCGTCTCCAATGTCGAGGCCAAGCTGAAGCCGGGATTGACCGCAATCGACGTGCTGCGCGCGACGTTCCCGGCAGGCACCGTGTCCGGTGCACCGAAAGTGCGCGCTATGGAAATCATCGACGAACTGGAGCCGGTCAAGCGCTGCATATACGCCGGCGCGGTGGGCTATCTCGGCTTCCACGGCAACATGGACGTGGCGATTGCGCTGCGTACCGCAGTCGTCAAGGACGGGCGTCTTCACGTGCAGGCCGGCGGCGGAGTGGTTGCGGATTCGCAGCCTGCCGCGGAATGGCAGGAAACCCAGAGCAAGGCGCGGGCGCTGCTGCGCGCAGCCGAGATTGCGGAGGCGGGACTCGACACCCGCTTGGAATAAGCAGCAAAGTCGGCTGAATTTTAAGCCGATATCCCATGGCCGGCGCGCTCTCAGGGCTGCTCTCGCTCAAGCATCTTGCGCACCAAGATGGTGCTTTGCGATAATTTAGCCTCTTCTAATACAGGGTTCTTCGGAGGAAAGCGAAGCACATTTCCTCCCGGCACTACCAAACCCCATCCGGTCTGTTTTATTGATCGTATGTGCCAAAATATCAAGTGAATCAAACCCGATCCGGCCCAGCAGTGCCGGATCTGCCGCTAGCGGGTGATTATTGAAATTTTGCTAACGAGGTACCGCAATGAATGTTAAAAAAAGTGCAGCATTCAATTTGATTTTGGGATTGGTTTTCTGGATTCTGGTCAGCCCCGGCGTCGAGGCTGCTTCCAAATACGTGTTCAGCGCCGTACCGCAGTTCACGCCTCCCCAGGTCTTCAAGGAATGGCAGCCGCTGCTCAAGCAGCTCACAGCCGACACAGGCATTGTCTTTGAGCTGAGAACGTTTGAATCCATTCCCCAGTTTGAGGAGGCATTCTATAAAGGCACGATTGATTTGGCCTTCATGAATCCGTACCACGCCGTCATGGCGCGCAAGGCACAGGGTTA
>JAYQOT010000052.1:0-16063 GCA_038144955.1 Burkholderiales bacterium | reverse complement strand
GGCAGCGCCAGCGGCAGCGTAACCGTCAGCAAAACACCGATCCTCCCTGCACCCAGCGTCTGCGCAGCCGCCTCCAGTCGCGGATCAATGGCTTCGATCGACAGTCGCATCGCACGCACCATCAGCGGAAACCCCATCACCGCGCATGCCACCGCAGCACCGGTCCAGCGGAAGGCAATCACAATACCGAACCACTGTTCGAGCACCTCGCCCAGGGGCCCGCGCCGTCCGAGCAGCAACAGCAGGAAATAACCGATCACCACCGGCGGCAGCACCAGTGGCAGGTGCAAAACGGCGTCGAGCAGGCTTTTGCCCGGGAAATTGCGGCGCGCCAGCAGGTGAGCAAAGAACAGCGCAAACGGCAGGCTGAGCGCGACACTCCACAGCGCCACCTTCAGACTCAACAGCAGGATTTCGCGTTCTTCGATGCTCAAAATGGATTTGCAGCTGGAATTACGGACATGGAGTTCAGTATGTCAGAAATCCGTGCTTCCTGAAGATGGCGGCCGCAGCATCCGATCGCAGGTATGCGAGAAAAGCGGCAGCATCGGTGTTTCTGCCTGGCGCCAGCAAGGCAGCCGGATACACGATCGGCGGATGTGAATCCGCTGCAAAGGCCGCAATTACCTTAACTCGGGCTTCGGCCGCAGCATCCGTACGGTAAACGATGCCGAGCGGAGTCTCCGCGCGCGCCACGTAATTCAGCGCTGTGCGCACATTCTCACCACGCGCCAGCCTGCCTGCCACCTGCGGCCACAGGCCCAGAGATTCCAGCGCCTGCTTGCCGTATTTGCCGGCCGGAACATGATCGGGATCTGCCATTGCCATCCGGTCCTTGCCCAGCAACTGGCCGAGTTGCACTCCCTTTTTGAGTTCGATGACGGACGGTTTTGCGGAAACCGGCGCAATCAGCACCAGTTCATTGCGCAGCAGATTGACACGCGACTTTTCAATGATCAACCGGCGTTGCGCCAGATAATCCATCCAGGTTTGATCAGCCGAAATGAAGATGTCGGCCGGAGCGCCCTTCTCGATCTGCCGCGCCAGTGCTGAACTCGCCGCATAGGACACGATCACCCTGCCGCCAGACTGCGCTATTCGGGCCTCACGGATCTCATTCAGCGCATTCCTGAGGCTGGCTGCAGCAAACACCGTCGTGTCGGCCAGTGCCGTCGATGTCCAGAGTGCCATCAGGCATGACCGGAGGATTATTTTGATAACCGGAGCTCGCAGTGTCATTGCTGTGCCGATGGCTGAGCCCCTGCAACGGCAACTGGCAGGCAAACCGTGCGCGCACCGGCAGCGGTACCCACCGCCACCACGGCCACCTCCACGCCATAGAGTCTCTGCAAATTGCCTGCGGTCATTACCTCACCCGGCGTACCGCAGGCCATCAGCCGTCCTTCGTGCAGCATCGCCACGCGATCAGCGCAAAGAAAAGCGTGATCGGGATCGTGGGTCGACAACAGCACGCCGGTGCCGGCATCGGCGAGAGCGCGTATGCGCTCAAGCACCCTCACCTGGTTGCCGAAATCGAGATTCGCGGTGGGTTCATCCAACACCACCACCGGCGCCTCCTGGGCCAGTGCACGTGCAATCAGGGTCAACTGCCGCTCGCCGCCGGAAATCTGCGTGTAGCTTTTGCCGGCCAGTTCAGTCAATCCCATGCGGGCTATGGCGGCGTCAGTCGCATTTTGATCATTGCGTGAGGGCGCAGCGAACAGACCAATGTGAGCGACCCGCCCCATCAGCACGATCTCGTGCACGGTGAACGGAAAAAACGCGCCATGCGCCTGTGGCACGTAGCTGACCTGTCGTGCCACGGCCTCGCGCGACATCGTACCGGCATCGACGCCATCAATCAGTACGCTGCCGCCCTGCGGCGACAGCAGGCCGAGCAGCGTCTTGAACAGCGTGGTCTTGCCGCTGCCGTTGGGGCCAAGCAGGCACAACACCTCGCCGCGCGCCAGTTTCAGCGTGACATCACTGCCGATGCGCCGGCCGGGATAGCCGAAGGCAAGTTCACGTGCGGCTAGAGTCACGACAATGCCTTCATTGCCAACTCCTGCGTGCGGTCGCGAGCTGCCACAGGAACAAAGGCGTACCGACAAAGGCAGTGAGCACCCCCAGCGGCACTTCGATATTGGCGATGGTGCGCGCCAGCGTATCGACCGCGACAAGAAAACCCGCGCCGAGCAGCACGGATACCGGGAGCAGTCGGGTGAAATCCGGTCCGGTGAGCAGCCGCGCAAAATGCGGAATCACCAGCCCGATCCAGCCGATGACACCGGAAATTGCCACCGCAGCCGACGTCATCAGCGTCGCGCCGACGATCACCGCCAGCCGGATGCGCCCAGTCGGCACGCCCAGTGCGCGAGCTTCCTCATCGTCCAGCGACAGCACATTGATGCGCCAGCGCAGCAGCCACAACGGCAACAGTCCGATCAGCAACAAGGGGGTGGCCGCCCACATGTCGCGCGCATCAGTGGACGCAAGACTGCCGAGCAGCCAGAACGTGATCGCCGGCAACTGGTTGTAGGGATCGGCCAGATACTTCATCAGCGCGACGCAGGCGCCGAGCAGCGCCCCCAGCACCACCCCGGCGAGCACCAGCACCAGCAAGGGATCATGGCCGCGCACGGATTTGGCAACGAAATAGACCATGCCCACCGCAGCCAGTCCGCCGGCGAACGCCATCGACTGGATCATCACCACGCCCAGCGACAGGAAAATCCCGAGCACCGCGCCCACGGCTGCACCGGCTGAAACGCCGAGGATGTCGGGCGACACCAGCGGATTGCGGAACAGGCTCTGGTAGGCCGCACCCCCCGCAGCAAGCGCAGCGCCAACCAGTAGCGCCGCCATCACACGCGGACCGCGGATCTGCAGCACCACGGCTTCCACGGTGGCATCCAGGCCGCTGCTGCCGCCGCTGACCCATCCCCAACGCACGCGGCCACGGTCCGGCAGGGACACCGGATACCGACCGACGGCAAACGCCGCCAGGATCAATGCCAGCAGTAGCGCCAGCGCCGCCGCAACGATCAGCGCCGGCGCAAACCCTGCAGTAGTTCGAGATGCAGACAATGCGGCGATTCCCGGTTGGAGAACGCCGCAGGATACCGCACTCTCAGATGTTTATTTCCCTGCGTTGGGGAAAAACAGCTGTTCTCCGTTGATCTTGTAATCGGCAATGGCTTTCTGGCCGTCCGCGGAAATCAGCCAGTCGATGAATATCTGACCGAGCTCTTTCTTCACATGCGCATGCTTTGCCGGATTGACCAGCATCACGCCGTACTGATTGAACAGGCGCTGGTCGCCCTCGACCGAAATCGTCAGGGTCGCCTTGTTCTTGAATGACAGCCAGGTACCGCGGTCGGTCAGCGCATAAGCACCCATGCCGGCGGCGGTATTCAGCGTCGCGCCCATGCCGGAACCGGTTTCACGGTACCACGAACCCTTGCCCGAAGCCGGATCGACCCCGGCGGCTTTCCACAGCCGCAGTTCCGCCGCATGTGTGCCGCTCTTGTCGCCGCGCGATGCAAACGGTGTCTTGGCTTCCGCAATTTTCTTCATAGAGCCGGTGACATCCTTGCTGCCGCCTACTTTTGCCGGGTCGGTCTTGGGACCGATCACAACGAAGTCGTTGTACATCACGTCATGACGGTTGACGAAAACACCTTCTTTGACCAGGGCCAGTTCCTTGACCTTGTCATGCACGAACACCACGTCGGCATCGCCGCGCTTGCCAGTATCCAATGCCTGGCCGGTACCCTGCGCCACCACACGCACATCGATGCCGGACTTGGCCTTGAATATCGGCAGGATGTGTTTGAACAGCCCGGAATTCTCTGTCGATGTCGTCGATGCCACCGTAATGGCTTTCTCCTGTGCCTGCACCACAGGTGTCTGCATGACGCCTGCCAGCGCCAGTGCTGCCGTCAGAATCAATCTCATGGCATTTCTCCTCTGATAAAAGCCACTGCCTCGGATGAAGCAGGTTCACTGAAAAACCGGTCGACGGGGGTGTGTTCCATCAACCTGCCATTGCTCAAAAACAGTATCTCGTCACCCAACCGCCGCGCCTGGCCGAGGTTGTGCGTGGTCATGATGATCTTGGTGCCTGACGCATGGATGGCATTAATGATGCGTTCAATGTCCTGGGTCGCTGACGGATCGAGATTTGCCGTCGGCTCGTCGAGGAACAGTACGTCGGGACCCAGCGCCCAGGCACGAGCCAGGGCCAGGCGCTGCTGTTCGCCACCGGAGAGCACCCGTGCCGGACGTGCCGCATGCTGCGCGAGGCCAACCACCTCCAGCACATCCAGCGCGCGCAACCGGCATTCTTCGCGCGACTTGCCGGCGAGTTTCAAACCGTAGATGACGTTTTCCAATGCCGAGCGTCGCAGCATCACCGGGCGCTGGAACACCATCGCCTGGTGGCGACGCACATCGCCGTTACGTGCACCATGCCAGACGATGCGTCCGGTTGTGGGCACAAGCAGGCCGTGACACAGCCGCATCAGCACGCTTTTGCCGGCGCCGTTGGGCCCAAGGATCACGCTGCGCGGGCCGCTTTCGATGCGCGCTGAAATGCCGCGGATGATTGCCTCTCCGCCCGCGCTGAAAGCCAGATCATCGAGTTCGAGCGGCAGCATGATCAGCCGTACTTCCGCTGCGCGATTTCACGAATCGCCGCAGCCAGCGCATTGAGCAGCACCACCAACCCGATCAGTACGATACCCAGCCCCAACGCCAGCGGCAGGTCGCCCTTGCTGGTTTCCAGAGCAATGGCCGTGGTCATCACCCGCGTCACGCCATCGATGTTGCCGCCGACGATCATCACCGCCCCCACTTCGGCGGCAGCACGGCCAAAACCCGCCAGCACGATGGTCAACAGCGAAAAGCGGGTATCCCAGATCAACGTCATCGCCGCACTCAGCCGTCGCGCCCCCAGTGAGCGCAGCTGCTCGTCATATTCACGCCAGGCATCCTCGATGGTCTGACGCGACAGTGCGGCAATGATCGGCGTGATCAGCACGGCCTGGGCAATGATCATGGCCTGCGGCGTGAACAGGATGCCGAGTGCCCCCAGCGGGCCGGCGCGCGAAAGCAACAGGTAAACCAGCAATCCCACCACCACTGGCGGCAACCCCATCAATGCGTTGAGGATGACGATCAGCACTTGGCGGCCCGGAAAGCGCTCGACGGCAATGGCGGCCCCCAGCGGCAGGCCGATCGCGGTTGCGATGACAACCGCGCTCAGGCTGACCTTCAGGCTGAGCAGGACGATATCGGCCAGCTCACTATCGAACCCCGCAATCAGTGCCCAGGCCGCGGCAAAAGCGTCTCCGAAACTTGTCATGCAAAATTAAACATAATTAATGGATGGCCAATCTTCATAGATAATGTTTAAATCCATAATATGTAATAATTTGCAAGTATGAACATTTCGGCACAGATACGCTGGACCCTGGGCAACTTCGAGGCTGAGCCTCGGATGGTCAATCTGCTGGAGGCCGTGGCTCGCCATGGCAATCTGCAGCAGGCTGCCCAAAGCGCTGGCATGTCCTACCGCCATGCCTGGGGTCTGCTGGAAAACGCAGCCACCCTGCTAGGTGAACCGCTGGTGATCCGACAGCAGGGTCGCGGCACCGCGCTGGCGCCCTTTGGGCGCCGCATGCTTGAAGGCATGGTGGATATCAACGGCTCTCTCGCCGCTTCCCTGCGCGAAGGCGAAAAACGCATGCAGGATTTCCTGTTGCGCGCAGAGCCCGTGGAAGAAATGCCCTCCAAAGTAGTCATGCATGCCAGTCACGATCTGGCATTGGCTCAACTGCGTGACGAGTTGCTCGAACATAACGGCCCCCGGCTGGAACTCCAGTTTCACGGCAGTCTCGCCTGCCTGGCGGCTTTACGCCGTAATCAATGTGAACTGGCCGGCTTTCACCTGCCCTCAATTCCCGGCATGCGCACCCTGGCTGCGCAATTCATCCCTTTTCTCAGCCTCAAAGGCTGGCGTGCCACCCGCCTGCTCGACCGTACGCAAGGATTGATGGTGGCATCTGGCAACCCGAAAAAACTGAAACTGCTGAAAGATCTGGCGAAATCGAAAGTCCGCTTCGTCAACCGCCAGCCTGGATCAGGCACGCGGCTGTGTCTGGATTTCCTGCTCTCCCAGCAGGGTGTCGCCCCCGGCGACATTCATGGCTATACCCATGAGGAATTCACCCATGCCGCGGTGGCCGCCACGGTCGCCAGCGGCATGGCCGACGTCGGCTTCGGCATCGAAGCAGCGGCGCGCGAGCACGGACTCGATTTCGTACCGGTGGTAAACGAACACTACTACCTCGCTTCACGCAACAATGTGCTGCAGCGCCCCGGGGTGCGCTCTCTGCTGTCCTGGCTCGACAGCCGCGAATTCCGCAGGCTGGTCAACAGTCTGGCTGGCTATCGCTCGGTTGCCGCACTGCAATGGGTAAACGCGATGGAAATCCTCTGATCCGTCGCGGATCGCCCTGATAAAATCACCGTTATCCGCAATCGCCTTCAGGGGATATCCGTAATGAGTAACACACAACCGACGCTGCGCGACCTCTCGTGCGCAGACGACTACGATCCGAATTCGATGCCGGTGCCGAAGGCGCGAGAGGTTATCGCCAAATTCCTCGCGCCAATCACAACTGTCGAACGAGTTGCCGTGCGTACCGCGCTGGGTCGCGTGCTCGCTGACGACGTGGTCTCACCGGTCGATGTGCCCTCCCATGACAACTCGGCGATGGACGGTTACGCGGTACGCATCGCCGACCTCAAGAGCAACGGCAAGGTCACTCTGAATCTGGTCGGCAGTTCCTTTGCCGGTGTGCCGTTCAAGGGGACAGTCGGTGCGGGCCAGTGCGTACGCATCATGACCGGAGGTGTAGTGCCGCAGGGCGCCGACACCATCGTCATGCAGGAGCATGTCGAAGCGAAGGACAATGACATCACTATCGGCGCAGGTCACCGCCAGGGCCAGAATCTGAGGAAGGCCGGCGAAGACCTGCAGCGGGGCCAGCCGGCATTGAAACGCGGTCAGCCGTTGCGGCCCGCTGAAATCGGTTTGATCGCCTCCCTCGGCATCCCCGAAGTGTCGGTCTACCGCAAGCTGCGCGTGGCATTCTTTTCCACCGGCGACGAGTTGGTGTCGGTGGGTTCCTCGCTGGGCGAAGGCCAGATCTACGACAGTAACCGCTACACCATCTACGGCATGCTGGCACGGCTGGGCTGCGAAATCATCGACATGGGCGTGATCCGCGATGATCCCACACTGCTCGAAGCCGCGTTCCGTGAAGCCGCCTCGATCGCCGACGTCGTCATCACCAGCGGTGGTGTTTCGGTCGGTGAAGCCGATTTCGTCAAGGTGCTGCTGAACAAGCTGGGCGAAGTCGTGTTCTGGAAAATCGCAATGAAGCCCGGACGCCCACTCGCCTACGGCAAGATCGGTAAAGCCCATTTCTTCGGTCTGCCCGGAAATCCGGTGTCGGTGATGGTCACCTTCTATCAATTTGTCCGCGATGCCTTGCTCAAACTGGCAGGCCAGGATCCGATATCCCCGCTGCCGACCTTCAAAGTGTCCTGCACCTCGACATTGAAAAAAGCGCCTGGTCGAACCGAATTCCAGCGCGGCATCCTGTCGCGCGATGCATCAGGTGCGTTGAGCGTGCGCGTCACCGGCGAGCAGGGCTCGGGCATCCTACGCTCGATGTCCGAGGCCAACTGCTTCATCATTCTGCCCACCGAACAGGGCAATGTCACACCAGGCACGCTGGTTGAAGTGCAGGTCATGGAAGGCGTGATCTGAACCACCGTCTTGCGTTCCGCATCCCGTAAATCACAGGAGGAGTTGCATCGTGAGCAGCAAGCAAGCGCCGTTGCGCTGGGGCATGGTCGGCCTCGGCTGGGTCGCCAGCGATTTCATCGCACCCGGCATCATCAAGAGCCCGGATTCCGAACTGGTGGCCTGCCTCGGCAGCACCCCGGAGAAAACCCGCGCTTTCGCAGACCGCTTCAAGGTGGTGCACACGCACCGCGACCTCGCCGGGCTGGTCGGCGACGCCGACGTCGATGCCATCTACATTGCCACGCCCAACGCAATGCATCACGAGGCCGTGCTTGCCGCCGCGCGCGCCGGTAAACACATCCTCTGCGAGAAGCCCTTCGCAATGAATGCCGGACATGCCCGCGAAATGGCTGAGGCCTGCCGTGAAGCCGGCGTCGTACTGCGCATCGCCCACCAGATCCGTCTCGATGCCGCAGTAACCCGCGCCCGTGAGATCGTCCAGTCCGGACGTCTCGGTCGACTCGCCGAAATTTCACTGGAGCGCGCCTCGGCAGTCGGCGCACGCGTCTCCTGGCGCCAGGATTTCACCCAGAGCGGCGTAATCTTTGATGTCGGCGTACACCTGCTCGACCTGATCCAGTACGTCAGCGGGCAGCGTTTCGTTGAAGTAGCCGCCTTCACCCATCCCGACCGTCGCAAAAAACTCCCGGACGACACCATGACCGTTCTAGGCAGACTCAATGGCGACTGCCACGCGCTGGCCAAGGCCACCCGCGAGGTCGGCAGCGCCGAAAACAACCTGATCATCGAAGGTGACAAGGCGACACTGATCACCTCGGCGCTGCGCTTTGCTCCAGAACATGTGATTCGCATCCGTGACGCCTCAGGCACCACCGAAGAGAAATTTCCGGTGAGCCCGGCCTACGACCTGCAGATCCGCGCCTTCGAGGCCGACGTGCGCGGCGAACGCAGCCTGCTGCCCGACGGCGACGATGCAGCCTACATGGTTGCGGTCACCGATGCCGTGCTCAAATCCGTGGAAGAGCGACGCATCGTCAGCGTCGCGCAATGACTTGCGTGACCCAAGACGCCAATCCACAATCCCGACAACGGCTATAAAAATTTCCGGAGGAAACATATGAAGCACACTGTCATCGCAATTGTTACAGGTCTACTGGCCCTATCCGCCCTGCCAGCTGTCGCACAGACCGGCCCGTTCCCGACCAAGGTGGTGAGGATCATCAATCCTCTTGCTGCCGGCGGCAATGTCGACATCGTCGCCCGCGGCATCGCGGAACAGATGAGCCGGCTGCTCGGACAGCAGGTATTGGTGGAAAACCGTCCCGGCGCAAGCGCTCTGGTCGGCACGCGCTATGTCAAATCACAACCGGCTGACGGTTACACGCTGCTGGCCATCGCCAACACCTTTGCCCGGGTGCCGGCCATCCTCAAGGAGGCCGGCTACGATCCGGTCAGGGAATTCACCGGCGTTTCACAAACCTGCGACATCCCGATGGTTCTGGTGGTCAATCCCTCCCTGCCGGTGAAAAATTTCAAGGAATTCATCGCACTTGCCAAAAAACGTCCGGGCGAACTGACTTACGGATCTTCTGGCAACGGCGCCACCGGACATGTCGCGGCAGAGATGCTCAGCCAGCACGCCGGCATCAAGCTGATGCACATCCCCTACAAGGGCAATGCCCCAGCTACCACCGACCTGGTAGGCGGCCAGATCATGCTGATGTTCGACCAGGTGAGCACTTCAGCCGGATACATCAAGTCGGGCCGGCTGCGTGCGCTGGGAGTGACCAGCAAGAAGCGTTCAGCACTGTTCCCCGACCTGCCGACGATCGACGAATCCGGCATCAAGGGTTTCGAGGACACCACCTTCAACGGCCTGGTGGCGCCTGCGGGCACGCCGCAGCCCATACTGGAAAAACTGCAGGGCACCGTGGTCAAGGCGATCGCTGTTCCAGCGCTGCAAGAGCGGTTTGCCGGACTGGGCATACCCTTGGTCGCCAGTGCCACACCGGATGAATTCACCACCTACATCCGCAAGCAGGTGGAAGATTTCGCCAAACTTGCAAAAACCGCAGGCATCAAGGCCAACTGATATGCCCCTGCCCCATGAAAAAGCCCGGCAGCGCCGGGCTTTTTTCATTCACATACGCCAGCGTCACGGCGTCATCACCGATGAACCCGAAGTGCGTCCAGCCTCGAGATCGACATGCGCCTTCGCCGCATCGGCGAGACGATAGCGCTGGCCGATGTGGATCTTCACCGCGCCCTTGCGCACCATGTCGAACACCGCGTTCGCCGACATCACCAGGTCATCGCGCTTGGCGACATAGGTCGCCAGTGTCGGCCGAGTGAAATACAGCGAGCCCATTTTCTGCAGAGTCGCCGCTTCCACTGGCGGCGGCGCCCCGGTGGTGGTGCCGAAAGAAACGAAAAAGCCGCGCGGTGCCAGCGACTTCAGCGATGCGTCAAAGGAGTCCTTGCCCACGGAATCGTAGACCACCGGAACACCGGCCCCACCAGTAATCTCTTTGACGCGGGCAACGATATCCTCGCTTTTGCGATCAATCACATGCGCATAGCCATGGGCTTTGGCCAGCGCGCATTTTTCAGGACCACCCGCAACGCCAATCATGGTGGCGCCCAGCGCCTTGCCCCACTGTCCCGCAACCAGTCCCACGCCACCCGCGGCCGCATGAAACAGCACGAAGTCACCGCGTTTAACCGGGTAGCAGCGCTGCAGCATGTATTCCACGGTCATGCCTTTCATCAGGATTGCCGCAGCCTGTTCCTCGGTGATGTCGTCGGGCAGTTTGACCAGACGGTCGGCCGGCATCAGGCGCAGATCGGCATAGCTGCCGGGTGCACTGCCGCCATACGCGACACGATCGCCTTTCACCAGACCTTTGACGCCTGCACCCAGAGCCTCAACCACCCCCGCGCCCTCACAGCCGATACCGCTGGGAACCGCCAGCGGATACTGCCCGCCGCGCAGATACACATCCATAAAATTGAGGCCAATGACCGTGTGCCGCACCAAAACTTCCCCCGCCCCCGGATCAGCCACGTCCACGCTTTTCAGTGTCATGACTTCGGGACCACCCTGTTTTTCGATTCGGATCGCATTGACTTTCACTGCCGAAATCTCCTGATTATGGTTAGCCGCGCCGGAAAACCCCGGGATTCGCCGCGAGCGGGTTACATTACCAACAGCACCCTTTCTCATCAAGCAGTAATCGGCCAGGCAGTTGACAGTACCGTCCGGTTTGCAGATGATGCACTTTAGATTTCAGGTCATGAACAACAATGAATCGTGACCGTAAATACCACTGGAGGGAGTCCATGAAACAGCTTCGCCATAGCACCCTTGTTGCGTCCGCCCTGGCCTTGACGGCAGCACTTGCCGCACCGGCCGTATTCGCTGAAACCATCAAATTGCGCATTGCTTCCGGTCATCCGCCGGTCAATACCTATGTCAATTTGATGCAGAATTTCTTCGTCCCGGAAGTGACCAAGCGCGTTGCCGCCAAGACCAAGCACAAGGTGGAATTCGTCGAGGGTTACGGCGGCTCCATCGTCAAGGTTGCTGACACGCTGGAAGGTGTCCAGTCAGGCATCATCGACATCGGCGGCTACTGCTTCTGTTTCGAGCCCTCGAATCTTCCGCTCCAGGCGTTTCAGGTCATGCTGCCATTCGGCACCATGAGCCCGGTCAAAAGCGTGACCCTTGCCCGCCGCGTATATGACCGCGTGCCTTACATGTCGAAGGTATTTGAAGACAAGTACGGCCAGAAGCTGCTGGCCCTGATTGCGGACAATGGCTACAACCTCGGCACCAACTTCGAGTGGAACAAGGTGTCCGACCTCAAAGGTCAGAAACTGGCCGGCGCAGGCCTCAACCTCAAATGGCTGGAATACGCCGGAGCCACCCCGGTTCAATCGTCACTGCCGGATGCGTACACCGCCATGCAGACCGGTGTTTACAACGGCTGGATCATGTTCCCGTCAGGTTATGTCAACTTCAAGCTGTATGAGGTCGGCAAGCACTACACCGAAATCGGCTTTGGCTCGATCACCTGGCACGGCCTGACCATCAACAAGCGCAAATGGGACCGCATACCCAAGGAAGTTCAGGCCATCATCCAGGAAGTGGCTACCGAGTACGAGAAACGCACCGGTACCATCAACGAGGAAAACTACCCCAAACAGCTTGACCAGCTGCGCAGTGTCGGCGCAACTGTAAAACAGCTGCCTGATTCCGTACGCGTTGACTGGGCCAAGTCATTGCAGGGCTGGCCGCAGGAAAAAGCCAGTGAACTGGACAAGCAAGGATTGCCTGCAAGCCAGGTGCTGAAAATCGCCCTGGAAGAAGCCGAGAAGCTCGGCCACAAGTGGCCGGTGCGTTACCAGGTCAAGTAAGACTGTCTCCTGACGGGGACGCGCAAGCGCGTCCCCGTTATTTTTTTCCTCTACGGGCGAGCTACATACCGGACCCGGAATGCTCAACAAGATCGCAAACTGGATTTCCTCAGCATTGCTGGGCTTCTCCGCGCTGCTGGCGCTGCTGCTGAGCTTCCTGGTCGTCGCCGACGTCATCGGACGCGTAGTTTTCAATTCCCCGGTCAAGGGCACCCCTGAGATCGTGTCGATGTCGATCGTGATCATCTGTTTTTTGCAGGCCAGCTACGCAATCCGCAGCGGCGGAATGCTGCAGGTTGATGCCATCCAGAAAATCCTGCCCAGGCAATTTCAGGTCGTGGTGTCCCTGCTGGGACACCTGCTGGGCATCGCATTTTTTCTGGTTGTGGTCTATGGCGGTATCGATCCCCTGGCACATGCATGGAATTCCAACGAATTCGAAGGCGAAGGAGCGCTGCGTGTGCCAACCTGGCCTGCGCGCTCCGCTGTCATACTGGGTGCCGCACTGGCCGCCCTTGAATATTTCCTGCTTTTCCTCGCCGACCTGCGGAAGTTGCGGAGCTCAGGTCCGGACCTGCCCCACAGCGGCATCTCGATCCATTAACGGCATCTCTTAATGTTCGGCACCGCTGAAATGCTGATCCTGGTGGCCGTGCTTCTGGCACTGGTCTTCAGCGGCGTGCACATCGCCATCGCACTCGGTGGCGCTGCCATGCTGGGCATCTATCTAATGACCGGCGATTTCATAGTGGTCACCGATTTCATCGGCAGCACCGCATACGAAGCCCTTCGGGATTACGTATTTGCCGTCATCCCCCTGTTCATGCTGATGGGGGAATTTATTTCCAAATGCGGTGCCGCCAAGGACATGTTCGCGCTGATCAACCGCGTCACCCGCTGGATCCCGGGCCGCCTGGGCGTGGCCACAGTGCTCTCAAATGCCGTATTTGCCTTTGTCACCGGTGTCAGCATCGCCGCTGCCGCTGCGTTTTCCAAGATCGCCTATCCGGAAATGAAACGCTACGGATACGACGGGGGCTTCGCCCTGGGTTGCATTGCCGGCAGCGCCTGCCTGGGCATGCTGATCCCGCCCAGCGTGCTAATGATTGTCTGGGCAGTGCTGACCGAAATCTCGATCGGCGACCTGTTCCTGGCCGGCGTACTGCCCGGCTTCCTGCTGGTCGCATTTTTCGCTCTTTACATCGTGGGAGCCGCATGGATCAAACCCGAACTGGTCGGCGAAGCGGTTCGTCACGACAGTGCCAATCCGTCACCTGCACCGGCGGACCAGGAGCTCGGTGTTGCCATGTTCAGCACCCTGCTGGTCATCGGGCTGGTCATTGGAACGCTGTGCGGCATCTGGTTCGGATTTTTTACGCCTACTGAAGGTGCCGGCGTCGGCGCCGCCGCATCCCTGCTGCTCGCAATTGCCAAAGGCGTGCGATTTGCTGAAATCAAGGAGGTGGTGCTCTCGGTGGGCAGAACCACGGCCCCCCTGCTGCTGCTGCTGTTTACAGCCCAGCTCTACTCCCGCGTATTGACCATGACCGGCTTTACCCGCGCCGTGCAGGAGACGCTGCTCGCCACTGGCCTTGGGCCCTGGGGTGTCCTGGCACTGATGGTGCTGATCTGGTTCGTTCTGGGCTGCATTATCGATTCGATATCCATCATCCTGGTGACCGTGCCAATCTTCGCGCCCATCGCAGCCGCTCTCGGATTTGACCCGCTTGCATTCGCCATCATGGGAATCATCGCAATTGAAACAGGACTGCTGACCCCGCCTTTCGGACTTCTGGTGTTTACGGTAAAAGCCTCCCTGCCGGACGAACCCGTATCGGTAGGCCAGATATTCAAAGGGGCCATTCCTTACTGGATAGGCCTGACTGGAGTGGTCGTCTGTCTCGCCGTATTCCCCGAACTGGCTACGACATTACCCAGTCTGTTCAAGGCACATTGAAAAGGTAGAGGTCACAACATGCCCGCATACTGGTTGGCCCGTTGCAAGATCAATGACCCGGTCGAATACAAGAAGTACACCGATCGCGTCCCCGGGATCATCTCCGCCTATGGAGGAAAGGTCCTTGCACGTGGCGGCAATTATCAGGTCATGGAAGGCACAGACCGCTTTCACCGCTTCGTGGTTATCGAGTTCCCTTCGCTCGAGCAGGCTGTAAAATGCCATCGTTCCCCGG
Source organism: Burkholderiales bacterium (assembly GCA_038144955.1). Classification (GTDB taxonomy): domain Bacteria; phylum Pseudomonadota; class Gammaproteobacteria; order Burkholderiales; family SG8-41. Next base: position 1,615 of record JAYQOT010000052.1, on the reverse strand, counting down.
AGTACCAGGCCGCCGCCGCTTTCCGTCGCGCGCCAGGCGTGGGTGAAGTGGAGCAAGTCATAGTCGAATCCGGTGATGCCACGCCGATCTGAACTGCAGGAGAAATTGCATGCCGCTGAGTCATCTTGAACATTTTCTGATCCAGACTGCCGACATCAAGGCCACACGCGACTGGTACGTCGACGTGCTGGGATTTCGCGAAGGTCCCCACCCCGATTTCAAGTTTCCCGTGGTCTGGCTGTACCTCGGCGAACAGGACGTCGTGCACCTGACACAGGGCGGCAAGAACGTCAGCGAGAACCGCAAGGCATACCTCGGCCAGCAATCCGAGGCCGTGCACGGCAGCGGCGTGGTTGATCACATGGCATTTCGCTGCACCGGCCTGCGCGACATGATGGCTTACCTGCAGAAGAAAAAAGTCGAATTCCGCAAGCGCATGGTCAGTGACCAGGGTCTGTTCCAGCTGTTCCTGCTCGATCCCAATGGCGTCAAGATCGAACTCAATTTTTCCAATGCCGAGGCTCAGGGCGTCGACCCCGAGCTGATGGCCTCTGCGCTGCCGGTATGAACGCGCCACAATGGCGCATCCGCCAATACCACTACCTCTCCGAAGACAGCCACGTCCATCCCTTTCTCGTCGATCTTTGGAATGAGGTCCACGACGCGACCGGGGGGCGGCTGGCAGCCACGGTACATGCCAAGAACCAGGGGCTGCCCGGATCGCACCTCGCTATTGTTGACCTGCTGATCGCCGGCGAGATCGAATGCTACGTGCTGATGGGCGGCATACTCGGAGGCAAGGTGCCAGCGCTGGAAATCCAGGGGCTGCCTTTCGCCTTCCGTGACCACGCCCAGGTCCATGCCACGCTCGACGGTCCTCTCGGAGCCTATCTGCAGGCGGAGCTGAAGTCACGCGGCATCCATGCCCTGCCCCATGGTCTGCTCGAAAACGGTTTTCGCCATATTTCCACCGTGGACAAGCCGATCAACCGCGCGGCCGATCTTGAGGGAATGCGCATCCGCATCCCCGAAGGCAAAATGTTCGCAGACGCTTTTACCAGCCTCGGCGCCGTGCCCGTCGAAGTCAACGTGCTCAAGCTCTACGACGCACTGAAAAACCGTGAAATCGACGCCCAGGAAAATCCGCTATCGATCACGGAAGCGCTGAAACTTCATGAAGTCACCCGCCATGTCGCGCTCACCGCACATATGTGGTCGGGCTTCAACATGATGGTCAGCCTGAAATTCTGGAACACCTTGCCTGAGGATGTGCTTCAGACCATCGAACGGGTCACCCGCAAGCATGTCGCACGTCAACGGGCGCATACCGATGCCCTCAACCGTTCGCTTGAGAATCGGATACCGCAATGGGGCATGAAGGCGTCACCGGTAGACCGCGAAGACTTTCGCAATCGCCTGCGTGATGACGGGTTTTACCGGCGCTGGCGTGATATTACCGGGGCACGCGCCTGGCAATTACTTGAAGATAGTATAGGAAAAGTGACATAACTTATTGTTTTAATTGATATTTAATTTTCGTCCGCACAACAAAAAGCCCGGCAATGCCGGGCTTTTTGTTGTGCATCGCCCCAAACCTACTTCTTGGCAGCAGCAA
>JAYQOT010000051.1:12256-17441 GCA_038144955.1 Burkholderiales bacterium | reverse complement strand
GGACGAAAAGATGCTTCCGGGCTAATAGCTTGTGGGCCAGGAGCGCATCAGGTGCTGTCCTACACCTTTTGTCATGCGCAGCTTGTAAACGTCGAGCATGCGGATCAGGTATTCGCGCGTGTCCTGCGGCTTGATCACCGCCTGCGCGGCATACACCGCCGCCAGCCCCCAGACGTCGGCGCCCTTGCGGATATCCGCCAGCGCTTCCTCGAAGCCCGGTTCGCCGTGACTGACACCGTGCACGATCTTGGTGGCAAAGTCCGGGCTCATGAAACTCACTTCGGCGCTCGGCCAGGCGCCGACCTCGTCGGAATGCCGTCCGCCGCCCATGCACACGTAGGCGCGGCCGTAGCTCTTGCGCACGATCACCGTCAGGTGCGGCACGGTGACCAGCGTCATCGCGTTCATGAAATTCATGATCTTGCCCGGCGCACCGGCTTTCTCCGCCTCGGTGCCGATCTGGAAACCCGGGGTATCGACCAGCATCACGAAGGGGATGTTGAACGAATCACACAGCACGATGAAATCGACAATCTTGCGGCAGGCGTCGGCATCGAGCGCGCCGCCGCGGTGCAGCGGGTTGTTGGCGATGATGCCGACGCTCTTGCCACCGAGCCGCGCCAGCGCGGTCACCGCGCTCTTACCGAAGCGCGGCTTCATTTCGAACAGCGAGTCCTTGTCGACGATGCACTTGATGACCCGCTTCATGTCGTAGACCTGGGTGCGGCTCTCGGGAAGGATGTCGAACACCTTGCCCATGTCGGCGCCCGAACCCGCCGGCACCGGCGCATCCGGCGGCGCTTCGCGGTGATGGCTGGGCATATAGGCGAGAAATTTCTTGATCTGGTCGAACACCTCTTCTTCGGTGTCGGCAAACTGGTCGATCAGGCCGGTGGTTTCGGCGTGCAGCCGCCAGCCGCCGAGCTCCTCGGCGGACACTTTTTCGCCCAGCGCCATCGACACCAGTCCGGGACTGGACACCGCCATGATGGCGCTCTTGTGCATGATCGCGAAGTCGGACTGGCACATCAGCCAGGTCGAGGAACCGAATGACGGGCCGAATGCGGCGGCAGCCATCGGGATTTCGCGCATGCGGCGGAACTGGGTGTTGTCGTTGCCGAGCAAAAGCCCCATGCCGCGCGAGCCCATCGCATCGGGCAGGCGCGCGCCGGTCGATTCACCGATCAGCACCAGCGGCATGCCGCGTTCGGTCGCGGTGCGCTTCATGTGCGCGATTTTTTTGCTGTTGGTCGCCGAGGTCGATGCACCCTTGACCGTGAAGTCGTTGACCACCAGGCAGACATCGCGGCCGTTGATGCGGCCGAAGCCGGCGAGTTTGCCGTCGGTCTGGGTTTCGTCTTCCATCTCCGGATACACCGCCGACGATCCGAACAGTCCGGACTCGATGAAGGAGCCCTGGTCCATCAGGTAATCGATGCGCTGGCGCGCATTCCACACCCCCTTGGCAGTGCGTTTCGCGTATTTCTCTTCCCCGCCGCCGGCCAGCGCCTTGGCGCGACGGGCCTCGTATTCCTGCAGCAATGCTTCGAACGCCATGTTAAATATCCAATAAAAACATATATTTATAAATCAAGGCCGGACGCCGGCGCGATACTTCGGCCCGAGCTGGCTGGCCAGCCGGCCCTGCAGCGCATCGATGAACTGGCACAGATAGGGCCGGGTTTCGCGCGGATCGATCAGATCCTCTATCGCAAAAGCTTCAGCGGTGCGGAACGGCGAAGCGAGCTGTTTCAGTTCCGCTTCGATCTCGCGTTCGCGCGCCGCGGGGTCGGCTGCGCTGTCGATTTCCTTGCGGTAAGCCGCCTTGACGCCCCCTTCCACCGGCAACGAGCCCCACTCCCCCGACGGCCACGCAATCTTGAAATTGAGTCCGGCGCGATCAATGAAGCCGCCACCGGCGACGCCGTAACACTTGCGCACGATGACGGTGAACATCGGCACCCGCGCCTGGCCGAGGATGTAGCGTGCACGTACGCCTTCCCGAAGAATGGCATCGGCTTCCGATTCGCGTCCGACCATCAGTCCTGGTATGTCAGCAAAGAGGATGAGCGGAATGTTGAACATGTCACAGAGCTCGGTGAAATGCCCCTGCTTGCGCGCTGCCTTCACATCCATGATTCCGCCCACCATCGGATTGCTGGCAACGATGCCGACAACCTTGCCGTTCATCCGCGCCAGTGCAGTGATCACTGCCTTGCCGAAGGTCGGCTGGATTTCAAACAGGGAATCGCGGTCAACGATCAGGCCAACCAGCTTTTTCATGTTGTAAGCCTGACGGCTGGAACGCGGCACGATGCTCGCCAGCGCGTCTTCGCAGCGATCCACCGGATCACCAACATTCTCCACCGGCGGCAATTCCCACACGTTTTGCGGCATGTAGGAAAGAAAGCGGCGAATCTGCTCGAAGCAATCCTGTTCATTGTCGGCGACGTTGTCGATGGTGCCCGCGGTATCCACTGCGACTTTGGTGCCGCCGAGTTCGTCCTTGTGCAGCTTTTCCCCGAAGGCGCGTTCCACCACGGGCGGACCTGCGGCAAAGATCTGCCCGGTGCCTTTCACCATGATCGACCAGTGCGCAAGTATCGCGCGCATAGACGGGCCGCCGGCGGTGGTGCCCATCACTGCCGATACCACCGGTACGATGCCGAGCAGATCGACAGAACGTTCAACGCCGTCCTGGCCGTAACCCGGCACCACTGTGTAGCCCTTGCGCTTGGCCGTGTTGACCGTTCCGCCGGTACCATCAATCAGATTGACCAGCGGGATGCGGTATTCGAAAGCGAGGTCTTCGATAAAGCCGCCCTGCCCACCCTTGCGCCGGTCGCTGCCGAAGCCGGTGCCGGCACGGATGGTGTAGTCCTCGCCGCCGATCGCCACCGGCCTGCCGTTGATGCGCGCCAGCCCCATCACATAAGGTGCCGGCTCAAAACCGGTCAGCTGGCCGCTGGCGTCATAAGTCGCCTTGCCGGCGAGTTTGCCAACCTCACGGAATGAGCCGCGGTCGGCGAGGGCAGCGATGCGCTCGCGTACCGTCAGCTTGCCTTTAGCGCGGTGTTTGGCCACCGCTTCCACCCCGCCACAGGCTTCTGCCATGGCACGGCGCCGATCCAGCTCATCGATTTCAGCCTGCCAGCTCATACCGTAATTTATTGTTTAAATACAATATTTTATATCGTATGCGGGCACTCTCATCCAGCACGAAGTATCCGCTCACTCGCAGAACTATTCTTCGATGATGGCCACGACCTGGCCTTCGGCTACCGGGTCTTTTTCCTTGACCAGGATTTCCTTGACCGTGCCACCGTCCTCGGTGATCACGGGTATTTCCATTTTCATTGACTCGATCACGATCAATACATCGCCGCCCTCTACCTTGTCTCCGGGCTGGGCCTTGAGTTGCCAAACCGTGCCAGTGATTTCGGATTTCACTTCGATGCGCGCCATCAATAACTCCTCGTTTAAGCCTGAAATGCTCGCTGGATGCTAGTCTGGACACCAATTGTTGTCAAGAAGATTGTTGACAATCATACAAATAGCTCGTAATGTGGCGTTCGACATGGCCACTGCTGCACCCACCATCCCGCCGAGCACTGCCTTGCCTGCCGATTTGTCCGTGTGGCCGGGCACGGCATCCCCGCTGACCCAGTCACTGCCGGAACAGATTGCCGCGCGGCTGTCCGAGCGCATCGTTTCCGGCGCCTACACGCCGGGGCAGCGCATCATGGAACAGGCGGTTGCCGTCGAGTTTGAAGTCAGCCGCGGCCCGGTGCGTGAGGCGCTGCGGTTGCTGGAAAAGGACGGGCTGGTGATCATCCTCGCGCGCCGCGGCGCCCAGGTCACCAATCCGACCATCGCCGAAGTCAACGAGATCTTCGACATCCGCGCCATGCTCAACGGTTTGCGCGACCGCACCATCGCAGAAAGCCCGCATCGCGAACAACTGCTGCCGGCGCTGGAGGATGGCATCAACCGGCTCGCCCAGGCTGCTACCGCCCCGGGACCGGGTGACGAATACATCGACATCGTGCTTAAACTCAACCGCCTGCTGACCCAGGCCGCCGGCAACCGCCGCCTGCAGACCATACTCGGTTCACTGGCCGTGCAAACCGTGCGCTACACCCGGCTGGGACTATCAACGCCGCAGCGCCGGCAGCAATCGGCACAGAACTGGCAGCGCCTGCTGCATGCCATCCGCGATGCCGACGGCGACGCAGCGGAACGCATCGCACGCCAGCGCGTCAGCGACTCCCGCGATGCCGCGATCGAGCAACTACTGCGGCAAAAAGCCGCGGCTGACGCCAAGGCCTCAGCCTTATCCACTACCCCCCGGCCACCAGCCGGATTGCTGCGCGTTGGGTAAACTAGCGCCCTTTGCTTGACCTCCGGAATCTACCGACATGAACCTGCCCAAACTGACAGATGCCCGCCTCGAAATCGACGGGCGCATCGCCGTTCTGACCTTCAACCGCGACGAGGTGCGCAATGCGCTTACCGGCACCGAGCTGGTATCCGATGTCGTCAACACCCTGCAATGGGCCAACGGCTGCATCGATGTTTCGGTGCTGATCATCACCGGCGCCGGAAGCGCTTTTTCTGCCGGTGGCAACATCAAGACCATGAGCGAGCGCGCCAAAGCGCCGCCGCATGAATTGCAGCGCAATTACCGTCTCGGAATCCAGCGCATCCCGCTGGCACTGCAGGATGCCGAGATCCCGGTGATTGCAGCCGTCAACGGTCCCGCCATCGGCGCCGGTTTCGACCTCGCCAATATGTGCGACATCCGTATCGGCTCCACCGAGGCGCAGTTCGGCGAAACCTTCGTAAATCTCGGCATCATCCCCGGTGATGGCGGTGCCTGGTTTCTCAATCGCCTGCTCGGCCACCAGCGCGCGGCCGAATTGACCCTGACCGGGCGCATCATCAAGGCCGATGAAGCCAAAGAACTGGGCATCCTGCTCGAAGTCACCGCGCCAGATGAACTGCTGGCGACAGCCAAGAAGCTCGCCGGCAAAATCGCCGCCAAACCGCCGCAAGCGATACGCTACGCCAAGCGGCTGCTGAAACTCGCCCAGCGGCAGAATCTCGAAGAACACCTCGACGCCTGCTCGGCATTCCAGGCCATCTGCCACAAGACAGAAGATCACCAGGAAGCGCTGCAGGCCTT
>JAYQOT010000051.1:0-11686 GCA_038144955.1 Burkholderiales bacterium | reverse complement strand
TGGGAAGTCGCCGACACCGACCCGGAAGTCAAACAGAAGTGGGTGAAAATCAACGTGGATGCCCGCGACGGCTTTATTCCCGAGGAGCACATCCGCAGTCCAATCGAACATCTGGCATGTTTTCGCCGAAGCGAAGCAGGATGGCGGCTGACTTCTTTTCTTGCCGCCGGGGAATAATCTTCCGCCATGCTCGCCGGTATGTCGCTGCAATCCTGATGATAATCAGCAGCGCAGCGCCGGCTTTAGACCTGCAGGGCCACCGCGGAGCCCGCGGTCTGCTTCCCGAGAACACGCTGCCGGCATTCGCGAAAGCACTGGAAATCGGCGTTACCACGCTGGAACTCGATACCGCAGTGACCCGCGACGGGGTGGTCGTGGTCAGTCACGACGCTACACTCAATCCGGATATCACCCGAGATGCCAGTGGACAATGGATCAAGCGCAAGGACATCGCGATCCACGACCTGACCTGGGCTGAACTGCAACAGTACGACGTGGGACGCATCGACCCGAAATCGGGATATGCAAGTCGTTTTCCCCGGCAGCAACCTGTGGACGGAACTCGCATGCCGCGATTGAGCGACGTGTTCGCTTTGGCGCGCCGCACAGGCAATACAATCGTTCGCTTCAATATCGAAACCAAGATTTCTCCAGAACATCCGCAAAGGACGCTGCCGCCGGAAGACTTTGCCAGGGCGTTGATCGATCTGGTTCGAGAACAAAAACTGGAATCCCGCGTAACCATCCAGTCATTCGACTGGCGAACCCTGCTGGTCGTGCAGAGGGAGGCGCCGCAGATTGCCACCGTCTATCTTTCCGCACAGCAGGTGTGGCAGGACAATATCCGCACCGGCGAACCCTCATCCCCGTGGACCGCAGGGATGCATTTCAGCCGTTACAATTCGGTCGCGCTGATGGTCAAGGCAGCAGGCGGAAAAGTATGGTCGCCTTATTTCGGCGAAGTCACCCGGGATTCAGTCCGCGAGGCGCAACTGGCCGGACTTAAAGTGGTGGTATGGACGGTCAACAGCGAAACTGACGCGGCGCGGATGCTCGATTTCGGCGTCGACGGCATCATTTCGGATTACCCGGATCTGATACGCAAAATGGCTGTTGCCCGCGGCATTGCTCTGCCGGCAGCAACACCGGTAAATCCCTGACGAAATGGACATCAACAAAAAAGGAAGCCAAGGGCTTCCTTTTTTGTTTGGACTAGGCGGAAACTCAGCGCAGGCCGGAAATGTACTCCGCCACCGCGGTGATTTCCTGGTCGCTCATTTTTGCAGCCGCACCCCGCATCATCTGCGCAGGGTCATTGGCACGCTGACCGCCGCGGAACGCCTTCAACTGTGCAACCGTGTAATCCGCGTGCTGGCCGGCCAGGCGCGGAAACTGCGCGGGCATGCCTGCGCCGTTCGGTGCATGACAGGCGGCACAGGCAGGCACACCTTTCGCCGCGATTCCACCGCGATAAATGGCTTCGCCCTGCTTGACCAGCTTTTCGTCGCGAGCAGCCCGCGGTTTGACTTTCTGGACCGCAAAGTAGGTGGCGAGGTTTTTCATGTCATCTTCGGACAGGTTGGCCACCATTCCACCCATGACCGCGTTGGCACGTTCTGCCGGTTTGCCACCCTGCGCCTTGAAATTTGCCAGCTGTTTGTAGGTATATTCCTGATGCTGTCCAGCCAGACTCGGGTTGACCGGAATGGCACTGTTGCCATCGGTACCATGGCACGCAGCACACACCGTGGTCACGATCTGTTGCGCCTTGGCGGCATCTCCCTTGATCACGCCCTGGGCGAGCACGGGCTGCGCCATCAGCGCGCCGGTCACCAGTATCCACAATCGCCAATTTGTCACGCGGCGCAAATCCATGCCTGCTCCTTGATCATACGGTCGGTAAAAAAGGCTTGTATTCTATAGCATTCCCCCTCGCTTCCCCACCCACAAGGAGCATTCGCGTTGTCCCTGTTTTCCGACTTGCAGTTCCGTTATGCCGTGCACAACCTGGCCGATATGCCACCGGACCGAGGGATGGAAGTCGCCTTCGCCGGCCGCTCGAATGCCGGCAAATCTACGGCCATCAACGCCTTGGCCAATCGCAAAAAGCTGGCTTTTGTCAGCAAGACCCCGGGGCGCACGCAGGCGCTGAATTTTTTCGACATGGGCAAGCAGTGTTTTCTGGTGGATCTGCCGGGCTATGGTTACGCGGCAGTCCCCGGTCGGGAACAGGAGCGCTGGAGCGAGTTAATAAGCACTTACATCAAAGATCGTAACTCATTGAAATTGTTGATTATTGTTGCGGATTGTCGTCAGGGGATCACACCCCTGGATCATTATCTGCTCGAGTGGCTCGTGCCCACAGGAAAACCCGTGCATGTATTGCTGGCCAAGGCCGACAAACTGACCCGCCAGCAGGCCGAAGTGGCATTGAAGCAGGCCACCGCCGATCTGGCGCGCCACCCGGTCGAATCCACGGTGCAGCTTTTCTCCGGGTTGCGCAAAACCGGGGTGCGCGAAGCGCAGGCCGTCATCGCAAAACGGTTACAACAATAAAAAACCCCCGGTAAAGGGGAGTAAACCGGGGGCCAAAAAAGCCTTAATTAGGATTAAGGCGCCCGCTCAGGGAGGAGAAGCGGGAGACAGCCTAAGCTATCTGCAACATGAGACGACTATAATCAGCAGAAGTTCCCGCTTCCGCGGGTTTTCGAAATCTTTCCGCAATTCCAAGGCCTTAGAACCATGCTTCCACTCGGTCGGTATCCCTCAGTCCGCATGCGCCGGATGCGCAAGAATGAATTTTCACGGCGTCTGATGCGCGAAAACCGGCTGTCTACCGATGACCTTATCTATCCGGTATTCATCATTGACGGGAAAAACCGCACCGAAGCAGTGGATTCAATGCCCGGTGTGCGTCGCTATACCATCGACAAGCTGATCAAACACCTATCGGCCTGCGTCGAGCTTGGCATCCCCGCAGTAGCGTTATTTCCGGCCATAGAACGCTCGCTGAAAACCGCAGATGGTCGTGAAGCCATTAACCCCAAAGGCCTGGTTCCGCGAGCCGTGGCTGCACTGAAAAAACATTACCCCGACCTGGGTGTCATCACTGACGTCGCCCTTGATCCCTATACAACACACGGCCAGGATGGAGTCGTGGATCGCAGCGGTTACGTGCTGAATGACAAGACGATCATGGTTCTGGAAAAACAGGCCGCCATTTGCGCCGCGGCCGGGGTCGACGTCGTGGCACCTTCCGACATGATGGATGGCCGAGTTGGCGCGATTCGCACTGCGCTGGACAAAAAAGGGTTCATCCACACGCGCATCATGGCTTATTCAGCCAAATACGCTTCAGGATTTTATGGGCCGTTCCGCGATGCAGTGGGCTCGACCAAGCAACTGGGTAAAAATGACAAGCGAAATTACCAGATGGATCCCGCCAACAGCGATGAAGCGCTGTGGGAAGTTGGCCTTGATCTGCAGGAGGGGGCCGACATGGTCATGGTCAAACCCGGGATGCCCTATCTGGATATCATTCGCCGCATCAAGGACCACTACAAGGCACCGACATATGCCTATCAGGTCAGCGGCGAATACGCGATGCTCAAAGCCGCGGCGCGCAATGGCTGGCTTGATGAAACCTCATGCGCAATGGAGTCACTGCTGGCTTTCAAGCGTGCCGGGGCAGACGGCATACTGACTTATTTTGCGCTGGATGCCGCACGCTGGATCCGCGAAGCGTCTTCCTGATCATCCTGACCCAGCATGGCTTCCACCGTGGCCAGCCGTGCGCGGTCGATGCTGCGGCCATCCGGTGTTGCACGAACAGGCATTCTCAAATCACGGACATCAAGCACCGTCATCTCGACTTCAACACCTTCGAATTCGACGGTAAATACCGGAAGAACCCTGGCCTCGTGACCGGCATACAAGCGCACTTGTGATACCCGGTAGGAAATACCGCGGTCCAGCAGAAACAATTCCACGGTCTTGGGGTTGTCAACAAACAGTTGCAGCCGTACCCCTGCAAAAGGGCCGGCGATTCCCGAGAGAACACTGCCGGTCAAATGCGGCGTGAAGACTTCCATCTCGCGCATGACACGGACGGCGCTGGAACGCAGGCATTTTACCCGGTGTGACTGTTCGTCTTTCAGGTAAATATCCTGATATTCACGTACGGCGGCATCGACCTCATCATTGGTCGGAAGATTTCGGGCGTCCGGCATACCCAGATGTCGGGCGGCTTTTTTCTTGGCCAGGCCGTAGTCTTCTATTCCGTCCTGTGCCATCAGCCGGGCGGCATGAACCGCGATGGCGCTGCGCATATCATCCCGACTGCGACGTTCCCTGGGCATAAACTGACCTCGTTTAAGACCGGCGTTCTAGCTCCGCATTAAAAAAGCTGATTCCTCACTTCGTCTGATACTTTGCCTCCGCCCAGCAGAGGGTCAGTTGATTGGTCAGGCGCAGGAAATTCCTGATAAAAATATTCACTGATTCCGGCACCCTCCTTGGCGTGCAGGCCGGTTTCCGGATTGATCTGCATCGCAATAACGCCGGGTGGAGGACTGAAAGGTTCTTCGGGAACCGCTTTCAGCACCGCTCCCATGTAATCGATCCATATGGGCAACGCCGCACTGCCGCCGGTTTCATTGCGCCCAAGCGTCTTCGGTTGATCAAACCCCATCCACGCAACCGCCACGAGAGTCGGCTGAAAACCGCAAAACCAGGCATCGACGAATTCGTTGGTGGTCCCGGTCTTGCCAGCCAGGTCTGTACGTTTCAATTTCATCGCCCGTGTTGCTGTGCCGGACTGCACCACGTCGCGCATGAGACTGGACATGATGAACGCGTTGCGCGGATCGATTACGCGCTCGGCGGACTCGCCCGCTATCTGGGGCTGGTTGACCAGTAATACAGCCCCTTTTGAGTCTTCAACACGCTCGACAAAATAGGGCATTACCCTGAAACCCCCATTGGCAAAAACCGAGTAGGCACCGAGCATTTGCATGGGCGTAACGCTGCCGGCGCCCAACGCCATGGTCAGGTAGGGAGGATGCAGCTTCGGGTCAAACCCGAATCGCGCGACATAGTCCTGGGCATATTGGGGGGTAATTGCCTGCAGTACGCGCACCGAAACCAGATTCTTGGATTTGGCCAGTGCATTTCGCAAACGCATCGGACCATCGAATTTTCCATCATAGTTCTTGGGTTCCCAATCCTCGGAGCCCGTCTGGGCGGCAGTGAAAGTCAATGGCGCATCATTCACTACCGTGGCTGCGGTGAAACCCTTTTCCAGAGCTGCCGAGTAAATGAAAGGCTTGAAACTGGAGCCTGGCTGGCGCATGGCCTGGGTGACGTGATTGAACTGACTGCGCCCGAAATCGAAACCTCCAACCAGGGCATATACGGCCCCAGTCCGGGGGTCACCGGAGACCAGCGCTGATTCCACCAGCGGCAACTGTGTGATGTACCACCGTGATTTTTCGTCCCGCGCGATCCTGATCACTGCCCCGCGGCGTATACGCTGATTCGAGGCGACGTTGTTTCCCAGCAGCCGCGCCGCGAATTTCAGCCCTTCGCCGGTAAGAGTGAGGTGTTCACCACCGGCACGATAAACTTTTACTTGCTTGGGCGTAGCTTCCAGCACAATCGCGGCGTGCAGCTGGTCGCTGTCCGGAGCATCCTGGAGGGCTTCCTCGAGAGTTTCATCGGTCACTTCGCCTTTGAACTCGATATAGGCCTCCGGCCCGCGATAACCATGCCTGCGGTCATATTCCAGAACCCCGGAACGCAAAGCGTCATAGGCTGCCTGCTGGTGTGATGTGCGCAGCGTAGTAAAAACTTTCAATCCCCGGGTATAGATTTCTTCGCCGTAGCGCTCAAACAACTGGGCGCGAACCATTTCGGAGAAATATTCGGCATGTACGGCGTATTCATTAACAGACTGCTTGACCATTACCTGCTCTTTGGCGGCAGTCGAAAGCTGCTGAGGGGTGATCATTCCCAGTTCGCGCATGCGACGGAGAACATACTGCTGGCGAAGTTTGGCGCGCGAGGGGTTTGCGATGGGATTGAATCGCGATGGCGCTTTGGGTAGTCCGGCCAGCATCGCATGCTCACCGACCGTCAAATCAGCCAGGGGTTTTCCATAATAAGTCTGGGCAGCAGCCGCAAACCCGTAAGCACGTTGCCCGAGGTATATCTGATTGATGTACAGCTCAATGATCTGCTGCTTGCTAAGGTTGGCCTCTATTTTGAAGGCCAACAGCATTTCGTTGAATTTCCGGGTAAGCGTCTTTTCCTTCGACAGGAAAAAATTTCGCGCAACCTGCATGGTGATTGTGGAGGCTCCTTGACGCACTCCACCTGAAGCAAAGTTCGACAACGCCGCTCGTGCGACCCCGACGTAATCAACACCGCCATGCTGATAGAACCTTTCATCCTCGGCGGCAACGATGGCATCGACCAGGCTCTTGGGTACCTGATCGAGCGAAACCACCGCTCGGCGCTCTTCACCGAACTCGCCGATCAGCAGGCCGTCCGCGCTATAGACTCTGAGGGGTATTTTCGGCCGGTAATCCGTCAAGACCTCCAGCGAAGGGAGGGTCGGATAAACCATTACGGCCGTAAAACCAAGCACCAAGCCGCCTGCAGCGGCCAGTAAAAACACTAGTAATAGTGGGAACGCCCACCAACGGACAGACATCTAGTGGAATTAAAAATTCGTGAAAAAAGTCAAATGAATCTGTGGGTTACGCGCCACATCTAATGCAAAATCTTATTGCTTGATACCGAAAAATCCTGCAAAGTAGCTCTCCGCGCGGCAGCATTATAGGCAAATCGAACCGCAAAGGGAAAGCAACAAAAAGTCTTTACCTGATATATGGTTGCCATTAATATATAAAGTAAATTGTGGGGAGTTTGCCCTAAAAACTTATGGCTAAAGGAAAATTTAAGCTCAACTTCGATGCCATTGAGGACCTGTTCCGGCCCAAGATGCCACCGTTGATTGGTGCGGATATCAGCTCTTCTGCCGTCAAGATGGTCGAGGTGGCCGACGCCGGCAAAAATGGATTCCGGCTGGAACGCTACGCTATCGAGCCGTTACCCAGCGAGTCGGTCGTCGAGGGCAACATCAACAATCTCGATGCCGTGATCGAAGCTGTCAAACGCTGCCACAAAAAACTCGGCAGTAACTCCAAGAACCTTGCCCTCGCTTTGCCCAATGCTGCGGTCATCAGCAAGAAAATCCTGGTCCCGGCCGGACAGACTGATGATGACCTCGGTAATGAGGTCGAACTTCAGGCCAACGAATACATTCCTTTTTCGCTGGACGAAGTCAACCTGGATTACCAAGTTGTAGGTGCGGCACCAAACAGTCCCGAAGACGTGGAAGTTTTGATTGCCGCGTCCCGCAAGGACAAAATTGAAGACCGGATTGCTGTCGCCGAAGGCGCGGGTTTAAATGCCATTGTCATGGATGTCGACTTGTTTGCGGCGCAATCAGCATTTGAGTTGATTGAGTCCTCCTTGCCCGACAGTGGCAAAGACATGAACATCGCCATCGTCGACATCGGTGCATCGACCATGAACGTCAACATCATGCGCAATGATCAGTCGATTTACATGCGCGAGCAGCCCTTTGGCGGCGTCCAGCTGACCCAGGAAATCCAGAACAAGTTCGGCCTCTCTGCAGAAGAAGCGGAAGCAGCGAAGCGTGCCGGCGGCCTTCCTGAGAACTATGAATCCGAGGTTTTGCAGCCATTCATGGATTCCCTCGGGCTGGAAATCGCGCGTGCCATCCAGTTTTTCTTCTCATCGACGCAATACAACAAGGTCGACCACATCGTGCTGTCAGGTGGCTGTGCCGCGATTACCGGCATTGATGAAGCGGTTTCGAAGCGAACCCAGGTAGAAACAACCGTCGCCAATCCTTTTGCCAGCATGGGCATGTCATCGAACATCCGGCGCAAAAACCTGGAACTGGATGCGCCGTCGTTGATGGTCGCTTGCGGTCTGGCCATGAGGAGATTTGACAAATGAGTGCCCGGATCAATCTTCTGCCGCATCGGGAGATGCGGCGCAAGCGGCAGCAACAGCAGTTTTTCGTCATGCTGGGTGTGGTCGTTGCCATCGGTGCCTTCATCTGGTTCAGCGTACACACCTATCTGGACGGTGTTTTGACCAACCAGAACGCGCGCAACCAGTATCTGCAGGGCGAAATTGCCAAGCTGGACAAGGAAATCGCCGAAATCAACAAGTTGAAAGAGCAAACTGCGGCTCTTTTGAAACGCAAGCAGGTGGTTGAAACCCTGCAAAGCAACCGGTCTGAGGTTGTACATCTGCTCGACCAGCTAGTTCGTCAGTTGCCTGACGGCATGTATCTGAGGTCGATCAAGCAACAAGGAACTAAAGTCGCCATCACTGGCTTCACCCAATCTCAGGCTCGTGTTTCCACTCTGATGCGCAATCTTGAGGGGTCACAGTATCTGCAAAATGCCCGTTTGATCGAAATCAAGGCTGCCGGCCAAGGTGGGCAACGCGTTAATGAATTCACGATGAATATCGATGTCACGCGTGCCGAACCCGAAGACAACAAAAAGGGTGGCAAGAAAGGCTAATCATGACACTCGACGAACTCAAACGACTTGATCCGAACAAGATCGGCAGCTGGCCGATCCTGCCGAAACTTGGTGTATTGCTGCTGTTGCTTCTGCTGCTTGTATTCGCCAGCTACTGGTTTGACTGGCAGGACCAGATTTCGGCGATTGACGGTGCAAAAGCCAAGGAAGAGCAGTTGCGCACCACATTTCTGGACAAGAAAAAACAGGCTGTGGCCCTGCCCGCTTATCGCAAGCAGCTCGCGGATATCGAGTCGCAGTTCGGCGCACTGTTGAAGCAGTTGCCCGGAAAATCTGAAATGGATGCGCTGTTGACGGACATCAACCAAGCGGGATTGGGTCGGGGCCTCCAGTTTGAATTATTCCGGCCAGCAGCCTCAGAATCGCGCAAGGATTTTTATGCAGAATTGCCGATAACGGTGCGCGTGACCGGCAGCTACCATGACATCGGGGCGTTTGCCAGTGACATCGGCCGCCTTTCCCGGATCGTTACCCTGAATGACATAGGGCTTTCTGCGGCTGGTGGTGGGATTGCAATGGAAGCAACGGCCAAAACATTTCGCTATCTCGACGAAAGTGAAATTTCCGCACAGAAAAAAGCCGCAAAACCGGGGGCCAAGAAATGAAAAACTGGTCTTTGGTTATCCTTGCTTCGTGCTCACTAACGCTGTCGGCCTGTGGTGGCGAAGAGCATTCGGATCTGCGCCAGTTTGTCAAAGAATCCGACAAATTGCCCGTCGGGCGCATCCCGCCGCTGCCGGAAGTCAGGCCCTATGAGCCTTTTGCCTACAACGCATACGATCTGACCGACCCGTTCAAGCCGCGCAAAATCGAGCCGCCGAAAACAGCGGCAAAAGGTGGGTTACAACCGGATTTCAACCGCCCTCGTGAAGCACTGGAAGCTTTCCCGCTTGAAAACCTGAAAATGGTTGGCACGCTCCAGCAAAAGCAACAGGTCTACGCGTTGATCAAGGCCCCTGACAGCAGCCTGTACCGGGTCACTTCGGGCAACTATCTCGGCCAGAACTTCGGCCGGATCGTGGGTATTTCGGAAACAGACATCAAACTCAAGGAAATCGTTCAGGACAGTGGCGGCAACTGGGAAGAAAAAGACCAGGCGCTGTTGCTTCAAGAACAGGAGGCTAAGAAATGAATCGGTTTTTCAGGCTTGTAGCACAAGTATCCGGTCTGGGCGCAGCTTCACTGCTGTTTCTGGCATCGGCCGGAGCCCTCGCGCAAAACAGCATTGAGTCTGTCAATGTTTCCGGACAGCAGGGTGGGTCAACCCTCGTCAAGGTTACCTTGAAGAGTGCCCCGGGAGCCGCCCCGGCGAGCTTTGCCGTCAACAATCCTCCGCGTATCGCATTTGATTTTCCGAATACCACAAATGGTTCGGGCAAGAACGCGCAGGAAGTCGGTGAAGGCGACGTCCGCCGCATCAACATCGTTCAAGCCGGTAACCGTTCGCGCCTGGTCTTGGAAACCGCCCGTCCGCTGGGCTACGACGCCAAGATTGATGGTAATTCGATACTGATCACCTTGGGCGGAACCGCGTCAGCCGGTGCTTCTGCACCCGCCCCCGCTGCGCAGACCTTCGCCCAAGCAAGGTCCGGCGACGGATCACACAGCCTGAAGGACATCGACTTCCGTCGTGGACAGGGCGGCGAAGGTCGCATCCTGGTTGATTTGTCCGACAACCAGGTCGGTATCGACCTGAAAACCCAAGGCCGATCATTGATCATCGACTTTTTGAACACCGCATTGCCGAAAAACCTCGCAAGGCGGCTGGATGTGGTTGATTTCGGCACTCCGGTGGACACCGTTGAGACCTTTGCCCAAGGAAGCGGGACTCGCATGGTCATCACTCCGCGCGGCACATGGGAGCATTCAGCCTATCAGACTGACAATCGCTTTATTGTCGAGGTCAAGAAAGTAGCGGAAGATTCGAATCGCCTGGTAAGGCCTGGTTTCACTGGTGAGAAGCTGTCCCTGAATTTCCAGAACGTCGAGGTGCGCGCAGTATTGCAGGTTATCGCCGACTTCACTGGACTGAACGTGATTACCAGTGACACGGTTGGTGGCAGCCTGACCCTGCGACTGAAGGATGTTCCCTGGGATCAGGCGCTGGACATTATCCTGACCAGCAAGGGTCTGGACATGCGCAAAACCGGCAATGTGATCTGGATTGCGCCGCGCGATGAACTGGCGACCCGTGAAAAACTCGCTCTGGAAGCCCGTTCACAAATTGCTGAACTTGAGCCGCTGCGCACCGAGAGTATGCAGATCAATTACCAGAAAGCTGCTGACTTCCAGAAATTGCTTTCGGATCCCGCCCAGAAACTGCTGTCCAAGCGCGGCAGCGCTGTTGTAGATGTGCGCACCAATACGGTTTTCGTGCAAGACACACCGACGCGCCTTGAAGAAATCCGCAAGCTGCTAAAGCAGGTTGATATTCCGGTGCGGCAGGTAATGATCGAGTCGCGAATTGTCGAGGCCAATGATACGTTCAGCCGCAACTTGGGCGCCCGACTCGGCTATAACGATTTGACGCCCGCACCTAACGGGTTCAGGCTCGGCGGTTCAGGTGGAACTAACGCGACCTTTGGTGGCACACTGAACGCAACTGCAGGCCAAACAGGCCAAGCTGGTGCAGCCGCCGCATTTACAGATAGTCTATTTGTAAACCTACCAGCTCAAGGCTTATCAGGTGCAAATCCAGGCGTTTTCTCGTTTCTGCTGTTTAATGATAAAAGCACAAAGTTCCTGAATCTGGAACTGTCTGCACTTCAAGCTGATGGCAAAGGCAAGATCATTTCCAGCCCGCGAGTCATCACTGCAGACAAAGTCGAGGCTACTATTGAGCAGGGAACGGAGATTCCTTATCAACAAGCCACGTCTAGCGGGGCAACTAGCGTTTCCTTCAAAAAGGCCACGCTGTCGCTGAAGGTCAAGCCGCAGGTAACACCTGACGACAACGTCATCATGACCCTGCGCATCAACAAGGACAGCGTCGGGCAAAACACGCTCTCCGGACCCTCGATTGACACCAAGCAGATTTC
>JAYQOT010000050.1:0-17694 GCA_038144955.1 Burkholderiales bacterium | reverse complement strand
GACGGCGCCAGCAGCACCAGCGAGAAAATCATGCCGATCGACTGCGCCCAGTCAGGCAATGCGGAATAATGCAGGTGGTGCGGACCTGCCCACATATAGGTGAAGATCAGGGCCCAGAAATGCACTACTGACAGCCGGTAGGAATACACCGGTCTGCCGGCCTGCTTGGGAATGAAGTAGTACATCATGCCGAGAAACCCGGCAGTCAGGAAAAAGCCCACCGCGTTGTGGCCGTACCACCACTGCACCATGGCATCCTGCACACCGGCATAGGCAGAGTAGGATTTGGTCAGGCTGACAGGCACAGCCGCGCTGTTGACCAGATGCAGTACAGCCACCGTGATGATGAAAGCACCGAAAAACCAGTTCGCCACATAGATGTGCGGTGTCTTGCGTTTGACCACGGTGCCAAAAAAAACCACCGCATAGGACACCCAGACCAGCGTGATCAGGATGTCGATCGGCCATTCCAGTTCGGCGTATTCCTTGGCACTGGTGTAACCCAGGGGCAGACTGATCGCTGCCAGCACGATGACCAGTTGCCAGCCCCAGAAGGTGAACGCGGCCAGTTTGTCCCCGAAAAGACGGGCATGGCAGGTCCGTTGCACCACGTAATATGACGTTGCAAATAGCGCCGAGCCGCCAAAAGCAAAAATGACCGCGTTGGTATGCAGGGGGCGCAACCGGCCATAGGACAGCCACGGCCCCAGATTGAGCTCGGGCCAGATCAGCTGGGCGGCAATCAGCACCCCCACCAGCATGCCCACAATGCCCCAGACCACGGTCATGATCGCGAACTGCCTGACGACCGTGTAGTTATATGTCGATTGCGCCTGCATGAATG
This sequence comes from Burkholderiales bacterium, assembly GCA_038144955.1. Taxonomy (GTDB): domain Bacteria; phylum Pseudomonadota; class Gammaproteobacteria; order Burkholderiales; family SG8-41. The sequence goes on along the minus strand of JAYQOT010000050.1, from coordinate 16,850 downwards.
CTCCCCGCGGGATTGATCATGGCCGCGAGCATAAGGACACCGTGATGGACCCGGTTTGATCTATATCAAGCAGCCGCCGATCATCAGGGATTAACCTGTTTTCAACGCACAACCTCCCTGAAGGAGAATCGCCATGTTCCGCAACATACTGGTCCCCACCGACGGCTCAACGCTGTCGAAAAAAGCAATCAAAAAGGCAGTGACACTTGCCCGGGAAACCGGGGCGCGGGTCACAGGTTTCCACGTAGCACCGGCCTACCGGTTCAACGTTTATGCCGACTACGTGCCACCCGATTTTATTACCCCCAAGGACTACGAGGCCCGTACCAAGAAAGTGGCCGCCCGCCACCTTGAGGCCGTGAAAAAAGCCTGTGCCGCCGCCGGAGTACGCTGCGCCACCGCTTATGTCAGCAGTGATTACGCGGCAGATGCCATCGTCAAGGCCGCGAAGAAACACCGTTGCGACCTGATCGCCATGGCTTCGCATGGCCGCAGCGGCCTGTCCAAGCTGCTGATCGGCAGTGAAACGCAGAAAGTACTGGCGAACACCAAGATCGCCGTGCTGGTACTTCGCTGACCGCCAGGGTCCGGGGCGGCGTGCCGCTGCCTCGATTCGAGGTACGTTTATTCGCTGCACCCGGCCTCTCCCAAGAGGCCGGCTGGCATTAAGCTGGCATCACCGCACCCAACACCATCAAAGGTGTAAGTCGTTATGCCTTATCCTGTTTATCCTGCAGCCACGCCCGGAAACGCACTGCGAGTCAACGCTACCGCCACTATGTAGGCAAATACGCCTTGGGCGGCAAGCCATGCAGCAATTCTGGTGGCGCGCGTTCTCCCACGCCGCAGGGCGATCACGCCCAGCACGATGTAGGCACACAGCGCCAGTACCTTGGCGGTCAGCCAACCGGCGACGAAGGGATACTGGCGCAGCATGAAAGCCATGGAAAGGGCGCTGGCCAGCAGCACGGTGTCAACGACATGCGGCAACACCCTGACCCATCTCGCACCTAGCAGCGGTGATTCGCGCATCATCCAGAAGCCGCGCACGAAAAAAAGCGCGTAACTGATGGCTGCGCAGGACACGTGAACCAGCTCAGCGCGTAGTCGATTTCCCGCTCCGTCTTGCTGTTACCCTGCGCTAGGGCAGCAGGTTGATCCCGGACAGCGGATCCTTGTCCCGCACAGCCTGCAACGCCGCATCGAAAGACTCGAATTGACCGCTCTCGACGTCCAGCACCAGCACCTTGCCTTCCTCGATCAGGTAATGCCAGCCGCGCAGGTACAAACGCCCCTGCTCCAGACGGCTGCGCACCATGGGATATTCCATGAGCCGCTCGAGTTGTAACGCCACCGAACGCTGTTCGGTGCGCCGCAACGCCTCTTCTGAAAGGGTCACCGGCAATACCGCATCGCGGCCGAGCTCCAGCCACTTCGCCATGTGCCGTGCCTCGGCAGGTGCATCGGTATACATCGCCCTTACTGCGCCACAATGACTGTGCCCGCAGACGATGATTTCGCTCACACCCAGGTTGAGCACAGCGAATTCCACCGCTGCCGCAGTACCGTGATAGCCCTGTGAAGCATCGTACGGCGGCACGAAATTGCCGACATTGCGCACGATGAAGAGCTCGCCCGGTCCGCTGTCCATGATCAAGTAGGGCAGCACCCTGGAATCGGAACAGCCGATGAACAGCACCGTGGGATGCTGACCTTGCTCGACGAGGTTGCGGAACTGGCTGCGCAGCCGCGGAAAGTAGCGGGTCTGGAAACGCCGCAACCGGTTGACGATTTCGTCAGGCATGACCTCAGCTTACCACTACCGATTTCCCCGGAATTTTTCCCGTGTATTGCCCGGTGTGATTACTGCACCAGCGGCGTATCAGCCGCATCGAGATCCACGCCCTCCACCACGGCCCGTCCGGCCAGCAGTTGCAGGTACTGGCGTACCGCCGTGACATAGACCTGCTGACGCAGCGTGTTGGCCACCGCTCCGCGCACCGATTCAAAATCCTGCAGGCTGCCGGGATCGCGTTCCAGCACTTCGACCACGTGGAAGCCGAAGCGGCTGTGCACCAGTCGCGGCAGCACCCCAACCTCGGCATGTCCGAACAGTTCGCGCGCAAATTCGGGGGCGCAGTCGGCAGTGGCCAGCCACCCGAGATCACCGCCCTGCGCCGCGCTGGGGCAATTGGACAGCTCCCGTGCTGCGTTGGCAAACACGCCATTCGACTTGCCGTCGTGGCAACGTACGTCGAGCAACGCGACCTCCGCACGCTTGCGCAACAACGTAACGTCGACACCCGGCGTAACCGCGAACAGGATATGCCGCACACGGACACGCTCGCCGCTGCGGTAACCGGCAGCATGGGCATCGAAATGGCGCCGGCAGTCCTCCACCGTCGGCTCAGGCAAGGCCAGCGTCTTTTCCAGCAGTGCTTCGATTGCCACGGATGCCGCCGCACTGATCGCACCATCGGTTGCCGCGCAATCGTCCTTGGCCAGCAATCCTTCGGCTTGGGCAGCCTGGCGCAGCAGTTCAGTGCAGGCACGCTGGCGCAACTCCTCCCCGGCAAGCGTTACTCCAGGCGCATGCAGTGCTACACCATTGACGCTGGCCACGTCAGCGGCCATGCCCGGTGCCTTGCGGGCGATTTCCGTAAGCATGCTCAAACCCTCCCCGGCTGGTCATGTCCGGCAGGCAGGTTGAGCCGGCGGCTGCGCACCACCTGCCGCGACCGGAACAGGTAGGCCACGGTGGCGAATCCACTCCACACATGGACCAGCCGGCTGAACGGGAAGAGCAGGAATATGGTCATGCCGAGCACAAGGTGGACTTTGTACGGCCAGGCCAGCGGAATCAGCCCCGCTGCATCACCGACGCGGAAGGTGAACACGCGCTGTGCCCAGTCGGACAGCACCAGCATGACGCTGCCGTCCGCATGCGACAGCGAATACGGCAGTGTGATCAGCCCCAGCACCAGCTGCACCCACAGGATGATCAGGATCGCGAGGTCGGTGCGATGACTGGTCAGGCGGATGCGCGGATCGAACATGCGGCGGTAGATCAGCAGACTGAGGCCGATGAAACAGATGAATCCTGCAACGCCCCCCGCAACGATCGCAACCAGTTGCTTGTTGGCGGGGCTTATGAAGGACTCATAAACCCAGTGCGGCGTCAGCAGTCCTATGAAGTGTCCGAAGAACAGGAACAGGATACCGACGTGGAACAGGTTGCTGCCCCAACGCAGCACTCCCGTGCGCAGCAACTGCGACGAGTCGCTTTTCCAGGTGTATTGGTCGCGGTCGTAGCGCGCGAGGCTGCCCATCAGAAATACCACCATGCAGATGTATGGATAGGCGCTGAACAGGAAAGTGTGCAGATAGGTTTCGAAGGCAGTCATAGGGCCGCTCCTGTGGTCGCGTTTTTGCGGACGAAGTGTATGGGTTGGGCCTCGCCGGGCTTCGCCTGTCCCTTGATCGAGCACCCGCCGAACGCAGGGGGTTCGGCCCAGCTGTCGTCGAGCGGCTGCTCGGCGGCAATTTTTACCGGTTGCGCTTTCTCGCCAGCAAGTTCCAGCAAGGCGCCGAGCACACTGGCGTACGCGCTGCCCCGCTGCTGCAGTGCCGTGAACAACGCACCGATTATATGAGTCATTTCACCGAGGAAGGCGCGTGCCTCGCGCGGCGGCTGCGTGGAAGCGAACTCCAGCACCACCGGCAGATAATCCGGCAGTTCCCCTGGAGCCAGATAGAGGCCGGCCTTCTCGTAGGTTTGCGCAAGATCGATCATCGCCGGGCCGCGATCGCGCGAATCTCCGTGGACGTGCTCGAACAAATGCAATGAAGTGGCGCGTCCGCGGTCAAACAGCTGCACGTAGGCGGCCTCCGCTTCCAGTGGAGCGCTCTCGACCAGCACGTCAATCAGGGAAACGAGTTCTTGCTGCCGCGCAGGGTTACAGGCGCTTTCACTGCCCAGGATTCCACGCATTTCCGGCAGATAGGCGCGCATCGCTGCATCGGGATAACCCAGTAGCGCCGCCAGCACGCGCAGGGTGCCGGAGGCTGGTTTGTGCTTTGAAATTCCGCGCATGCTCACACCTCCAGCTTGATGGGAATGGTGCGTTTCTTCTCGCTGCCGAACAGGCTGGTCTCGCTGACGCCCTCGGAGCAGCCGTTGCCGAACGAAAATCCGCAGCCGCCGCGCACGTTGAAAGTATTCTCCGCGTACTCGCGGTGAGTGCTCGGGATCACGAAGCGATCCTCGTAGTTCGCGATGGCCATGATGCGGTACATCTCCTCGACCTCGTCCTGGGTAATGCCGACCTGCTCGAGCACGCCGGTGTTGACGCGCTTGTCGACATGCTTGTCGCGCTGGTAGGCACGCATGGCCAGCATGCGTTCCAGCGCCCGCACCACGGGTAGCGTGTCGCCCGCAGTAAGCAGATTGGCCAGGTACTTGACGGGGATGCGCAGCTGATTGACGTCGGGGATTTCGCCGTTGGCACCGACATGCCCTGCATTGGCAGCAGCACTGATCGGTGACAGCGGCGGTACATACCAGACCATGGGCAGTGTGCGGTATTCCGGGTGCAGCGGCAGCGCAACCTTCCATTTCACTGCCATCTTGTACACCGGACTGTTGCGCGCAGCCGCCATCCACTGGTCCGGTATGCCGTCTTTCGCCGCCTGCGCGATCACCTGCGGGTCGTTCGGATCGAGGAAAATGTCGAGCTGCGAGTGATACAGGTCGCGATCATGCGCGGCGCTGGCGGCCTCTTCGATGCGGTCGGCGTCATAGAGCAGCACCCCGAGGTAGCGGATGCGGCCGACACAGGTTTCCGAACACACGGTAGGCTGCCCCGCCTCGACGCGCGGATAGCAGAAGATGCACTTCTCGGCCTTGCCGCTCTTCCAGTTGTAGTAGATCTTCTTGTACGGGCAGCCACTGACGCACATGCGCCAGCCGCGGCACTTGTCCTGGTCGATAAGCACGATGCCGTCTTCCTCGCGCTTGTAGATCGAGCCCGAGGGGCAGCTCGCGACGCAGGCCGGATTGAGGCAGTGCTCGCACAGCCGCGGCAGGTACATCATGAACGTGTTTTCGAACTGGCCGTAGATGTCCCGCTGGATGTCGTCGAAGTTGCGGTCCTTCGAGCGCTTGCTGAACTCGCCGCCGAGGATTTCTTCCCAGTTCGGGCCCCATTCGATCTTGTCCATCTGCCTGCCCGTGATCAGACTGCGCGGCCGGGCAGTCGGCGTCGCGCGCATCTCCGGCGCATTCTGCAGATGGGCGTAGTCGAACGTGAACGGTTCGTAATAGTCGTCGATCTGCGGCAGGTTCGGATTGGCGAAGATCTTCATCAACAGCTGCCACTTCGCACCCTGGCGGGGCCGTATGGAACCGTCGTCCTCGCGCACCCATCCGCCGTTCCACCGGTCCTGGTTTTCCCATTCCTTGGGATAACCGATGCCGGGCTTGGTTTCGACGTTGTTGAACCACGCATACTCCATTCCGGGGCGGCTGGTCCAGACATTCTTGCAGGTCACTGAACAGGTATGACAGCCGATGCACTTGTCGAGGTTCAGCACCATTCCGATTTGAGCGCGGATTTTCATACGTTTTCTCCATGGGCCTGGACCGGACGGATCAGCTCATCAGCCACAGGCGTATCCAGCCAGTCAATCTTCTTCATCTTGCGCACCACGACGAACTCGTCGCGATTGGTGCCTATGGTTCCGTAGTAGTTGAAGCCATAGCTCAACTGCGCGTAGCCGCCGATCATGTGCGTGGGCTTGAGCACCGCGCGGGTCACCGAGTTGTGGATGCCGCCGCGCGCCCCGGTAATTTCAGAGCCCGGGGTGTTCACGATCTTCTCCTGCGCGTGGTACATCATCACCATGCCCGGATTGACGCGCTGGCTGACGACTGCGCGCGCAGCGATCGCACCGTTGATGTTGAACAGCTCGACCCAGTCGTTGTCGACGATACCCGCCTTCGCCGCGTCATCCTCGCTCAACCAGATGCAGGGTCCGCCGCGGCTCAACGTCAGCATCATCAGGTTGTCGGTGTATGTCGAATGGATACCCCACTTCTGGTGCGGCGTGATGAAGTTCAGCAGGATCTCGGGATTGCCATTGCTTCTCACGTTGTGGATGCCAGCCGTGGTTTTGAGGTCAACGGGCGGACGGTAGCTGACGCAGCTCTCGCCAAAAGCGCGCATCCACGGGTGATCCAGGTAGAACTGCTGGCGCCCCGTGAGCGTGCGCCACGGAATCAGCTCGTGAACATTGGTGTAGCCCGCGTTGTACGAGACCTTCTCGCTCTCGAGGCCGCTCCATGTCGGCGAGGAAATGATCTTGCGCGGCTGCGCCTGGACGTCGCGAAAACGCAGTTTCTCGTCCTCCCGATGCAGCGCGAGGTGCGTGTGATCGCGCCCGGTCTGCTTGCTCAGGGCGCTCCACGCCTTGACCGCAACATGACCGTTGGTCTCAGGGGCGAACTGCAGGATTACCTCGCAGGCATCGATATCGGTCTCGATCTTCGGCATGCCGCGGGTCACGCCCTCGGCACTGGTCAGGCCATTGAGTTCACCGATCTGCCGCACCTCGTCCTGGGTATTCCACGCAATGCCCTTGCCGCCGTTGCCGACCTTGGCCATCAGCGGCCCCAGCGCCGTGAAGCGTTTGTATACATTGGGATAGTCGCGCTCGACCACCGTCATCTGCGGTGCGGTCTTGCCCGGAATCAGGTCGACCTCGCCGCGCTTCCAGTCCTTGACATCCAGCGCCTGCGCGAGCTCCGCGGGCGTGTCGTGCATCAGCGGCGTCAGCACCAGTTCCTTCTCGACGCCGAGATGGCCGACGCAGACCTCGCTGAACTTCTGCGCAATGCCCTTGTAGATTTCCCAGTCACTGCGTGACTGCCAGGCCGGATCCACCGCGGTGGACAGCGGGTGGATGAACGGATGCATGTCGCTGGTGTTGAGGTCGTTTTTCTCGTACCAGGTGGCCGTGGGCAGCACGATGTCCGAGTACAGGCAGGTCGTGCTCATACGGAAGTCCAGCGTAACCAGCAGGTCGAGCTTGCCTTCCGGCGCCTTGTCGTGCCAGACCACTTCCTGCGGCTTCGCGTCATCCGCACCCAGGTCCTTGCCCTGCACACCGTGGCTGGTGCCGAGCAGGTGCTTGAGGAAATACTCGTGTCCCTTGCCACTGGAACCCAGAAGGTTGGAGCGCCACACGAACAGGTTGCGCGGCCAGTTGTCGGGATGATCCGGATCCTCGCAGCTCATTTTCAGGGAACCGCTCTTCAGCGCCTTGACTGCGTAATCCTTCGGATCAACTCCTGCCGCCTGCGCTTCGCGCACCACCTGCAGCGGATTCGTCTTCAGCTGAGGTGCTGACGGCAGCCAGCCCATGCGCTCGGCACGCACGTTGTAGTCGATCATGCTGCCGCCGTAAGATTTCTTGTCGGCCAGCGGCGAGAGGATTTCATCCATGCCCAGTTTTTCGTAGCGCCACTGATCGGTATGCGCGTAGAAAAAGCTGGTGCTGTTCTGCTGGCGCGGCGGACGCATCCAGTCCAGCGCGAACGCCAGTGGCAGCCACCCGGTCTGCGGCCGCAACTTTTCCTGTCCGACGTAGTGCGCCCAGCCGCCCCCACTCTGACCGATGCAGCCGCACATCATCAGCATGTTGATGATGCCGCGATAGTTCATGTCACTGTGGTACCAGTGGTTCATCGCGGCGCCGATGATCACCATCGACCTGCCGTGCGTCCGGTCGGCATTGTCGGCAAACTGGCGTGCGACGGTGATGACCTGGTCGCGCGGCGTGCCGGTGATCTTCTCCTGCCACGCCGGCGTATAGGGCGTGTCGTCATCGTAACTGCCGGCTGCAAGCTCGCCCGGCAGCCCGCGCGCCACGCCGTAGTTGGCCGCCTGCAGGTCGAACACCGTGGCCACCATGACCTCGCGTTGCTCCCCGCCTTTGCCGACAGCAATCCGCTGCACGGGCACAGTGCGCACCAGCACGTCGCCGTTCGCCGTGCTCTGTGCATTGCTGCTGAAATGCTCGTGCGCGATGCCGCCGAAATACGGAAAGCCGACCTTGGCCGTCTCCGTCGCCGGCTGGCCATCTTCGAGCAGGGACAGCTTGAGCTTGACGTCACTGCCGTGCTGCGCCTCGCGGGCCTCCAGGTTCCACTGGCCCTGGTCGGGACGTCCGTCAGCACCCCAGCGAAAGCCGATCGCGCCGTTGGGCAGCACCACCTTGCCCGTGGCATCGATCGCAACGGTTTTCCATTCCGGGTTGTTGGTCTGTCCGAGCTGGTCCGCAAAGTCCGACGCGCGCAGGTAGCGGTCCGGCACCATGACCTTCTCTCCGCCGGCGAGCACCTGCTCCTTCAGAGTCACCAGCATCGGCAGGTCGGTATAGCGCCGGGCGTAGTCGTCGAAGTATTCGCTGCGGCGGTCGAAATAGAATTCCTTGAGAATGACATGCCCCATGGCCATGGCCACTGCGGCATCCGTGCCCTGCTTGGGGTGCAGCCAGATGTCAGACAGCTTGGCAACCTCGGAATAATCCGGCGTCACGGCCACTGTCTTGGTGCCCTTGTAGCGGACTTCGGTAAAAAAGTGCGCGTCCGGAGTGCGCGTCTGCGGCACGTTCGAGCCCCAAGCGATGATGTAGTTGCTGTTGTACCAGTCGGCTGATTCGGGCACGTCGGTCTGCTCGCCCCAGATCTGCGGGCTGGACGGCGGCAGGTCGCAATACCAGTCATAAAAGCTCATGCACACGCCGCCGATCAGAGACAGGTAACGGCTGCCCGCGGCATAGCTGACCATCGACATCGCGGGAATCGGCGAAAACCCGATGACGCGGTCCGGACCATGCGTCTTGACCGTGTAAACATTGGCTGCCGCAATGATTTCGTTGACCTCATCCCAGCTCGAGCGCACGAAACCACCCATGCCACGCGCACTCTGGTAATCGCGTCGCGCTTCGTCCGACCCGACAATCGAAGCCCATGCCTGCACCGGAGCCAGATCCTGCCGTGCCTTGCGCCAGCGCTTGAGCAGCCTGCCGCGCACCATCGGATACTTCACGCGGTTGGCGCTGTAGAGATACCAGCTGTAGCTGGCGCCGCGCGCGCAGCCGCGGGGCTCGTGGTTGGGCATGTCCCAGCGCGTGCGCGGATAATCGGTCTGCTGGGTTTCCCAGGTGACGATGCCGCCCTTGACATAGATCTTCCACGAGCAAGAGCCCGTGCAGTTGACGCCATGGGTGGAGCGCACGATCTTGTCGTGCGCCCAGCGGTTGCGGTAGGCGTCTTCCCAGGTGCGGTCGTCGCCGTTGGTCACGCCGAACCCCCCGGAGAAGGATTCCTTCGGATTGGCGAAGAAGTTCAGTCGGTCGAGAAAATGGCTCATTGCTTACCTCGTCTAATGTGGGTCATCCGGCAGGCCGCTCAGCACGGCATTTCCGCGTTCTTGCGTGAATAGAACCACCAGGTAGTCACGATGCACGACAGGTAGAACACGATGAACAGGTAGAGCGCAGCTTCCGGCCCACCGGTCATGGAGATTGAAGTGCCGTAGCTCTTCGGGATGAAGAACGCCCCGTAGGCAGCCACTGCAGAGCTGAACCCGAGCACCGCAGCACTTTCCTTGCCCGCGTTGCGCGCGCCATCGGCCTTCGCAGCCGCATCCTTGTCCGCATTCTCGCGGTCATGCAGCGTGCGGAAGATCACCGGAATCATGCGGAACGTCGATCCGTTGCCGATACCCGTGGTCAGGAACAGCAGCATGAACATTGCGAAGAATCCCCAGAAATTGCCGCCAGCCCCGTTGGACGGCAGGAAATGGAGCACCCCCACCACAGCCGCCGCCATCACGATGAAATTCCAGAAAGTCACGCGAGCCCCGCCAAGCTTGTCCGAGACCCAACCACCGACCGGACGGATCAACGCACCGACCAATGGACCGAGAAATGCATACTGCGTCGGGTTGATCCCGGGAAACTGGGTCTTGATCAACAGCGGGAAGCCCGCTGAGTAGCCGATGAATGAACCGAAGGTGCCGATATAGAGCCAGCACATCAGCCAGTTGTGCTTGCGCTTGAAAATCACCGACTGGTCTGCAAAGGACGCTTTGGCCGATGCAATGTCATTCATGCCGAACCAGGCGGCCAGCGTTGCAGCGAGGATGAAAGGCACCCAGAAGAACCCGGCGTTCTGCAGCCACATCTGTTTGGTTGCATCACCCTTGGCCCAGACCTGCGGTTCTCCGCCCAGTGCGCCGAACACGCCCGCGGTGATCACCAGCGGCACCATGAACTGCACCACGGAGACGCCGAGATTGCCGAGGCCGGCATTGAGTCCCAGAGCCGTACCCTGCTGCGCTTTCGGGTAGAAAAAGCTGATATTGGCCATGCTCGAGGCGAAATTGCCGCCACCAAATCCGCACAGCAGCGCGATGATCAGGAACGTGGGATACGGTGTGGCCGGATTCTGTACGGCGAACCCCATCCACAGCGCCGGTATTGCCAGCGAAGCGGTGCTGAGCGTGGTCCACAGGCGGCCGCCGAATATCGGCACCATGAACGAGTAGAAGATGCGCAGCGTCGCGCCCGACAACCCGGGCAGCGCCGCAAGCCAGAACAGCTGGTTGGTCGTGAATTTGAACCCGATGTTGGGCAGATTCACGACCACCACGCTCCACACCATCCACACCGCGAAAGCAAGCAGCAGCGCCGGTATGGATATCCACAGATTGCGGCGTGCAATCGACTTGCCTTCGCTTTCCCAGAACTTGCTGTCCTCGGGCAGCCACCGTTCAAGCACGTGATTGGCCATTTTTATGCTCCTTGAATAGATATCTGATCAGGTGAAGTGGGTGGGCGTGGGGAACTGTTTTGCACGTTCCGCTCCCATCGGACGGACTTCCTTGAAATACATCCACATCAGCGAAACCCAGACGATGCCGAACATCAGCATGAATGCGGAGGAACGCACGCCGGTCAGGTCGACGAGGGCGCCGAACATGATGGGCAGGATGAATCCGCCCATGCCGCCCGCCAGGCCAACGATGCCGGAAATGACGCCGATGTTGCGGGGGTAATCATCCGAGATGTACTTGAACACCGATGCCTTGCCGATGGCGAAGGCAATGCCCATCGTGAACATCAGGATCGTGAACATCACGGAATTGAGGCCGATGTGGAAGCTTTTCGGACCGGTGACGGTTTGTATGGTCAGGCTGGTCTGCGGGTATGACAGGAAGAACAGGCATACCAGCGAAATCCACAACACCCACCAGGTCACGGTATGGGCACCGAATTTGTCCGAAAACCAGCCGCCGACTGCGCGCAGCACGCCACCCGGCACGCTGAATGCCGCGGCCAGCAGCGCTGCAAACTGGAGGTCAAACCCGTACTCGGTGATGTAGTACTTGGTCATCCACAGCGACAGCGCCACATAGCCGCCGAAGACGATCGAGTAGTACTGGCTGTAGCGCCACACGGTCGGATCCTTCAGCGCCTGCAGCTGCTCACGCACCGTTACCGTCGAATGACCGGTGCTGTGATCCTCGTCGGTATAGGTAAACATCCAGAAGATGATCACGGTCACCAGCATCAGCACTGCGTAGACCTTGGGCACCATGGTCCAGCCATAGGCAACCACGATGGATGGCGCCACGAGCTTGGTGATCGCCGCGCCGGTATTGCCGGCGCCGAATATGCCCATCGCCAGACCCTGCCGTTCCTTGGGGAACCAGCGCGCGCAATAGGCAATACCCACGGTAAACGATGCGCCGGCCACGCCGACGAACAGCCCGGTTACCAGGTAATGCCAGTAGGCAGTACCGACTGAAATCAGCCAGATCGGCACGATGGTGGACAACATCAGCAGGAAAAACACGATGCGACCGCCGAATTTGTCGGTCCACATGCCGATGGGCAGGCGAAACAGTGAACCGGTCAGCACCGGCAAAGCGACCAGCACGCCGAACTGGGTTTCGTTGAGATCCAGCGCCTTCTTGATCGGGATGCCGATTACCGCAAACATCATCCAGACCATGAAGCACACTGTGAACGCGAACGTGCTTGCACTCACCACGGACCAGGCTTTGTAGTTTTGCGAACGCATCTTCACTCCTTTCAGTTCTTTGAAGTGAAGATACGCAGCGCAGCAAACCGCCACCATTCGCCTGATGGACGGGCAGCAACGGACAAACGGACTAGCGCACTAGTCCTTAAGAACTAGTTACCGGATCCTGCGCTGAAATGCGGGAAGGCCGCCCGGTCACGGAAACCACGTAACAATATGTTTTTATTGCTTTTTTTCACCCATGCCGTGCTCTACGGCATATACCGCGGCCTGCACCCTGCTGCTCAGGTTGAGCTTGCGCAGGATGTTCTGCACATGAATCTTGACCGTGCTCTCGGCGAGATCGAACTCGCGCGCGATTTCCTTGTTACTCGCACCGCGTGCCAGCACGGCAAGTATTTCGCGTTCGCGCGCGGTCAGCACATCCCTGTCGGGCAATGCAGCAGAAGCCGGGCGTTTGAGTCCGTCAACCAGCTTGCCGGTCATCTCCGGCGAAACCACCGAATCGCCTTCTGCGGCACGGCGGATAGCCTCGATGAAGTAATCGGTATCGATGTTTTTCAAAAGGTAGCCCGCGGCACCGGCGCGCAGCGTGTCAAGAAGATCTTCAGCATCTTCCGACACCGTGAGCATCAGCACCTTCGTCTGCGGCAATTCCTCGACGAGCGTGCGCACCGCATCCCGACCGCCCATGCCGGGCATGTGCAGATCAAGCAATACCATGTCGGGCTTCAGTTGCCGTGCCTGCTTTACCCCGTCAAGACCGTCTGCCGCCTCGCCTACCACCTCGATATCAGGCTGACGTGCAAGCAGCGCCTTGACGCCTCCGCGAAACAGTTTGTGATCATCGATCAGCAGCACCCTGAGTTTGCCTTCGCTCATGTGACCCTTCCATCAACCATCGCAACACCGGCACCAGTTCCCTGTCCCAACGGCAATCGCAGTGTGACCTTCGTACCCTTGCCAGGCGCCGAACTTACTGAAATAGCGGCACCGATGCGTTGGGCGCGCTCGCGCATGATGCGCAGACCGATATGGGATTCATCGACACCCGCAGAGGCATCAAAACCGCGACCGTCGTCCTCAACCGTGAACACGTATTCCTGATCGCGCTGCAACGCCAGCCTGACCCGCTTCGCCTCGGCATGCTTGCGCACATTGGACAGCGCCTCCTGCAGGATGTGCAATACCTGCAACTGGCTTTCCGCGGGCAGCTGAACACCCGAGCCGGCATCCGAAAATTCGGTGTTGAGCCCCGTTTGCGTACCGAACCGTCCGAGCATCTGGCGCAGGGAATCACCGATATCCTCCTCATGCTTCATACGTGAACGGAAATGAGTCAGCAGTTCACGCACGTCGTCGTAACTTTCCTGAACGCCCTCGCGGATACGCGACAACACCTCATTCATCTCATTGCGCGCATCACGTGCCAGCGAGTCCTCCAGCAACTGCACCTGGATGTTGAGGAACGCCAGCGACTGGGCGATCGAATCGTGCAGTTCTCGCGCCAGCAGGCTGCGTTCCTCGAACACCGCCAGTTCACGATCCCTGGAAGCCAGCCGCTGATTCTGGATCGCAATGCCCAGATGCTGCCCCAAAGCCTCCAGCAACCGGCGGTCTTCTGCGCTGACCTGATGCAGATCCCTGAAATAAAGATTGAACACGCCAAGCAGATCGCCGTACACCTTGATCGGGAAAACCGTCACCGTACGATACCCTGCTTCACGGCATTCGCGCGCAATTCTGGGGTCGATATTATCGAGATGATCGACCCTGGAAGAATCAGCCTGTGCAGCCATGCCGCAAAGGCAATGCCCCATCGCAATGCAACGTTCATCCGCAGCAAACCCGGCAGTCAATCCTTCGTGCGCATAAAGATGCAGGCCGCGTGTCTGCGGATCCAGCAGTCGCACTGCGCCTCCCGCCGCACCATGCAGCTCCATCAGCTGACGCAGGAAACCGCGGCTCAACTCCTCGACCGACGCCGGCCTGCTAAGCAGGCGTGCCACTGCGTACAACGCTTCCAGCTCATGGTTGCGCGCCGCCAGATCCCGGGTCTGCTCGGCTACCCGCTCCTCCAGCGTGACATAGAGATCCTGCAGCCGGCTCGCCATTCGGTTGAAACCTTCGGCAAGATCGCCGAATTCGTCGTTCGTCTCCACCGGCAGGCGCGCGCCGAATTCCCCCGCAGTCATGCGCTGCATGCCCTCGGCAAGGCTAGCTACCGGTCGTACCACCAGCAGAAACATCAGGTAAATAAGGGCAACCGTGCCCACCAGCGCCAGTGCAATAAGCCCGAACTGCATGTAACGCACAAGAGCAATGGTGCGTGCGTTGTTGGCCTCGACCAGTCTCACCACCTGATCAATCCGGCCAACAAAAGTCTCCATCGTGCCGCGCAGCTGCCCGAGAGCGGTACGCTGAGCCTCACCGCTGCCCCGCATCACCAGTGACAGCAATGGCTGGACTGCACCGCGCCACTGGGCTTCCACCGCAGCGAGTTCGGCAACAATCTCCGCGTCACGCGGTAACACCAGCGGCCGTACCGGATCACCGGATTTGAGACCGGCAAGCACCTGGTCGAAACGGCGGATCTCTTCCTCAAGCTCCCTTTGAAGTTCGGCCCGACGCGCTTCCTCACGTACGCTTTCAGCGATCAGATAGGCAATGCGGTACGACCGCATGCGCTGACTGCCCATGTCATTGATCACGGCGGCGGCGCCCTCAAGCTTCCATGACTCATACAGCGTGAGACCGATCGCTGTCAGCGCCACCGCCATGAATACCATTGCTATGGCAGTCAGCTTGGCACTGAGCGTAGGACGCGCAGTCAATTCTGTAACCGGCAAACGCAGCTCCTCGTTGCGAATTGTTAACTAATTGTTTTTATTTGGTTTTTCAGGCGCGTCATCATCCATCAGGATACGGTGCGCCGGGCCTTCAAGATCCTCGAATTGCCCGCTTTTCAGTGCCCACCAGAAAATGGCGCCGATCACGAAAACCAGCACTATCGACAGCGGTACCAGCAGAAAAAGGATGTCCATCCCGGCATGATGCTTCAGTGCCGCGCCAGACGCAAAGCGTTGAGGACAACCAGCAAAGAAGAAACCGACATGCCAGCGGCGGCAACCAGAGGCGTCACCAGACCGGCCATCGCGAGCGGTAATGCCACCGCGTTGTAGACCGTGGCCCAGGCCAGATTCTGGCGGATAACGCCGAGCGTACGCCGCGCCAGACTACGCGCTTCGGCAAGCGCGGTCAGCCGGTCATGCATCAGCACGATGTCGGCACTGTTGTGCGCCAGCGCGGTACCGCTGCCGAGTGCCACCGATACCTGCGCCTGGGCCAGTACCGGCGCATCGTTGACGCCGTCCCCGACCATTGCCACCACTGCCCCGTTTGCCTGCAGATCACGCACATGAGCGAGCTTGGCGGCGGGGGTGGCTCCGCCGCGTGCATCAGCAATGCCCATCTCGCACGCCACATGCAGCACGCGTTGGGGCTGATCGCCCGAGAGCAGACTTACCTGGACGCCGGCGGCCCGCAGCAACTCGACCACCTTGCCGGCATCGTGACGTGGCGTATCGTCCAGAATGAACATGGCAAGCCAACCCCGTGCATCACCCAGCATGACTGCCGTGGCCGCCCCGGCAGCAGCACCAAAATCGTCAGGAACCGGCTGGCCATGCATGTCAGCAACAAACTCAGGTCGGCCGATGCGCAGCAGTCGTCCGCCCACCAGTCCTTCAATCCCCTGCCCGGAAACATGGCTCACCTTCTTTGCCACTGCATGCACGCCTGAAACCGTGGCATTCAACGCACGCCCGATGGGATGTTCGGAACCCGATTCCAGCGCCGCAGCCAGCGCAAGACAACGATCACGCGATTCGTTGCCCAGTACGCGCACCCCGGCGACAGCCATGTGCCCGGTGCTCAGCGTGCCGGTCTTGTCAAACACGACATGCGTCGCCCGTGCCAGAGTCTCCAGGGCATGGCCACGTGTCACCAGAACACCACTGCGATAAGCGGCGCTGGTCGCTGCGCTGAGTGCCGCCGGCGTGGCCAGCGACAGGGCACAGGGACAGGTCACCACCAGCATGGACACCGCGACCCACAATGCACGCGCGGAATCGATTTGCCACCATGCTGCAAACGCCACGACCGTGAGCAACAGCAGCACCGCTACAAACCATTGCGCGACGCGGTCGGCAGTCTGCGCGATGCGCGGCTTTTCCGTCTGCGCCCGATCCATCAGGCGCACGATACCCGCGAGCACGCTGTCTTCTCCGACCCGGCTCACCCGTAACGTCAACAATCCGCCGATATTGACCGAGCCGCCGGTTACTCCATCCCCGGGCCGTTTGGGTACAGGCCGGGATTCGCCGGTGAGCAGTGACTCGTCCGCCGCGCTCTCCCCTTCGACCACCACCCCGTCGGCAGGAATTACAGCTCCGGGCCGTACACGCACGAAATTCCCCTCGCGCAACGTTGCTGCAGCCACCCGCTCCACTGCATCACCGGGATGGTTTTGCAGCCGCTCGGCGGTAGCAGGGACGAGACGAACCAGGCGCTCCTGCGCTTCGACCGCCTTCGCCTGTGCCTGCGCCTCGAAGTAACGCGCCCCCAACAGCAGAAAAACGAACATCGAGACCGAATCGAAATACACCTGCCCCGAAGCCGTCCAGGTTGCCCACAAACTGGCGGCGAAAGCGATGCCTATGCCCAGCGACACCGGCAC
>JAYQOT010000049.1:14888-19614 GCA_038144955.1 Burkholderiales bacterium | reverse complement strand
ACTCAACGCCAAGACGCAGGAACACCGCGCTGGCTGGCAGCGTCCGCAAAAGAAAAAAGCCAAATCCTGACGGAGTTCATTTAGCCCATGTGCGGAATCGTAGGCGCTATTGCGGCCCGGAACGTGGTTCCGATCCTGATCGAGGGATTGAAGCGCCTGGAGTATCGTGGCTACGACTCGGCTGGAATTGCTGTGATCAACGGCAAGCTGCGCCGCGTGCGCAGCACCGGTCGCGTGGCGGAGCTCGAGCGCGTTGCGCAGGCGGATAAGGTCGCGGGTCATGTCGGCATTGCACATACCCGCTGGGCAACCCACGGTGCACCCTCCGAAAAAAATGCGCATCCGCACGTGTCGGGTGGCATATCGGTAGTCCACAACGGCATCATCGAAAACCACGACGAAATGCGGCGCAGCCTCCGCGCCAAGGGCTATACCTTTGTCTCCGACACCGACACCGAGGTGATTGCCCACCTGGTGCATTTCCATCGCCAGTCCGCACCGACGCTGCGCGACGCAGTGATGCAAGCGATGCGGGAACTGGTCGGTGCCTACGCTATTGCGGTCATCGAGGAAATCGATGCCGGCAGATTGGTGGTGGCCCGCATGGGTGCGCCGCTGCTGCTGGGCCTGGGCCAAGGGGAAAACTTCGCTGCCTCGGATGCATCTGCACTGGTACAGGTGACGCAGCGCGTGATCTATCTCGAAGAGGGTGACTGCGCCGAACTTACTGGCGCGGCATTGCGCATCTTTGACCAGGGCGGTGCCGAGACGAAGCGCGCCGAGCAGAAAACCAAGATCAGCGCCGAGACCGTCGAGCTGGGTCCGTACCAGCACTACATGCAGAAGGAAATCTTCGAGCAGCCGATGGCGGTGGCCAATACGCTGGAAATGGTGACCAACGCGAAGGCGATTTCCCCCCAGCTCTTCGGTGCGCGAGCAGAACAAATATTCAATGAAATCAACAGGATAGTGATACTGGCCTGCGGCACCAGCCACCACGCCGGCATGGTGGCCCGCTACTGGCTGGAAGGCATTGCAGGACTGCCCTGTTCGGTCGAAATCGCCAGTGAATATCGCTATCGCGACACCGTGCACGACCCGCTGGCGCTGGTGGTGACGATTTCCCAGTCCGGTGAAACTGCGGATACGCTGGCTGCGCTGCAGTTCGCCAAGGCCAAGGGCCACCGCTACAGCCTGTCGATCTGCAACGTGCCGGAGTCTGCGCTGGTGCGCGCTTCCGATCTGCGTTTTCTGACCCGCGCCGGACCGGAGATCGGTGTGGCCTCAACCAAGGCTTTCACTACCCAGTTGGCGGCACTGGTGTTGCTGGCGATGGCGCTGGCCAAGCAGCGCGGCCGACTGAAAGCCGCCCAGGAAGCGGAATGGCTGCAGGCACTGCGTCACCTGCCGGCGGCGCTAACCCATGTGCTGCAGACCGAGCCAGCGATCAAGGAGTGGGCCCAGGTGTTTGCGCGCAAGCATCACGCGTTGTTCCTCGGTCGCGGCATCCATTACCCGATCGCGCTGGAAGGCGCACTCAAGCTCAAGGAAATCACCTATATTCACGCCGAGGGTTATGCTGCCGGCGAACTCAAGCACGGTCCTCTGGCGCTGGTCGATGCCGACATGCCGGTGGTCGCAGTCGCGCCCAAGGATGCGTTGATCGAGAAACTCAAATCCAACCTTCAGGAAGTGCGTGCACGCGGCGGCGAACTGTACGTGCTGGCCGATCTCAATGCACAGTTTGTCGACGGTGAAGGTTTGCATGTGATCCAGATGCCCGATCACGCTGGCCTGCTCTCACCCATTCTGCACAGCGTACCTTTGCAATTGCTGGCCTATCACACTGCGCTGAATCGGGGTACCGACGTCGACAAGCCACGTAATCTGGCCAAGTCGGTTACGGTTGAATAACATCCGCTAGGCGCAGTAAAACAGACTCAATCACTCACGCGGTTTGCGGCCAGCCCCGGAGGCCAGGCGGTCGTAGAGCCAGCGTGGCATTACGTGCATCAGCCTCGAGACTATGGCCATCTGCCAGGGAATGACTGCGTAGGTCCGGCCGCGCTCGATGATCCGGACAATTTTCCCCGCCGCCTCTTCAGCTGACATGATGAAGGGCATCGGATAGGGATTGCGTGCGGTCATGGCCGTGACGATGTATCCGGGACAAAGCGTGATCACCGAGACGCCGCTGCCGCGCAGTTCCACGCGCAGGCTTTCCAGGTAACTGATGGCTGCTGCCTTGGAGGCGGAATAGGCTCCTGCGCCCGGCAGCCCGCGGAACCCTGCGACGCTGGCAATTCCCGCAAGGATTCCGCTGCCGCGATCGCGCATCCCACCGAGGTATGGCTGGAAGGTGTTGACCATGCCGATCAGGTTGGTATCGATCACGTTGCGGAAAGAGCGTTCATCCTCAGCGAATTCTGTCAGCGTGCCGACGCTGATGCCGGCGTTGGCAATCACGATGTCAGCCGGGCCATGCCGTTCCTGGAAGTATGCTGCCGCTTCGCGCATGGCAACGGCATCGCGTACATCCGCCGTGCGATAAATGCAGCGGCCGGGATAAATCCTGGCCAAAGCTTCCATTTCCCCCGGACTGCGCGCGGTCAGACCCAACGTGGCGCCGCGGGAGGCGTAGTGTCTGGCCAAGGCGGCACCCAGTCCGCCGGAAGCACCGGTAATGGCGACATGCAAAGGGGATGCAGGCGGCATCAGGACCGTGCCTGTTCGCCGTCAGTTCAGGGATTCGGGGTGTCGCGCACGCGTTGTATCATGCCGTCGAGTATCGGCAGCATGCTGTCCAGCGTGAGTGCCATGTTGCCCGAGGTCAGGTAACGTCCCTGCACGACCAGCGACGGGGTGCCGGTGATGTCATAGGCGCGGGTCAGCTTTCGGGCTTCTTCGACTTTGCTCTTTACTTCGGCGGAGCCATAGGCTTCGTCCCATCGCGCACGGTCGATGCCATTGCGCACCGCCCATTCCGACATCACTTCCGGTTTGCTCATGTGCAGTTCGTCAACATGGTAGCCGTGATACACGCGCTGATGCAGTCGCTCCACTTCGCCCAGGGCTTCGAGGGTGTAATAAATGCGTGCGTGAGGTGCCCAGCTGTCTCGCAGCACGACAGGAATGCGTCGCACCGTCACGTCGGCAGGTTTATTCCTGACCCAGCGTTCCAGAAAGGGCTGCAGTTTGTTGCAATAAGGGCAGCCGTACCAGAAAAAGTCGATGACTTCGATGCCGCCGGCAATCTGGATCGGCTGCGGACGAATGACCCGGTAATCAATATCGGCCCGCAGTATCCGCTGTTGCTGTCCGAACGCAGTTGCGGAAACTGCGAGCAGCAGCGCTGCAAGAAGGCAGGTTGAAGCCGCGCGCACCGCAGCGTAGCGCATGTACTATTTACCGCCTTTGGCTTTCCTTGCCTCGGCTATCAAGGCATCGACGACCTGGAAGAAACGATCGTAGTCTATGGTGCGATCGGCTTTCAGCGTCATCGAGGGGCCGGTCAGGAATTTGCCGTCAATGGCAACGGCCGGAGTGCCCGGAATATCGTATTTGCGCGTCAGTTCGATGGAACGCTGGGTTCGGCCGTTGACGCCAAAGGAATTGAAGGTGTCGGCGAATTTCTTGCGGTCCACGCCGCGGCTTGCCGCCCAGTCAAAAATGGATTCCGCATTCTGCAGGCGGATATTTTTCTTGTGCAGTGTGGCGAACATTTCCTGGTGCAGTTTGTCGACCAGTCCCAGAGCCTCGATCGCGTAATAGGCTTTGGTCAGCGGTACCCAGCCATCCTGGAATACGGCGGGCATGCGCCTGAATTCAACGTCAGCGGGTTTGTTCTTCAGCCAGGCTTCCAGCGAAGGCTGCAGGTTGTTGCAATGCGGACAGCCGTAATAAAAGAATTCCAGAACTTCAATCTTGGTGCCGCTGTCCGTCGGTTGCGGCGGACGGACGAGTGTGTAATCTTTTCCCGGTGTCAGCTGGGCTGCCTGGGCAAAGGCGAAACCCAGTCCCAGTATCCCCGCTGTCATCAGGCGCAGGAAAAAAGCGGTCAGTCGCATGGTATCTCCAGGGGAAGACGTTATCTTTCGGCGTCGCGAACCTTGATCAGGGTCGTATCTATGCCGTTTTTCTTCAGAGTATCGCGCGCCCGGTTAAGTTCCTCGACGTTGTCGTAGGGCCCTATGCGTACGCGGTGCCAGGTGCCGCGATCCGGTAACTCCGTGGTTTGTACCAATGCCTGCATGCCGATCAGAGCGAGCCGGGCTTTCAGGTTGTCCGCGTCAGCCGCACCCTGGAAAGCGCCGGCCTGCAGGAAAAAAGACTCTTTCGATTTGCTTTTGACGGCTTTGGCATCGCGCAGCTGCTGATCGGTGGCAGGTTCTTCGACACCGGGCAGAATCTTGTAGAAATCGAAACGCGGCTTGGTTTCCGCGGACTTGCCGGTTTTTTCGGCCGGTTTGGCCGGTTCGGTGACCGTGGGTTTGGCAGTATCGTTGCGGGGTGGCGGCGCTTTCTGCTGAAACGGGCTGGGCATCTTGTTGATGTACCAGGCAACCCCCAGGGCAATGCCAAGCCCCAGCACGAGCCCGATCAGAATGCCGATGAACAGCGAACCGCCGCTGCCGCGGGAGGGAGTTTTGCGTTCGCTGCCTTTGTAATCCTTGCTCACGATTCAATCTTACATTTTTTCAGGGGCGGTCACACCCAGCAGTGACAG
>JAYQOT010000049.1:0-14368 GCA_038144955.1 Burkholderiales bacterium | reverse complement strand
ACCAGCGATATGTTCAGTCGCTCGGGATCGCGGCCCAGAGCCGACAATGAACCCCTGACACGGGCAATGTAGCCGTGATGGTCGGCACCCCAGACGTCGATGACCAGGTCGTATCCGCGCTCCAGTTTGTCGAGGTGATAGGCAATGTCGCTGGCGAAATAGGTGTACTGGCCGTTCTCCCGTTGCACGACCCGATCCTTTTCGTCTCCGAAGGCTGTCGAACGGAACCATTTCGCGCCTTCCTGAACGTAAAGATGGCCGCACTGCTCCAGCTCAAGCATGGCTTTTTCAACCTTGCCGCTGGTGAACAGGGAGCGTTCGGAGAACCAGCAGTCGAAGGCCACACCGAATTCCGCCAGATCGTCCTTGCAATCGGCCAGCTGGGTTTCCAGTGCAAAACGGTGCACCTGTTCGTAGTCGTCGCCGAGCAGGCGCTTGGCATTCGCGATCAGGTCATCAAGGTGGCCTTCGGCATCAACGGCAGCATCAACGGTATCAGCGACAATTTCACTCCAGCGCCTCTGGAAGCCACCGCCTGCGGTGCCGCGCAATTGCTCCGCCATGACCCGTACGTAGTCGCCGCGATAGGCATTGGCGGGAAACTGGACAGTTTCACCGCCCTGCTCAACGTAGCGCAGCCATGTCGACAATGCCAGGATGTCCATCTGCCTGCCGGCATCGTTGACATAGTACTCACGCGATACGTCGAATCCGGCGGCCTCCAGGATGGCGGCAAGGCTGGCACCGTAGGCGGCGCCGCGGCCATGGCCGACATGCAGGGGACCGGTTGGGTTGGCGGAAACAAATTCGACCTGGGTCTTCTTGTTCTGCCCGTTTTTGCTGCAGCCGTAGCTCGTTCCCGCGGCCAGCACGCGGCCGACGACCTGTTGTTTGTACGATTGCGCCAGAAACAGGTTGATGAATCCTGCGCCGGCGACTTCGGCCTTGGCGAGAAATGGTGATGCGGGCAGCGCCGCGATCAGTTGCTCGGCGATGGCGCGCGGATTGGCGCGTAGCGTCTTGGCAAGCTGCAGGGCAACGTTGCAGGCAAAGTCGCCGTGCTGTGCCATTTTCGGACGGTCGAGATGAATTGCGGCCGTCGTTCCCGGCGGCGCTACTTTATCGAGCGCGCTGCGAATCAATCCGGCTAACAGGCTGCGGGCGTCGGCGGGCGCGGTGGTCATTGGCAGATCAGCACAATACTAAGTTCAGCGGGCGGCAGGTTTTGCCGCGAGGCGGCGGCGGACGTGGCCGCAAAAAGTGTCGAATTCTAGCATGGTACAAGCTTGATTCTGTTCAGAATTCCAGTGGATCGACATCCAGCGACCAGCGCGCAGCAGAGGCGGTATCGTTCTCCAGCAAGGGACGCCATGCATTGAGGAAATCGCGCAATTTGGTACGCGTTGCGGCCTGCACCAGAAGGTGGGCGCGTTCCCGTCCTGCTTTGCGGGTCAGTTGAGCGGGCACAGGATCAAACAGCGAGACCTCCCTGGCGATGCTGCGTGCCGCACGTGCCGTTTTCTCTAGGAACTGCAGCGCAACTTCGAGCCGGGGAGCTTCAGCGCGCAGCAGCGCCTGGTGCATGTAAGGCGGGAACCCCGCCTGCCTGCGTTCGGCCAGCTGGGCCCCCGCAAAGGAGCCGAAATCACGGTCGCGCAATGCGGCGTATAACGGATGCCCCGGAAACTCAGTCTGGACCAGAACGTTGCCCGGTGCCGAGCCACGGCCTGCCCGCCCCGCCACCTGCGTCAACAACGAATAAAGCTTTTCTGCAGCCCGGAAATCACTGCTGTAGAGCATGCTGTCGGCATTGATTACTCCAACCAGGCTCAAATGCGGGAAATCATGCCCCTTGGCGAGTATTTGCGTACCAACCAGGATGTCGACCTCGCGCCCGTGGATGCGACTGCGCATGTTTTCCCAGCTGTCCTTGCGTCGTGTCGTATCGCGGTCGATGCGCAGGATGCGGGCCCGAGGAAAACGCCGCTCCAGAGCGGACTCGATGCGCTGGGTGCCCTGTCCGACCGGTGCCAGGTCCGCTTCACCGCAATCCGGGCAGGCGGGCGGGACGGGTCTCTCATGGCCGCAATGATGACAGCGCAGGATTTTCTCCCGTAAATGCACGACCAGGCGCGCCGAACAGCGCTGGCACTCCGAAATCCAGCCACAGCCGCCACACAACAATACTGGTGCATAGCCGCGACGGTTGATGAATACCAGGCTTTGCTCGCCACGCCCAAGGCAATCATCAATGGCTGAAATCAGTGGCGCCGACAGTCCTTCGTCCAGTGTCTGGTTGCGCAGATCGATGCAGGAAATTTCCGGCAGCCCGCCCTGTATGCGCTGGCTCAGTTGTAACAGTTGATAACGACCATTTTCGGCATTGCGCCAGGTTTCCAGGGCCGGAGTCGCCGAGCCGAGTACCACCGGTATATTTGCCTGGCGGGCCCGGACCACGGCAAGGTCACGCGCTGAGTAGCGAAATCCCTCGCCTTGCTTGAAGGAGGCGTCATGTTCTTCGTCAACGATGATCAGCCCGAGATCCGGCAAGGGCGTGAATACTGAAAGCCGGGTACCCAGCACAATGCGGGACTGTCCCGTTCGTGCCGCTTGCCAGCGACGGCTGCGTTCGCTTTCAGCGAGGCCGCTGTGCAGCGTGGAGAGTCCGGTGTCCGGGAAACGTTCACGGACCCGGTTCTCCAGCTGTGGGGTCAATGCGATTTCCGGTACTAGCAGCAGTACCTGCAGGTTGCTCGACAGTGCTGCTGCCATGGCGCGCAGATAGACTTCGGTCTTGCCGCTGCCGGTAATCCCGTGCAGCAACAGAGACTGATAGCGTCCCAGCGCCGCGATGATGGGTGAGACCGCGGCGGATTGTTCGGGAGTCAATGGCGGCCCCGGAGTTACCGCAGTCGAGGCGTTACTGACAGGCTTGTCACCTGCCGGGGCCGGAATGACCCAGCCCTGATCGATGAAAATTTGCAGGGCTTTGCGCGTGGCCGTTCCTTTGGCCACGATTTCAGCATGATCAACAATTCGATACTGCTGAAGATGCGCCAGCAGTGCGCGCTGGCTACGGGATCGGGCTGGCAGACCATTGATGTCCGAAGCAGCACCGGCAGCCGTCAATGCCCAGGCCGACGGCGGCGGCCTGCGTTCACGCACCCGTCGCAGCGCTGCCGGCAGCGACGAGAGTATGACCGCACCCAGCGGGTGTACGTAATATTCGGCAGCGAAGCGCAGCAGGCGAAGGTCTGCAGCGTGAAGCAGCGGTTCATCATCCAGCACCGCGTGTATGTGGCGTAATTTGTTGTCGGGTACTTCGCTGCTTTGAGGTACAGAGACGACGATACCGACCCGTTTTTGCCTGCCGAAAGGTACTAACACCCTGGCGCCGATGGCCGGCGCCGGATGGTCGCAACGGTAATCAAATAACCGCGCGACCGGGACTTCGAGGGCGATGCGTACCAGGTTCATTGCAGAAAATCCGCTCATTCAATGCGGGAAGTTCAAGAGTATTTTTGAAAAGACGGCCAACCGCCTTATCGACAAGGGATTTTGCGCGATTAGGGCTGTGGATAAACCTGTTGATCAAGGAAATTTCCAGCCGGCTAGTTCAGAGGCTGTGGCCAGGTCTGCCCCACCCAGACCCGAAAAATTGAGAATTATTCAATTAAAACAATTAGTTAAAAACATTTTCGGGCGGGGCTCGGGAATGTCCGGGGGAGAGCGTTGCTAACCCCTTGCTGTGCATAAGCTTTTCGGCTTTATGCTGCAGCCGGTAACGTCAGTGGTAGGGACGGCTCAGCGTATGTACGGCCTCAACCAGTGCCCCGACATGCTCGGGCGGGGTGTATTGCGATACGCCATGTCCGAGGTTGAACACATGACCGGATCCCGTACCGAACTGACGCAACACGCTTGCGACCTGCGCTGAAATGTTAGCGGTAGAGCTGAACAGCACATTGGGATCGAGATTACCCTGCAAGGCAACATTTTCGCCCACACGACGCCGCGCGACCCCGATATCAACGGTCCAGTCCAGCCCGACGGCGTTGCAGCCTATCGCAGCGATGTCCTCCAGCCACAGTCCTCCCCCCTTGGTGAAGACGATGTTCGGTATCGGCTGGCCGTTCCATTCGCGATGCAGTCCTGCAATGACGCGACGCAGGTAGGCCAGGGAGAATTCGCGGTAAGCCGCATCGGACAGTACGCCGCCCCAGGTGTCAAATACCATGACGGCTTGTGCACCCGCCTCGATTTGTGCGTTCAGGTAGTCGATCACTGCCTTGGCGTTGATTTCCAGTATCCGGTGCAGCAGATCCGGGCGGGAATAGAGCATGGTTTTGATGATGCGAAAATCGTCGCTGCCGCCACCCTCGATCATGTAGCAGGCCAGGGTGTACGGACTTCCGGAGAAGCCGATCAGGGGAACCTTGTTATCAAGTTCACGCCTTATCTGGCGCACCGCGTCGAGTACATAGCCCAGTTTTTCGCGGGGATCAGGTACGGCAAGACGGCCTATCGCGGTTTCGTCACGCAGCGGATGTTCGAACTTCGGGCCCTCGCCTTCAGCGAAATATAGACCCAGGCCCATGGCATCGGGCACGGTGAGGATGTCGGAAAACAGGATGGCGGCATCGAGCGGAAAGCGCGCCAGCGGTTGCAACGTGACCTCGGTGGCGAAGTCGGGATTTTTTGCCAACCCGAGAAAGCTTCCTGCCCGTTTGCGCGTCGCATTGTATTCGGGCAGGTAGCGACCGGCCTGACGCATGATCCATACCGGCGTATAAGGCGTCGGCTGCCGCAGCAATGCGCGCAGCAGCGTGTCGTTTTTAGGGGTCGACATCAACGGGGAAGTTCGGAACTTCCCATCAGGAACTCGTCTACCGCGCGCGCGCACTGGCGTCCTTCGCGGATGGCCCAAACCACCAGCGACTGGCCGCGGCGCATGTCACCGGCCGCGAACACCTTGTCGACCGAGGTGCGGTAGTTTTCGGTGTCGGCCAATACATTGCTCCTGCTGTCCTTGGCCACGCCAAGTTGATCGAGCAGGCCGCCCTGCACCGGTCCCAGAAAGCCCATCGCCAGCAGCACCAGATCAGCCTTGATCGTGAACTCCGAACCCGGGATTTCCTGCATGCGGCCGTCTTTCCATTCCAGCCGGGCGGCGACCAGTTTTTCCAGCTTGCCGGCCTTGCCCTCAAAGCGTTTGGTCGCAACCGACCAATCACGCTGGCAACCCTCTTCGTGCGAACTGGAAGTGCGCAGCTTGACCGGCCAGTACGGCCAGACCATGGGCTTGTTCTCCTGCGCTGGAGGTTGCGGCAGCAGTTCGAACTGGGTTACCGAAGCGGCGCCATGCCGGTTCGAGGTGCCGACGCAGTCCGAGCCGGTATCCCCGCCGCCGATGACGACGACATGCTTGCCGGTGGCCT
Source organism: Burkholderiales bacterium (assembly GCA_038144955.1). Classification (GTDB taxonomy): domain Bacteria; phylum Pseudomonadota; class Gammaproteobacteria; order Burkholderiales; family SG8-41. Next base: position 8,930 of record JAYQOT010000049.1, on the reverse strand, counting down.
TGATTTGTCCTTCGACCTTGTCGCCAGCCACGACCTTGTTCTGCTGTGGCAGGAAGTCCATTGCGAAATGCACGCCATCGAGTTCTCGTCCAGGTACCGGCAGGTCGCGCGGGTTTTCTGCGCCGCCGGCCATGACCACGGCGTCAAATTCGGCCAGCAGATTTTTGGCAGGCACCGTGCCGCCGATGTCCTGGTTTACACGGAATTCAACGCCTTCGGCACGCATCTGCTCGACGCGATGATCAATCAGGTGTTTCTCCATCTTGAAGTCAGGGATGCCGTAGCGCAGCAGTCCGCCGATGCGACTGGCTTTCTCGAACACGACGACTGCATGACCCGCACGACCCAGTTGCTGGGCACAGGCCATCCCTGCTGGTCCCGAACCGATGACCGCGACGCGTTTACCGGTTTTGGCAGCAGGTGGCTGCGGTATGACCCATCCCGAAGACCAGCCCTTGTCGATGATGGCGTGTTCAATCGACTTGATGCCCACTGGATCATTGTTGATGTTAAGGGTGCAGGCGGCTTCACAGGGTGCAGGGCACACTCGCCCGGTGAATTCCGGGAAATTGTTGGTCGAATGCAGGGTATCCAGTGCCCGCTGCCAATCCTGGCGGAATATGAGGTCGTTCCAGTCGGGAATGATGTTGTTGATCGGGCAGCCACTCATGCAGAAAGGCGTGCCGCAGTCCATGCAGCGGGCGCCCTGGAGTCCTGCTGCCTTGTCGTCAAGATGGTCGACGAATTCACGCCAGTGCTTGAGCCGCTCCTGGGGCGATTCCGCAGCTTCGTTCAGCCGTTCGTATTCCAGAAATCCTGTTACTTTGCCCATGACAGTCCGATCCCAGTACATCACCCGCGAAGGTGAGCAGATTGCAGTTCTTGAGTGCGGTGTTGACGGTATGCGTCAGGCCGCGATTTTTTTGCCTTTCGCAGCCAGTTCGCCGAGTGCACGCCGGTATTCGTTCGGGAACACCTTGACGAATTTGCCGCGCACCGCTGCCCAGTTGGCAATAATCTGTTGCGCTTTTGTGCTGCCGGTCAGCCGCGCGTGATTTTCAATCATCCGCTTGACGATGACTTCATCCGCTTCGCCGAGATGCCAGATATCCCGGCCCACCTTGGCATCCTGCTCGGTTTCGGTCAGCAACGGCTCCAGAGCAACCATTGCGGTATTGCAGTGCGCAGGGAAGCTGCTGTCTTCGTCGTAGACGTAGGCTATGCCACCGGACATGCCGGCGGCAAAGTTGCGACCCGCAGCGCCGAGCACGATGATCGTGCCGCCGGTCATGTACTCGCAGCAATGATCGCCAACGCCCTCTACCACAGCGTGAGCTCCCGAGTTGCGCACAGCGAAGCGCTCGCCGGCAACACCGCGGAAATAGGCTTCGCCGGCGATCGCGCCGTAGAGCACGACGTTACCGGTAATGATGTTCTGCGCCGGTTCACCGCGGAATTTGGGTGAAGGCTGGACGATGATGCGCCCACCCGACAGCCCCTTGCCGCAGTAATCGTTGGTGTCGCCGATCAGGTCCAGGGTGATTCCGCGTGAAAGGAAGGCGCCGAGGCTCTGGCCGGCACTGCCGGCAAAACGCACGTGGATGGTGCCGTCGGGCAGACCGTCGTGGCCGTAGCGTTTGGCAACCTCACCCGAGAGCATGGTGCCGACGGTGCGGTTGATGTTGCGGATCGGCATGTCGATGGATACTTTCTCGCCGCGCTCCAGCGCCGGCGCCGCCAATTCAATCAAACGGTGATCCAGCGCCTTATCGAGCCCGTGATCCTGGCTTTCGCTGTGGAAGCGCGCGATCTCCGGAGCAACCTGGGGTTGATGGAAAATGCGGCTGAAGTCGAGGCCCTGGGCTTTCCAGTGGGCAATGCCCTTGCGCATGTCGAGCAGATCGGAGCGGCCGATCAGGTCGTCGAATTTGCGGATGCCCAGTTTGGCCATCAGTTCGCGGATCTCCTCTGCAACAAAGAAGAAATAATTGATGACATGCTCAGGCTTGCCGGAGAATTTCTTGCGCAGCACCGGGTCCTGGGTAGCGACCCCAACCGGGCAGGTGTTCAGGTGGCACTTGCGCATCATGATGCAACCCTCGACGACCAGCGGGGCCGTGGCGAAGCCGAACTCGTCTGCACCGAGCAGTGCACCGATGACAACGTCACGCCCGGTTTTCATCTGGCCGTCGACCTGCACGGCAATGCGCCCGCGCAGTCTGTTGAGGACCAGGGTCTGCTGGGTTTCAGCAAGGCCGAGTTCCCACGGCGTACCTGCATGCTTGATCGAGGACCACGGGCTGGCGCCGGTGCCGCCGTCGTGGCCGGAAATGGTCACGTGATCCGCCTTGGCCTTGGCAACCCCTGCGGCCACCGTGCCAACGCCGACTTCGGATACCAGTTTCACGCTGATCGAAGCGGAGGAGTTGCTGTTCTTCAGGTCGTGAATCAGCTGCGCCAGATCTTCAATCGAATAAATGTCATGATGCGGCGGCGGCGAAATCAGCTCCACACCCGGAGTGGAATAGCGCAACTCGGCGATATATTCGGAAACCTTGCGGCCGGGCAATTGCCCGCCTTCGCCGGGTTTTGCACCCTGTGCCATCTTGATCTGGATCTGCTCGGCGCTGGCGAGGTATTCTGCGGTGACGCCGAAACGGCCGGAAGCGACCTGCTTGATTTTCGATTTCAGCAGATCGCCTTCCTGGAGCACGATGTCCTGCTCAACGCGTCCCTGTCCCAGCCTCGACATCAGTGATTCACCCGCCTTGACCGGCGCAAAACGTTTGCGGTCCTCACCGCCTTCACCGGTGTTGGATTTGCCGCCGAGCCGGTTCATGGCTATTGCCAGCGTGGTGTGGGCTTCGGTGGAAATCGAGCCCAGGGACATGGCGCCGGTAGAAAAGCGTTTGACGATTTCCTTCGCCGGTTCGACCTCTTCTATGGCCACCGGGGTGCATTGCTCGTAGCGGAATTCGAACAACCCGCGGAAAGTCATGTGCCGTGCCGATTGATCGTTGATCAGGTCGGCATACTCTTTGTAAGTTGCAGCGCTGTTGGCGCGGGTTGCGTGCTGCAGCTTGGCGATGGTGTCCGGCGTCCACATGTGATCTTCGCCGCGCACCCGCCACGCATATTCACCCCCGGTATCCAGTGCTCCGGCCAGTACCGGGTCGCCGCTGAAAGCGCTGCGATGGGTGCGGATGGCTTCCTCGGCGACTTCGAAAACACCGATGCCGCCGACATTGGAAACGGTTCCGACAAAGTACTTGTCGACCAGAGTCCGCGACAGGCCGATAGCCTCGAAGATCTGCGCGCCGGTGTACGACATGTAGGTCGAGATGCCCATCTTCGACATGACCTTGCGCAATCCCTTGCCGATGGCCTTGACGAAATTCTTGATTGCCTTGTAGCCGTCGACATTGGCGCCCATCTGCCCGCTCTCGGCCAGATGCAGCATGGTTTCCAGGGCGAGGTAAGGATGCACGGCTTCGGCGCCATAACCTCCGAGCAGTGCAAAGTGATGAACTTCGCGGGCAGAGCCGGTTTCAACCACCAGGCCGGCACTGGTACGCAAGCCCTTGTCGACCAGGTGGTGATGAACAGTGGCGAGCGCAAGCAGCGCAGGGATCGCCACGTGATCGCGATCAACCCGACGGTCTGAAATGATGATGATCGAATAGCCTGCGCGAACCGCGTCTTCTGCCTGTGCCGCCAGGCTCGCCAGTCGCGCCTCAATGGCTTCCTTGCCCCAGGACACAGCATAGGTGATGTCGAGTTCGAACGATTTGAACTTGCTGTCGGTGTAGGCCTCGATGTGGCGGATTTTTTCCATCTCGAAAAAATCCAGCACCGGCTGGCTGACTTCCAGGCGGATGGGCGGATTCATTTCATCGGTGCCCAGCAGGTTCGGCTTGGGACCGATGAACGACACCAGCGAAGTCACCAGCTCCTCCCGGATCGGGTCGATCGGGGGGTTGGTCACTTGCGCGAACAGCTGCTTGAAGTAGTGGTATAAGTTCTTGTTTTTATTGGATAAAACGGCAAGCGGCGAATCGTTGCCCATGGACCCGGTCGGTTCCTCGCCGTTGTTCGCCATGGGGACGAGCAGGAATTTCAGGTCTTCCTGGGTGTAGCCGAAAGCCTGCTGACGGTCGAGCAGCGGCACCGGGCTGCGCTCCGGCTGCGCCTTCTGGCTTTCGACATCGTCCAGCTTTACGCGAATGCGCTCCATCCACTCGGCATAGGGTTTGGCCGAGGCCAGGGATTCCTTCAGTTCACGGTCGTCAATGATGCGGCCTTTTTCCAGATCGACCAGGAACATCTTGCCGGGCTGCAGTCGCCACTTCTTGACGATTTTTTCCTCGGGAATCGGCAGGCAGCCACACTCCGAACCCATGATGACCAGATCATCATCGGTAACGATGTAGCGCGCCGGGCGCAAGCCGTTGCGGTCCAGCGTGGCTCCGATCTGCCGGCCATCCGAAAACGCGATCGCGGCGGGACCATCCCACGGCTCCATCATTGCGGCATGGTATTCATAGAAAGCGCGACGGCTGGGATCCATCAGGGTGTGACCTTCCCACGCTTCCGGAATCATCATCATCACGGCATGCGCGATTGAGTAGCCGCTCATCACCAGCAGCTCAAGCGCGTTGTCGAAGGAAGCTGAATCCGATTGTCCCGGATAAATCACCGGCCACAATTTATCGAGATCCTTGCCGAGTACGGGACTGGATATGGCGCCTTGCCGTGCACGTACCCAGTTAACGTTGCCGCGCAGCGTATTGATCTCGCCGTTATGGGCAATCATGCGGAACGGGTGGGACAGATCCCAGGTCGGGAAAGTGTTGGTCGAGAAGCGCTGGTGGACCAGCGCCAGGGCGGATACCACCCGCGGATCCTGCAGGTCCTTGTAATAGGTACCGACCTGTGACGGCAGCAGCATGCCCTTGTAGACGATGGTACGCGCCGACATTGTCGGCACCCAGAATTCTGTGCCGTGGGCCAGCTTCAGGGCCCGGATGGCATGTCCCGCGCTTTTGCGGATGACATAAAGCTTGCGCTCAAGAGCGTCGGTGACGCGGATGGCCGGACTGCGGCCGATAAAAACCTGGCGGATGACGGGCTCGACTTTGCGCACCGATTCCCCGAGATCCTCGCTGTCGACGGGCACGTCACGCCAGCCCAGCAATGTCTGGCCTTCGTCCTTGATTGCGCGCTCAATCTCATATTCGCAGGCCAGCCGTGAAGCGGGTTCGCGCGGCAGGAAGACCATGCCGATGCCATAGTGGCCCGGGGGCGGCAGTTTGACCCCCTGCTTGGCCATTTCCTCGCGAAAGAAAGCATCGGGGATCTGGATCATGATGCCCGCGCCGTCCGATGCCTTGGGATCCGCACCCACCGCGCCGCGGTGGGTCAGGTTACGCAGAATGGTCAGGCCCTGTTCAATGAGGTCGTGACTTTTCTTGCCTTTGATGTGCGCGATGAAACCGACGCCACAGGCATCGTGTTCATGGCTGCCGTCGTACAGGCCCTGGGGATGCGGCAGATGTGGATGAGCCATCAAAGACCTCTTAAAGCCGTTTAAATACAATGGGTTAACGAAACACTTGCTGCGCCGCCGCAACTGGCGGTGGGTGAAACGCAAAAGCCGGAGTGAAACCCGATAAGTCTACCTTCATCAAGGGGTTGCCACAACCATTCGCGGCCCGAAAACCGCGAGAAAAACTCAGCTGACGTCGATGGAAAACAAGCGGCGGTGCTCGACGATGGCGTAGCGGTCGGTCATTCCCGCAATGTAATCCGCGATTGCCCGCGGCGTGTCCTCGCGGGCACGTCCCTGGAACTCGGGCGGCAGCAGACCTGGTTCCGCAAGGAAAGCCTGGAACAGCTCGGTGATGATGCGTCGAGCCTTGGCGCTCATCCGGGATACTCGGTAATGGCGGTAGAGATTGGTGCGCAGGAACTGCTTGAGCTCGGTTTGTTCACGCTGGATGCGTTCTGAAAACCCGATCATTGCCGCGGCAAGCCGCACTTCTTCAATCGAATGCGGTGCGTAATGACGGATGGTTGCGGCGCTGTGGCGGATCAAATCGGTCACCAGCGTATCAATCATGCGGCGAACGGTTTCATGCACCAGTCGTCGCCCGTCAATTTTCGGGAACGCTTTCAGTGCAGCGCGCATGTGCCGGCGAAAAATGGCGACCGAGGAGAGTTGCTCGATGTTCAAGAGTCCGGAGCGGATGCCGTCGTCAACATCGTGGTTGTTGTAGGCGATTTCATCCGCAACATTGGCAATCTGCGCTTCAAGTCCGGGGCGGCGGCGCTTGAGGAACCGTTCTCCCACGTCACCGAGCAGGCGGGCGTTTTTCAGGGCGCAGTGCTTGAGGATGCCTTCACGGGTTTCAAAAGTCAGGTTGAGGCCGTCAAACGCGCCATATCTTTGTTCAAGGATGTCTACCACCCGCAGCGACTGGAGGTTGTGCTCAAAACCGCCGTAAGGACGCATGCAGGCATTGAGCGCATCCTGTCCGGTATGGCCGAAAGGGGTATGGCCGAGGTCGTGGGCGAGCGCGATGGCTTCCGTCAGGTCTTCTTCAAGTCCCAGCCGGCGCGCGATCGATCTTCCGAGCTGGGCGACTTCAAGACTGTGGGTCAGCCGTGTGCGAAACAGATCGCCTTCGTGATTGACGAAGACCTGGGTCTTGTATTCAAGTCGCCTGAACGCGGTGGAATGAATGATGCGGTCGCGGTCGCGCTGGTATTCAGTGCGACCCCGGGGGGGCGTTTCGCGATGGCGACGTCCAAGCGAACGGCTTGCCCCTGCCGAGTAAGGCATCAATTCAGCCGGCATGAACGCCTTCTTTGCCCAGAACGGTTTCCAGGATTTCAGTGGGAATTCGTGCACCGGTGAAGGCTTCGCCGATTTTGCGCAGCAGTACGTAACGGATTTCTCCGCTATCAACCTTTTTGTCATGCCCCATCAGCTCGATGTAGCGCTGGATTCCCAAGGCGGGCCCTTTCACCGGCAACCTGGCGCGCTGCAGTAAAGAGATCGTTTTTTCGACGGCAGCCTGGTCCAGCAGTTTCATGTGTTGCGATACGCGTGCAGCGATCGCCATTCCAGCGGCGACGGCTTCTCCGTGCAGCCACTGGCCATAGCCGAGTCCGGCCTCTATTGCGTGACCGAAAGTATGGCCAAAGTTGAGCAGCGCGCGCACGCCCTGCTCGGTTTCATCGGCAGCGACGATTTGTGCCTTGTTCCTGCAGGAAATTTCGATGGCATAGGTCAGTGCAACCGGATCCCGGTTCAGCAATTTCTCAAGGTTAGCGTCCAGCCAATCGAAAAATTCACGATCACCGATCAATCCGTACTTGATCACCTCCGCAAGACCCGCCGAGAGTTCCCTGTCAGGCAGCGTTTTCAGGGTGTCAGTGTCAGCGATGACGGCACGGGGTTGATAAAACGCGCCCACCATGTTTTTACCCAGCGGATGATTGATCGCGGTTTTACCGCCAACAGATGAGTCGACTTGGGCGAGCAGCGTTGTGGGCACCTGAAGGTAAGGCGCCCCGCGCTGATAGGTGGCCGCGGCAAATCCGGTCAGATCGCCAATGACGCCGCCACCCAAAGCAATCAGCGTGGTTTTACGCTCTGCCCTTGCTGTCAACAGTGCGTCGAATATCTTGTTCAGCGACTCCCAGGATTTCTGGTCTTCACCATCCGGGAGAATAATGGCCTCACACGGAATATTCTGTGATTTGAGGCCATGGATCAATGTATCCAGATACAGCGGGGCAACCACGTCATTGGTTACCACCACGGCTTTGGGTCGGGGCATGCACTGCGCAAGCATTTCCCCGCGCTGCAGGAGACCGGGGCCAATGTGTATGGGATAGCTGCGGTCAGCCAGATCGACATTCAGCGTTGTAGTTTTTCTTGTAGCAGTCATGTTTGGGCCATATCGGTTCTGGAGGTGTTTCCGGCATCTAGATCAGCCAGCTGGTGCTGGATCTGAGTCGCCAGGGTACCGATGCTTTGGGAGCCTGTGTCAACGATCAAATCCGCGACCTCGGTGTAGAAAGGGTCTCGCTGCGCATGCAATTCCTTGAGCTTCGCCAGCGGGTCCGGAATCTGGAGTAACGGTCTGTTGCGGTCGCGCCGGGTGCGGCGCCACAGAGCCTCGGTTTTTGCACGCAGGTAGATGATGCGCCCCCTGGTTTTCAGCAATTCCCGGTTTGCAGCAGAAAGAACTGAGCCCCCGCCGGTTGCCAGCACGATACCCTGCATGGCGGTCAACGCGGCAACCATTTTCTCTTCACGGCGCCGGAATCCGTCCTCCCCTTCGATTTCGAATATCACCGGAATTTTTACCCCGGTGGCACGTTCTATTTCGGCATCGGTGTCATAAAAGACCTTGCCAGTACGTTTGGCCAGCATACGGCCGACGGATGTTTTTCCCGCGCCCATCAGACCCACCAGAAAAATGTTTCCGTTGTCTGTCGGCATGATCACAGAAGAGGCGCTTGCTTTGCTCGCATGTCATCATTTTAGCGGAAGCCTGCCAGAAGCCGTGGCATGAAAGAAAAAGGGCGGCGCATCCAGCGCCGCCCTTCTTATACTGCCTTCCAGGAGAAAATCAGCGCAGGGTGGCGCCTTCCTTGAGGATTTTCGGGGAGATGAAAATCAGCAATTCACGCCGGTCATCAACCCGCTGGTTGTTTTTGAACAGGAATCCGACATAAGGCAAATCGCCGAGAACCGGAACCTTGGTAGTAGTGGAGCGCTCATCCTGGGTATAAATGCCGCCGATCACCACGGTTCCGCCGTTTTCAACGAGGACTTCCGTCGAAATCTGCTTGGTGTCAATCGAGGGTCCGGAGAGCGTGTTTTGCCCGACGCTGTCCTTGTTGATGCGCAGGGTCAT